>DAIDJG010000312.1 GCA_027451445.1 Singulisphaera sp.
GCGATACTGCCGGGCGACGTCGAACAGGCTTCGGGTCACCTCGGCGACCACGTCGGAATCCCGGATCGTGAACGTCGCCGTCTCGATCGCGAACGGGCTGCCGTATTTGGGAATCAGCTTCTCGTCGATGCGTCCCGAACCGTGGCAGACGACGCTCTCGGCATGCGCCGCGCCGAGGATCGCCAAGCAAGGGCTGACGCAGTGCGTGGCGTAGTGCATCGGCGGCAAGCCTTCCCAATAACCCGGCCAGCCTTCCATGTCTTGCTGGTGCGAGCCGCGGAGGAACTGAATCCGGCCGAGCTCGCCCTTGTCGTAGAGTTCCTTCACGAAGAGGTACTCGCGGCTATAGACCACAGTTTCCATCATCATGTAGACCTTGCCCGACGCACGCTGGGCCTCGACGATGGCGCGGCATTCCTCGACGCTGGTTCCCATGGGCACCGTGCAGCCAACGTGCTTACCGGCCTTGAGCGCGGCCAGGCTCTGGGGACCGTGGTCGGCGATGGGCGAGTTGATGTGGACGGCGTCGATATCGGGGTCGGCAAGCACCTCTTCGAACTTCGTATAGCGCTTCTTGATCCCCCAGCGGTCGCCGCATTCGTCGAGGTCTTTCTGCGAGCGCCGGCAGATCGCCGCCAGTTCGGCTCCGGGGTAATTCTGGTAAATCGGGATGAACTCGGCCCCGAATCCCAGGCCGATGATGGCCACACGGATCGGCTTGTCGCTCGCCATGACGATCGTCCTTCACACGGTGCGTGTTGAGTGAGAGGGGAAGTGCGGTTGAACCGGCCCCCTTGCGAAGTTGGGTGCAGGATAGTACGACGGTGGGCGGAAGGCAAGCCGCCGGGCGGCCCGAGAATGTGGCTGGGGAAACCGAGAAAGGTGAAGTTGATGTCGAGCGACAGTGGAACGAAGCGCGTGCGGGTGGCCATCATCGGCGCCGGCGCAGTGAGCGACTATCATCACGTGCCGGCCTTGCGGATGGATCCGCGCGCCGAGCTGGCGGCGGTTTGCGATGCCGACGAAGGGCTCCTCGCCAAGCGCAAGGGCGACTGGGGCGTCGAGCTCGCCTCGACCGACCCCATCGCGCTCTGTGCTTCGGACGCGATCGACGCCGTCATCATCGCCACGCCCAACTTCACGCACCACCCTATCGCCACTGCCGCTGCCCGGGGGGGCAAGCACGTGATGTGCGAGAAGCCACTCGGCTTGAATGCGCACGAAGTCCGCGAAATGTACGAGGCCGCACGCGATGCCAACGTCGTCCACATGACTGCCTTTACGTATCGTTTTGCGCCGTCAATGCGCTACCTGCGCCACTTACTCAAATCCGGCGCCTTGGGCACACCCCGGCACTTCCGCTCCCAGCGGTTCCTCGACTGGCCGGAAACGAGCTGGGGCTGGCGCCAGTACAAGGACAAGGCGGGTGCGGGCGACCTGTTTGACATGACGATCCACCGGATCGACTTCGCGCTGGACCTTCTCGGCCCCCTGGCACGAGTTTGTGGCGCCGTCGCCCGGTTTGCGCCGCGCACGACCACGCCGGACGGCCGCGCGTGCGCTCAGTCTGATGTGGACGACTGGTCCTGCCTCATCGGCGAGTTCGCCTCCGGCGCGACGGGCGTCTGGGAGGGCACGACCCTGGCGAAAGGTTACGGGCGCAATGGCTTCGGCCACGAGTGGGCCGAGATCAACGGTTCGGAGGGGTCGGCCGTTTACCGGTTGCACGAACCAAACACCATCCTGCTCGGCAAAACCGGAAGCGATCTGGCACCCGTGCCGGTCCCGTCGGAGTTTCTCAAGCCGGCTGACAGTCCGCGCGACCCCAGCCAGGGCGAGCCGGCAACGGTCTTCCGCTACGACTTGGTCTGGGAGTTCATATCCGCCATCGCGGAGGGTCGTCCCGCAGTCCCGAGCTTCTACGACGGCCTGAACGCCCAGCTCATCGCCGACTCGGTTCTGGAGTCGTACGAGAAGCGGACCTGGATCGAGACGCCACTGGCAAAGCCGTGAGGCGCATCGACACGCGGCAGGCCGGCGAACGCCGGCCTCTCCTCGCCGTCGCCAAGCAGCCAGCGACGGTCGTCACTTCATGCAGCGTGCGAATCATGCGGATGCCGATCGAGAACGGCTTGCAGCTCGGTCGCGTCGATTGTGTCGCGTTCCATCAGGACAGCGGTAATCTCCTCCAGGGCCGCGCGGCGTTCTTTGAGCAGCTTTCGGGTCGCCGCCTGAGCCTGGTCGAGGAGCCGGCGGACCTCAAGGTCGATCTCACGCGCCGTTTGCTCGCTCCATTCGTAGCTATTCGAGCCGCCCCCGGGGATGAAGGGACTCCGCCCCTCCGTCTGGTAGCTCACACGTCCCAACGTTGGGCTCATGCCGAATTCGGTGACCATCCGCCTGGCGATCTGCGTGGCCCGCTGGAGATCGCTGGCGCAGCCATCGGAGACGTCGTTGAAGATCAGTTCCTCGGCAATCGTACCGCCGAGCAGACTGCAGATGGTATTCTCGAGCCAAGCGCGAGTGTGCAGGAAGCGGTCGTCCTCCGGGCGGTACATCGTGTAGCCCAGCGCACCGTTTCCGCGCCCCAGGATGGACACCTTGTGCACCGGATCCGTCCCCGGCAGCGAACGCGCCACCAGCGCATGTCCGGCTTCGTGATAGGCAATCCGAAGCCGCTCGTCATGCCGGATGACTCGCTGACGCTTCTCCGGGCCGGCGATCACGCGCTCGACACCTTCCTCGAACTCGACGTGACTGACCTTCGGCTTGCCTTTGCGAGCCGCCAGGAGCGCCGCCTCGTTCACGAGGCTCGCGAGGTCGGCACCGACGAACCCTGAAGTCATCGCCGCAATCTGCCGCAGGTCGATCCCGTCATCCAGGGCGACCGTACGCGCATGGACCTTGAGAATGTCCTCGCGGCCGACGAGGTCGGGCCGGTCGACAACGATCTGGCGGTCGAACCGACCGGGCCGAACCAGGGCGGCGTCGAGCGTTTCCGGACGATTCGTCGCCGCGATCACGATGATGCCTCGGTTCGCGTCGAACCCGTCCATCTGAACCAGCAGTTGATTCAACGTCTGGTCGCGTTCATCGTGCCCACCCGGCCCGCCACTGCCACGCGCCTTCCCGAGCGCATCGAGCTCGTCGATGAAGATCAGGCAGGGAGACTTCGTTTCCGCCTGCGCAAACAGACTGCGAACGCGTGCCGCCCCGACGCCGACGAACATCTCGACGAAATCGGATCCGCTCAACGAGAAGAAGGGAACCCCCGCTTCTCCCGCGACTGCCTTCGCCAGTAAGGTCTTGCCCGTCCCCGGCAGCCCGACCAGCAGGACTCCCTTGGGGATCCGCCCGCCCAGGGCGCGGAATTTCTCGGGCGTACGCAGAAAGTCGACGACCTCACGCAGTTCGGCGACGGCTTCGGCATTGCCCGCCACGTCGTCAAACGTGATCCGCCGCTCGTCCTTCTGATAAACCTTGTGCCGGCTCTTCGTGAACGCCAGCGCCGAGCCCACGCCGCCCGACCTCCGGAGCATGACCCAGAAGCCGCCCATCATGGCGGCCAGTAGAACGAACGGCAGCACAACACTTTCGGCAATTGACGGCCCCGTCTCGGCTTCCCATGCCCCCTCCGCAATGTTCTGGTCGAGGAGCCGGGCGAGATCGGGATCGTTGTTTTCCAACCCGACCCGAGCCACGTGGAACCGGGCGGTGCGGGCCCCCACTGGCTTCTGGGTCAATTCACCCCGAATTTCGGTCGGACCGATCTTAACGGATTTGATCTCATGCGCGACGAGCTTCTTCTTGAACTCGCCGTAGCGCATCTCGCGTCCGGCTTCGTTAAACAGGATCCACACAGCAAACAGCGAACCGACGACCACTGAAGGGATGGCGAGCCACCACCACTGGGAAGCGAGGCGCCGCCAGGCACTGTCGATGGGCGGCCGGCGCGAAGGCTTCTTGTCCATACCGGATGAATCCGTGGGAAGAGCCGCCTTCGAGTGTGGGGGGTCAGCCTGGGACGACGCCGTCCCTTGAGTCTGGATCCATCGAGGCGGGACTGGGAAGGAAAAATGAGTCTATCGCCTCCGATGTCCCTCGTCAATGATTTCTTCCAGATCCTCGAATAGGTTCACTCAACCCGGATGCGGGACCGACCGGCTCGGGCGAACGCGCGTTGAGATGAACGAGCGGCGTCCGCAACTCGACGCGGCGGGCTTTCGAGAGGTCGACCCGCTCGTCCGACAGGTTCACCTCGAACTTCCGATTGCCCGGCAGTTGCATCGGCAGGCGCACCGTGAACGTGCTCCCCTGGCCCGGCGTGCTTTCGAGATGAACGTCGCCCCCCAGTAGCCGGGCGAGCTCGCGCACGATCGACAGACCCAGTCCGGTGCCCTGATGTTCCCGAGTGAGAACGTCCTCAGACGGTTGGCCCGGAGCGCGGGCCTGGCGGAATTTCTCGAAGATCCGGTCGCGATCCTCCTCGGCGATCCCGATCCCGGTATCCGCAACCTCCAGGACCACGAACCGGCCCTCGCCCCACGCCCGCAATGTGACTCGCCCGCCCTCGGGAGTGAACTTGATGGCGTTCGAGACCAGGTTGTACAGGATCTGGCGGATTTTGCCGGCGTCCTGCCTGAGAAGGGGGATCGCATCGTCGATCCGGCATTCCAGGTCGATGCTCTTCCGTTCGGCCATTGGTCGAGCGAGACCCACAAGCGCTTCGCAGACGTCGCGGACCGAGAAGTCCTCGCTCCGGACCTCCATCTTGCCGCTCTCGATCTTCGCCAGGTCGAGGATGTCGTTGATCATCCCCAGCAGCATCTTGCCCGACGACTGGATGTTGCTCGCGTAGCGCTTCTGTCGGTCCTGGAGCTGCTCACTGCCCGCCAGCACTTCCGAGAATCCAATGATCGAATTCAAAGGCGTACGCAGCTCGTGGCTCATCGTCGCCAGGAAGTCGCTCTTGAGCCGGTTCATCTCGAAAAGGGCCATGTTCGCCTGGGCCAACTCGTCGACCTTGCGATCAAGGTCGCCGTTCACCTCGCGCAATTCTTGCTGCATCGCAACGAGGTTATGCAGCATGCGATTGAACGCATGCGACAGTTCCTCGAACTCGTCTCCCGTCTGAATCTGGCTCCGGATGTTGAGCTTGCCGGCCGCGATCGCGTCGGAAACGTCGCGTAAGTGCTTGAGCGGCTTGACGATGACATACCGCACGATCGTCCAGGAAGCGAACATCGCGAGAATTGCGGTGACGAGGGCTGCTGTGATCAGCATGGCGCGGTTGGTGTGAATCTTCTTCCGCGTCTGTTCCATTGGCACGATGATCGACACCACGCCGGCGAGGTCGCCCTGCTTCACCTTGGTGAACCGACCATCTGCGGTCGTGCGCATCGAATGATTGTCGACCGATGTACCATCCTTCCCGTGACACGCGAACAGGCAGTTCGGCTTAAAGAAAACGGCCTGGACATACTGATAGTCGCGCCTACCGGGAATGATCTGCGCACGCCACACTGGTGAGCCATCACCAAACGCCAAGGGTTTTTTCGGCTTCCCCGTCTTCTGAAAGGCTTCCTCCGCCTCGGCCGAGCGCACGAACCGAGCTAAGGAATCCAGTTCGAACTTGCGCTCTTCGCTCGCAGGAACACGCTTTCGCGCGGCCTCGCTCTCCGGACTTTCCGGTTCGACCTCCACCTTGCGTTCGTCGCCCTTTGGAGCCTGGCTGTCACCCTCTGCGTAGGGCTTCAGAATGCGATGTTCGTAGTTGGGAACGTCGTCGAGCAGCGGAAGATCGTCGGAAATGCCGTCGAAGACGGAAGCGAAGTTGTTGTTCCCTAAGGACTTATAATGCAAGTCCTTGACCGTCGGATTGACCAGCATGCGGGCCGTGTCGTAGGTCTGGCCGATGACGAGGCTCTCGGTCTTTTGCCCGTACCAATAGAAGCTAAACGTCACGAGGATCAAAATGCCGCCGCCGAAGATGAAGCGGCACTTTCGCTCGAGGCTCGTTTCGCCGAGAAGGTGCTTGAAGCTGCGGTACGACACGAGGACGCCCCCCTTGGCCCTAGCGCGTCACAATCCTGGTTTCCTGAACGCGGCGCCAGTGCAGACTCGAGGTGCAAGGTTCACCATACCCGAAGAGTCGGCGTGGGACCATACGGACATTGGACGACAACAGCCTCAGGCCTCTCAAGTCTTGCGCCGTTTCCGGGTTGGTTTCCGTTGGCATTTGGGGCAAAAGTAGGTGGGACGCCCGATCAGCCCCGCAATGCGCGTCTTGACGATCGCCTCGCCGCAAACGGTGCAGGGGAGTCCCTTGCGGGAGTAGACGGCATTTTGACCCAGGAATCCGCCTTCCTCGCCCAGGACCGTGCGGTAATTGCGATCGAAGGTCGAGCCTTCCGCGGCGATGGCCTCGTTCAGGATTTCGGGGATCGCCGCGTGGATCCTACGAACTTCGGCAATCGTCAATCGATGCGCCGGACGCTCGGGATGGAGACCCGCGCGGAACAGCACTTCGTCGGCGTAGATATTACCGATTCCCGCGAGGATCTTCTGGTCCATCAGCGCGGGCTTGATTCCCCGACGCGTTCGCTTGAGTCGCGTCGCCAGGTCGTCGAGCCCGATTTCAAGCGCGTCGGGACCGTGTGACCGCCCGAACGCGCGTTCCGCAGCCTCTTCGTCCGGATACCAGGCGATCCGCCCCAAACGTCGATTATCGCAGAACCAGACACGTTGGTCTGACCCGTCCAGCTCGAACGTCAAGCGCACGTGGTCCGGCCGATCGGGCGCGACGAGCCAAAAGCCTCCAGTCATCCGGGGCTGAATGACGATGATCCCACGCTGTCCGGCCAACGTGAAAACGACCCACTTGCCCCGCCGCGCCACCCCTTGAACCGTCGCTCCGCGCACCCGGCGCTCAAACTCCTCCGCTGTGACATCCTGCAGCAAGAACGGGTCCGACACCTTCGCAGCACGCAGCACACGCCCGGCAAGCACCGGCCGTAATCCGCGCACCATCGTTTCCACTTCCGGCAATTCGGGCATCGTTGAACCTCCTTCAGCGCTCAGATTACCGCCGTATGATCGGTTGAACCCAGATGCCGGTAAAATTCCACCGGATTCTATCAGAATCCATCAAGTTTTCGTGAAGCTTCTTGACAAAGCTTGCTCGCTATCGGAAGCTGGTGCTGTGTTGTGCGAGAACTCCGTCAAGAAGGCTTTCATGCTCGCCGAGACGCGTCGCCGACTACTGCTCGATCTGATCGCACACCAGGGGTTTGCGACGTTGGAGGAGCTGGTCAAGGCGGTTGGGGTGTCCGAGAGCACGGTACGCCGGGACCTGGAAACGCTCGACCTTGCCGGATCCGTGAAGCGAACGCACGGCGGGGCGGTCTTTTCGGGCGAGGTCCGGTCAATGCCGGCCCTTGAAGAGCGGCAACACGCGGCGACGGCGGAGAAGCAGGCGATCGGGCGGGCAACGGCGGCGCTTCTGGACGACGGAGATACGGTGCTGCTGGACGGGGGAACGACCACTTACGAAGTCGCTCGAGCGCTGGTGGGCCGGTCGGTGCAGGTCGTGACGAATAGCTTGCCGATCGCGCAGCTCCTCACGACAAGCCAGAACACGGACCTGATTCTCATCGGGGGTTACGTCTATCCGAGGACTGGGGTGGCACTGGGACCTCTCGCGATCGCGACAATGCAAGGCATCCGCGTGCGGAAGGCGATCCTTGGGGCAGGCGGCATCGTGGCGGAAGGCGTGTACAACTCGAACGTGCTGCTCGTGGAAACGGAGCGCCAGATGATGGCGTGCGGGCAGGAGGTCGTGATCGTGGCCGACCACTCCAAATTCGGGAAGCTTGCACTGTCCCGGCTGTGCGGACTCGACGCCATCCAGCGCGTCGTGGTTGACCCGGGTCTGCCGGGCGAATTCCGGACGATCCTTGAAGACTCGGGAGTCGCGATTCATATCGCGCCTCTGTTCACGAATTCATCGAACGGCAAGGCTGAAACGAGTGCCAGCATGAGGGCCGATGCATGAGTACGACAACCCTGGTCGCACGCGAGCAAATCGAGAGCCTCGTCCGGTCCATCTTGCGCCAGCAGCTCGGTGCCAACGGCGCCTCGGCGAACGGAACGACCGCGCACTTCAAGCCGAACCTCGTCGCCAATATCTCCGCACGCCACTGCCATCTGACCCAGGCCGACGTCGACGTGCTGTTCGGGCCCGGTTATCAGCTCACGCCAATGAAGACGCTCTACCAGGCGACCGACTTCGCGGCGAATGAAACCGTGGCGGTGGTCGGCTCCCGACAGCGGATGATTCCCTCCGTCCGTATTCTGGGCCCTTGCCGGAGCTTCAGCCAGCTCGAGCTGTCGTTCACCGACGCGATCAGCCTCGGCATCGACGCACCGGTGCGGCTCTCGGGCGACATCGAGGGGACGCCGGGCTGCCTGTTGATCGGGCCGAAGGGGAGCCTGGTGCTGTCGAAGGGCGTGATCCGGGCCGAGCGGCATGTGCACATGGGACCTAAGGACGCCGAGTACTACGGCGTCAAACACCTCGATCGAATGAACATGCGAGTACAAGGGACGTGCCCGACCGTCCTCGAGGGACTCCTCGTGCGGGTCCACAAGGACTGGAAGCTCGAAGTGCATATCGACACCGATGAGGCGAACTGCTGTGACCTGCCGCATGCGACGCATGTCGAGCTGTTCCGCCCCTGACTGTAAACCGACGTATCCTGAGCTCAACGAGAGATCTCACTGAACTGTGAATTGACCGCAAAGAAGGAGGGCCGTGATGGCCAGTTCCTCGCTCGAAGCACTCGGCATGATTGAGACGAAAGGGTTCGTAGCGCTGGTTGAGGCCAGCGATGCGATGTTAAAGGCAGCCAACGTCGAGCTCGTCGGCTGGGACAAGATCGGCAGCGGTCTGGTCACGGCCTTTGTGGTGGGCGACGTCGCGGCGGTGAAGGCCGCGGTCGACGCCGGCGCCGCGGCGGCGAGCCGGATCGGTGAGGTCGTGAGCGTGCAGGTGATCCCTCGTCCGCACGAAGAACTGACCGGCGTCCTGACGTTCGCGAAAGCGGCCGCTCAGGCTCCCTCCACGGCACCCAAGAGCGACGGAGCTTGATCCCATGGCAACCATCCAACGACAAGGTAGCCGCATCGCCACCAATGGCAGCATCAACGGCGATGCGCTTGGCCTGGTTGAGACCAAGGGACTGGTCGGTGTCATCGAGGCGACCGACGCAATGCTGAAGGCCGCCAACGTCAGCCTCGTCGGCCGCGTGGGCATCGGCGCCGCTTATGTCACGACGCTCGTGCGAGGCGATGTCGGGAGCGTGCGTGCGGCCGTCGAGGCCGGCGCCGAGGCGGCCAGCCGCGTGGGCGAGCTCGTCAGCGCGCACGTCATCCCCCGGCCGGATGAGGCGGTCGTGCGGACGTTCATTGGCTGATGCTGGATGGCAGATGGCAGATGGCAAATGCTGGAAGCGGCGAATCGGTGAGCAGCACACACTCAAGGGCATGTCGTTCCTCGACGCCTGACATTTGCCATCTTGCATCTAACATCTCGCATCCCGCATTTGCCATCTTGCATCGGACATCTTGCATTCCACGAAAACGTAAGTCTGTCCCCACAACGAAAAGGCACTTACATGAACGGTAACGCGCTGGGCCTGATCGAAACGCGGGGCCTGGTCTGCTTGATTAACGCGGTGGATGCGATGCTGAAGGCGGCGAGCGTCGAGCTGGCGAGCTCGGTCATCAAGCTCGACGGAGGCGTCGTCAGCGTGATGGTTCGGGGCGATGTGAGTAGTGTGCGCGCTGCTGTCGAAGCGGGCGCGGATGCTGCGGGTCGCTCGGGCGAATTGCTGGCCGCGCATGTCATTCCGCGACCGGGTGAAGTGGTCAGCCGCGCCTTCGGAGCCGGAGGGACGGGGCGCTGAGCCGCCACCGCACGCCATGAAAATCCTCGTCGCCAATCTGGGCAGCACCAGCTTCAAGTACCGCCTGTACGACCTCGGCGATCCCGCCGAGCCGCTCCTGGCTCGGGGTGCGATCGAGCGAATCGGCTCGCAGAACGCGAAGGTAACGATCAAGTCGCCGCACGGCGACGCCGAGATGGTCGAGCCGATCGCAGACCACGGCGAGGCCGTGCGGATCTGCCTCAACCAGCTTACCGACGCGAAGCTCGGTGTCCTGAAGAGTGCCGACGAGGTCGCCGCGATCGGGTTCAAGGCAGTCCACGCCCGCAACCTGACCGGTGTTCACGTTGTCGATGACGACGTCCTCGAGGCCATGGAAGCCTACAACGACGTCTGCCCCGCGCACAATCCGCCCTACGTCCGGGCGATGCGCATGCTGGGCGAGCGGTTTCCGAAGCTGCCGCTGGTCGCCGCGTTCGAGACCGGCTTTCACCGGGAGATGCCGGAGGCCAATCAGCGCTATGCAATCCCGGAGGCCTGGACCCAGTTGGGCATCCGGCGCTGGGGGTTTCATGGCGCGAGCCATCGCTACATCGCGGGCCGGATGGCCGAACTACTTGGCCGCAAGGACCTGAGAATCATCTCGTGCCACCTCGGTGGAAGCTCGTCGGTCTGTGCGATCAAGAACGGTAAGTCGGTCGCCAGTAGCCTCGGCATGAGCCCTCAGTCCGGCCTGCCGCACAACAACCGTGTCGGCGACTTTGATGTGTTCGCTCTCCCCGCTCTGATCAAGGAAACCGGCCTCAGCCTCACGGAGATTCTCAACACACTCGCCAACAAGTCAGGCCTGGAAGGGATGAGCGGCGCCGGCTGTGACCTCCGAGACATCGAAGCCGCGGCCGCCGCAGGCAACGCACGAGCCGAGCTGGCCCTGGAGGTCTTCATCGCGTCCACCCGCCAGTATCTCGGCGCGTATCTCGTCGAGCTCGCCGGTGCGGATGCGATCGTCTTCACCGGGGGCATTGGCGAGAATTCCGTTCGCATTCGTTCCGGCGTCTGCCGGGACCTCGGCTGGTTCGGTATCCACCTCGATCCCAGCACGAACTCATCCGGTCCCCCCGAGCGCAAGGTGTCGTCGCCCGACTCGCGCGTCGAGGTGTGGACCGTCCCCACGAACGAAGAAATCGTCGTCGCTCGCCAGGCGCGCGACATCCTGAGCGCCCAGAAATGACCCAGTTCGGGCAGGCGATGCCCGCGCCGCAAAACTTCCGTTATCCGTCGAGTCCCAAACCATGTTCGTCGCCCGAGTGACCGGTAGCGTGGTCGCCACCCAGAAGTTGGCGTCGATGACCGGCCACAAGCTCCTGACCGTCGAACCCTACCGCGTGGACGAGAAGTCGCGAGACCGCCTCGTGCCCACGGGAAGGACGTTCGTCGTCGTCGACACACTCGGGGCAGGCATCGATGAAATGGTGCTGATCTGCCAAGGTTCCAGCGCCCGTTTGACGCCCGAAACCGAGAAGCTGCCGATCGATGCCGTGATCATCGGACTGGTGGACACCGTGGACATTGGCGGCAAGACGATCTTCTCGAACCGCAACAACGACCAAAGCTGACGATTGACCCCGACCAAACTCGAGCCCACTGACGACGGTATCCGCCATGCAAATGACTGAAGAACTCATTCGCAGCGTGGTCCAGCAAGTCCTCTCCCAGATGGGCAGCGCCACCGCGCCGACCAACGGCAAGCCGTCAGGGAAGGACGGCGTCTACCCCTCGGCCGACGCCGCCGTGACCGCCGCCGACGCCGCGTTCCAGGCGTTTCGGACGCGTCCTCTCGAGGATCGTAAGAAGGCCATCGACTGTATCCGCCGGATCTGCACGGACCAGGCCGAGGAGCTCGGCCGTGCGGAGCTCGACGAAACCAAGATTGGCCGCCTCGATCACAAGATCGCCAAGCTGCGCGATGCCATCCCTCGCGTCCCTGGTGTCGAGTACCTGCGTACCGACAACTGGGCCGGCGACGGTGGCCTGACGCTCACCGACTACACGCCCTTCGGCGTCATCGGCGCGATCACCCCAGTGACCCACAGCCTGCCGACCCTTGCGGGAAACGCGATCAATATGCTCGCCGCGGGGAACACGGTCGTCTTCAACGCCCACCCTTCGGGCGCCAAGATCGCGGCGGAAGGCATTCGACGGTTCAATCGCGCAATCCGCGAGGCGATCGGCATCGACGACCTCCTCACGATCATCGACCCGCCGACCCTGGAGTCGGCCGCGGCTCTGTTCGATCACAAGGGCGTGAAGCTGCTGGTGGTGACTGGTGGCCCGCAGGTCGCAAGAGCGGCGCTGGCGAGCAAGCGACGGGCGATTGTCGCAGGACCGGGCAATCCGCCCGTCGTTGTGGATGCGACCGCCTGCCTCGAGAATGCCGCTCGTTCGATCGTCGATGGAGCCGCGTTTGACAACAACCTCCTCTGCATCGGTGAGAAGCAGGTGTTCGCCGTCGCCGAAGTCTTCGACAAACTGCTCGAAACCGTGGGCCGGCATGGCGGGTTCCGGCTGAACTCATCGCAGATTGACGCCTTGACGAAGGCTGCGTTTCCCATCGGTCAAGACGGCCAGCCGCACGTGAACAAGGATCTCGTCGGCAAGGACCCCGAGGTTCTCGGCCAGCACGCGGGCGTCGCCGTGCCGAAGGGCACGCAGATCCTTTACGGCGAGACCGGATTCGAGCATCCGTTCGTCGACCAGGAACAGATGATGCCGTTTGTGCCATTCGTGCGCGTATCCAACGTCGACCGCGCCATTGCTTTGGCCAAGGAGAGCGAGCACGGGTTCGGTCACACGGCCATCCTGCACTCGCGCGACACATCGGTGATGACGAAGATGGGCAAGATCATGGACTGCACGGTCTTCGTGATCAACGGACCGTGCACCGCAGGACTGGGGCTGGGCGGCGAAGGGGTGCTATCGTTCTCGATCGCGGGGCCAACCGGCGAAGGGGTCACGACGCCGCTGACCTTCTGCCGCCAGCGCCGAACGTCGATTGTGGGAGGGATGCGTTTCGTTTAACAGGCATTGTGATGCTGAGGTGAGACTGTATGCAGCTCGGCCGCGTCATCGGAACGGCAACTTCAACCGTCAAGCACCCGACATTCCAGGGCGAGCGGCTGCTGGTCGTTCAGCTCGAGCTGGCCTCGGGCAACCCGGACGGCGAGCCGGTTCTGGCGTTCGACAGGCTGGGAGCGGGTCGAGGTGACCGGGTGCTGGTGACGAACGACGGGCTGGCTCTTCAGGAACAACTCGGTCGGACGACCCCGGGACGCTGGAGCGTCATGGGGCTCCCCGACCACGGATAGATCAGCGAACTTGGGATTTCGTAATGCGAAGCGCCGGAGGACTCGATTTGACCCGAACCGACGCACGCATCACGAGCGTTGATGCCGCGGTGCGGTCGGTTCTCCGCGAGTTGCCGAGAGGGGTTGAGACACAGCGTGCGAATACGGAGGTGTTCCCGGAGCGGTTGCTGGCGCTGCGACACGTGGAGGCTCTCGCGCCAGGGCTAAGAGAGATTTGGATCGGTTCGGATACCGTGGTCACGCCGCTAGCACGCGATGAATTGAAGCTTCGGAGTGTGGCGATCCGGTGGGTGTCGAATCGAGAACTCGGTACGACTCGCAGTGTGGGCGACTGGGGTTTCCTGATCGAAGAGGAGTCGGGTGTGCTGACCGCGCTGAGACGATCGTTCCTGGGGGAAAGCCTGCCCTGGCGCGAGCTCGGCACGTTCGAAGAAACCGTGCAATGGGTCTCCGAAGCGGAGGATCGCGGAGCGTTCGTGCTCTCGAACGACGGCGCCCTTGCGGTGTGGCAAGCATGCCGAGTCGATGCCGTTCGGGCCGCGAGCGCAGAAACTTGTGTCTCGGTCGTTCGCGCGATCGAGCGCCTTGGTGTGAACCTGCTTGTCGTTGAGCCCGCAGGCAAGCCGTTGGCTTTGTTGAAACAACTCGCGATGAGCTTTCGTCGCGCGGGAGCTCCTCGGAAACCGAGCTTCGGGATCGGGGAGGCCCGCTGATGCGTATCGCGGAAGTGATCGGCCGCGTGACTCTCTCTCGAGCCCATCCGAGCTTGAAGGGGAGCCGTTTCCTCATCGCGCTGCCGATGCCTCTGGAGGCACTTGTCGAGGGTTCGGTGAAGCGCGGAGAGGAAGTCATCACCTACGACAACCTTGGCGCAGGCGTCGGTGCCCTGATCGGTCTGAGCGAAGGACGGGAGGCGGCGAACCCGTTCGGCAAGACGAAAACACCGATCGACGCGTACTGCGCGTGTTTGATCGACAAACTCTATTTCTGAGCTCTTGCAGTCCACCACGAACACAGGCTCGAAACACGGCAGACAGCACGTTTACGGGAGAGAACCTTTCATGGCCGGCAACGATTTGGTGATGAGCGAGTGGAAGCTTCGCGAAGAGATGTGCGAGGTCGGCCGGCGCCTTTATGCCAAGGGATTCGCCGCGGCCAACGACGGTAACATCAGCTACCG
>DAIDJG010000313.1 GCA_027451445.1 Singulisphaera sp.
CTGGGCGGACTGCTGGCGTTCGAGCATGACCTGCTGTTGCTCGACGAGCCGACCAACCACCTTGACCTGCTGACGGTCAAGTGGTTCGAGGAGTTCCTCCGGTCGTATCCCGGGGCCCTGCTGATCACCTGCCACGACCGAGACTTTCTCGACCGGGTGATCAACAAGACGTTCGAGCTCGACATGGGCAAGCTGTACTCCTACTCGGGGAACTATTCGGCCCACCTGCCCCAAAAAGAGCACCGGCTGGCGGTCCATCAGGCCTCGTTCGACACGCAGCAGCGGAAGATCCGCCAGATGCAGGACTTCGTCGACCGCAACCGCGCCAACGCCGCCACCGCGGCCCGCGCGCAAAGCCGGTTGAAGGCGATCGAGAAGATTGACCGCATCGACTCCCCGCAGACCGATTCGTCGACGATGCGGATCAAACTCCCGGAGCCCCCGCGCAGCGGGCAGCTCGTGGCGAAGCTGGCCGACGTCACGTTCGCCTACGGCACCAAGGTCGTTTATCGCGGATTGGACCTGGAAATCGAGCGCGGGGACAAGGTGGTGCTCGTGGGACCCAACGGAGCGGGTAAGACGACCCTGATGAAACTGCTCTCCGGCGTCCACAAGGCGACCGAGGGTGAGGTTGCGCTCGGGAGTAACGTGTTCTCGACGTATTTTGCCCAGCATCGCGTCGAAGCCCTGAACCTGAAGTCCACGGTGCTCGAAAGCCTGCGCGAAGTGCACTCGGGGGCGAGCGAAGGGTCGCTTCGGTATATGCTCGGCTCGTTCCTGTTCTCGGGCGACGCCGTCGATAAGTCGGTCGGTGCCCTCTCCGGCGGTGAGAAGACGCGGCTCTGCCTGGCCAAGATCCTGACCGTCGCGCACAACTTCATCATGATGGACGAGCCGACGAACCACCTCGACATCGCCAGCCGCGATGTGCTGGAGGAGGCACTCCAGGATTACCCTGGCACTCTTTGCTTCATTTCGCACGACGAGCACTTCATCCGCGCGGTCGCCAACAAGGTCATCGAAGTTGAGGGCGGCCGGTTGACGGTTTACCCCTGCGACTACGAGAGCTACCTCTACATGAAGCTGAAGCGCCAGGACACCGACAGCCCGTTCGCCGTCCTGACGCGTGGTGTCCGTCCCAAGAAGGACGACAGCGATCGCAAGCCGGAAGGCTCGCAGCGGCGAGCCTCTTCGGTCGCGTGACCCGCGTTCCGGTTACGCGCGGCCCGAGGACGAGCGGAGAGCCCCATGCGGAAACGACTCTTGAGTTGGGCGTTGCTGGGCATCGTGATTCTGTCCGGCCCAGCACACGCCGACAAAGCCGCGCTCGACGAAGCGGTCCAGGGACGCTCGGACGCCGCCTGGCAAAAGGCCTTGAAGATCTATGACTGGGCGGAGCTGGGGTACCATGAGAAGCAATCGTCCGCTTTGCTCGCCGAGAGTCTGAAAGCCGCCGGGTTCCGTGTTGAGCAGGGTGTGGCGGGGATCCCGACGGCGTTCGTCGCCACGATCGGCTCGGGGTCGCCGGTGATCGGCATCCTCGGCGAATACGACGCCTTGCCGGAGCTGTCGCAGCAGGCCGTCCCGGTGCGCCAGCCTCGCGATGGCATGTCGGCCGGCCACGGCTGCGGGCACCACCTGTTCGGGGTCGCCTCAGCCACGGCGTGCGAGGCGCTCGGGGCTCAGATCCGCGCGGGGACGCTCAAGGGGACGCTTCGATTCTACGGTTGTCCGGCCGAAGAAGGGGGAAGCGCCAAGGCGTTCATGGTCCGAGAGGGTCTCTTCAAGGATTGCGACGCGGTCTTGCACTGGCATCCCGCGAGCCGGAACTCCGCCGGCGACGAGTCGTGCCTGGCGCGCGTGGCCGCGAAGTTCCGCTTCCACGGCACCAGTGCCCATGCCGCCGGAGCGCCCGACCAGGGGCGTTCCGCGCTCGACGCGGTCGAGCTGACGAACCACGCGGCCGAGTTGCTGCGCGAGCACACGCCGGACTTCACGCGAATCCATCACGTCATCACGGCCGGCGGCGGAGCGCCGAATGTGGTGCCCGACTTCGCCGAGGTGTTTTACTACGT
>DAIDJG010000314.1 GCA_027451445.1 Singulisphaera sp.
GGTTGGGGTGGGGGGTTCGAACGGCCATAGGTACTGCGACACCCCCCACCCCGGCCCTCCCCCACAAGGGGGGAGGGAGTATTTATGTTCCTGTGTTCGCCAGGTTTACGGCTATTTGAACGGTATTGGGGTTAGGGCGCATACGCGTTAACTTAACGCTATGGCCAATCCCTTAAGTGAGGCGAACATATAACTCCCCCCCTTGGGAAGGGGGGGCAAGGGGGGGTGGGCAGTGACCGTCCGACGAGTGCAAGTCCGCCACGAACCGCATTCGGTTAATGCCTACGGGGAGCGGTGTTGGCCTCAGCCACCGGCGCCTCATTCCGCTCCCGGCACTTTCCTACAACCGGAAAAGACGAAGCCACGCTTTGCTACGAATCCTCACAGAAGACAGGCATCCTGATGAAAACCTTCGTCATGCTCGATTCGAGCGTATGCGTAGGGCTATGTAAATTCCGGAAAGAGGACGCGCTTGCGATGGCGAATCGAAGAATCGTGAGCGGAGGCCACTCCCCACCCCCCCTACCCCCCCTTCCCACGGGGGGGAGTTATAGATTTCTCCCTTTGAGAGGGGTTGGGTGAGCGCGCCGGAGCGACCGGTCGCGTGCAATGCAAACGTTATCCGCTCTAGCTCATCTCGCATCCTCACATCAACCCCCTCCCCATGCGCCGATCCCTCTCCTGGCTCCTGACCCCCCTGCTGGCGACGCCCTTTGGCTGTGACCCTTCGGTCCAGCCGGGTCCGGCACCGGGCCCCGGGAAGCTCGCCGTCCGCGAGGTCCCCCCCGTCGACCTGCTCGAGGAGCAAGAGCGCCGGGTCGCCGAGGCCGTGGCGAAGGCTCGCAGCCAGGTGGTGACGCTCGAGTTCACGGCGGATGACACCTCGTCCGCGGGAGCCCGGCGCGTTGCGACGGGGGTGGTCGTCCATACCGACGCCGAGGGGAGCGACGTGCTCTCGGTTCGGATCGCCTCTCCCTCTTCGGGCTCGCCGATCCTCGCCCGAGATGCCGACGGCCGGCGCCTGCCGGTGCGCTGGGTGGCCGACGATCCCGAAACCGGCCTGACCCTCCTCCGCATCCCGACCCCCGGCGCCTCGAGCCGGACCCCAAAGCTGCCCACGCCGCCGGGTCCCCCTCGACTGGGGAGCCAGGTCCTGGTGATCGGCAACCCGTTCGGCCTCGGCCACTCGGTCACCCGAGGCGCCGTCTCGGGTCTCGATCGCCGCCTGGAGCTCGGCTCGAGGACCCTGGGAGGCCTGATCCAGCTCGACGCGGCCCTCCATCCGGGGGACAGCGGCGCCCTGATCGTGAACCTGCGCGGCGAATGGCTCGGCCTGCTTCGCAGCGGCCTGGCCACCCCTGGGGCCGAGCCCGCGCGCGAGCACGATGTTGGCTTCGCGATCCCCGCCCGCGACGCGCTCTGGGTCGCCGACCAACTCCGGACCCGTCAGCGCGTCGATCGGGCGTACCTCGGCATTCGGATCGCCCTCCGCACTTCGACCGAAGGTTCGGGGGCCGTGCTGGACAGCGTCCTCGACGATACCCCCGCCGACCGCGCTGGTCTTCGGTCGGGCGACCGCGTTGTTGCCCTCGACGGCTTGCCGATCACCTCTCCCCGAGACCTGACCGACCGCCTCGACCGCACCCTGGCCAACGCCGAGACCACCATCGACTACTTTCGAGGCCCGCACCGCGACCGCCGCACCCTCCGCACCGCCAGCCGTCCCCAGCCCGACCGCGACCCCGCCCCGCCCCGGACCGAAGACCCCCGCACCGCCTCCTCGAAGGTGCTGCTCGAACAAATCGAACGCCTCGAGCGCCGAATCGCTGAGCTGGAGCAAGAGCGAACCAGGGAAAAGGATGCGAGCCGGAGAGAACAGGCGAGCGCGGCAACAGATCCCTGATCATTTAGCGATGTGTTAAGTCTGAGGGCGTGAAAGTTTGTCCGGGCGTTCCCAGGAGGGACAGTAGTGGCCAGGCACCCAATCTGGGTATGGTGGGCCGCTTCGGCGTCCCAACGGGCAGCACTCGCGCGAAAGGCGGACAGTCCCAAACGCCCCAATGCCTGACATTTCGAGCGTGGCCACTTCGGTCTCCCGCAGACTTGCTGGAACGAGCGCCGCTAGGCTGGAATCGAGCCAATTCGTTCAATCACCTCCGTGATTTCCGGCCGTTGCTGTGGGGCGTGATTAATGCAACTCGTGATCAACTCGCGCCACGCAGAGAACTGAACGAAGTCAACGTCGGTCTGTCCGGTCAATAGAAACACCATGATCTTGCCCAGCGAAAAGACGTCAGCGCTCGGGCGAGCTTCAACGCCTTGAAATTGTTCGGGTGCGGCATATCCCAACGTGCCGTACCGCTGAAACGTTTTCTGGGTCATGATACGGGACAGGTTCTTGGAGATCCCAAAATCCGCGAGCTTCCAGCGACCGCCCAGAGAAAGGACGTTTTGGGGCTTGAGATCGCGGTGGACGATACTCTGATCGTGGAGTTCCCGGAGGGCGGTTGCCACCTCCAGGGCAATCCGTTTCGCCTCCTCAACCGCAAGACCACGCCCGTTGCCGCGTGCTTCGACGTGGGTTTGTAAGTCGCCGCCGTCTGCGAATTCTGTGACAAGTGCCACATATTCATCGTCGCGCAGGAAATCAAGAACCTGGAGAATATGCGGTGTACTCATCCGCATCAACTTATCGTAAATTCGCATCTCGCGCTCGAGCGCATCCTTGTCCGTGGAGTTCCGCCGGACACGTTTCAAAAAAACGCGTTCGCCGTTCTCTCGATTCCTCGCCATGAAGGCTTCCGCCATCCCTCCGGCGTCCAGGTTGCGCAAGAGATCGTATTTATGAAAGATGCCCGGCGGGTCCAGGTGGTCGGAGGCGGTACTCGTGGTCTGTTCGCCGCTCGGTAGGCCCGCCGCATCATGGTCGGGAATATCACGAGTTTCGGGACAGGTGACACCATATTCTTGACCAGTCGCCTTGTCGACGAACGAAAGTTCTGTGCGTGCGAACTCCCCGGGGTTGATGCGGCGCAGTTGTTCCTTAACCCGGCGCCGCATTTCGAGCGCGAACGTTAGGTATTCCGCGAGCTCGTTCTTCGACACCTCGCCATCGGGGTGAATCAGCTTGATCAACCCCGACAACGTCCGCATGACGGCCTTGCGATCCCGGTGGCCAAGGTGCGCGCCAAAGGAAAAGTACCGCTCATAGGCGTCGGTGTAGTTCACCGGCCGAAGTTCGTTGTGGAAAATCTCTGCAATGTAATCAGCGATGAACCCGAGATGGCTCGTGAACAGGTTCGGCGTGAGCTTGGCCATCTCCCAGCCCGGTAAGTACGCATGCCAGCGGTCGTGAAACGCATCATCGTCTCGGATGGTCTCGGGCAGTGGCTTGAACAGATGAGACGATCCCACGAGCGCATCGATGTCGCCGTGCGTGTTGCCGTTGAAAATGATACTCGCCTCGGCGGAAATCGTCCCTTTATCGTCGCCGCGCGAGAAGGAGCCCTGTTCCATGTATCCTTTATACATGTCCTTGTCGTTCGCGGACTTGAAGTTGGGGCCGGCCACTTCGTCGAACGCCACGGTGTCGTATTTGACCACGAGCCCCGGCTTGTCCCGGCGGTTCTTCCAGCCGAACAGGTCGGTCACGCTCCCCTGGCCGCCGGAGAGGAGGATCGCGTAAGGAGAGATTTCGCGAAAGACGAACGACTTCCCGGTTTCCTTGGGACCGAGCTCGATCAGGTTGTAATTGCGCTCGACCATGGGGATGAGCCGAAGGAGGTACAGCAGCTTGCGTCGCCATGTGAACTCAGACTGAGCCGGCTCATAGCCCAACGTGCGCAGCAGGACGCCGACCCATTCTTCCCGGGTGAATTGCCGGCGTGCCTGGACGTATTCGTCGAGATTGGCGCTGGCAATCTGAATGGGCTGCACGCGCTGCAAGACGAAAGGCCGGGTCACTCCCCCGTGCGTGATCGTTTCGTCAAAGGCGAGCTCGAGGTTCGCCCAGACGCCTCCCGTCAACATCCGCTCGTACTGGTACACGAGCCGTTCGTCGATGTGCACCTTGTCCAGGCCGGAGCTGGCGAATCGTGCCCAGTACTTGCCCCCCTGGTCCTTTTCGTCGAAACTGACGGTGACCATGTCGATCATCTTGATCGAGCGAAACCGCTGCAGGCGCGCCTTGATCAGCTCGCCCTGGTCCGAGCGCACGATCCGTTCCTTGATCATCTCCTTGACGTGGTTGAGCCCGGTGTCAATCTGGCTCTCGTCCGTGGTCGAGCAGTACTTGCCCAGCAGGTACTCCAGCACATACACGGGGATGCTGAAGCCAACCTTCAGGCGCTGGACCAAGTCCTTGCGCACCACCCGGCCGGGAAAGGCGTCGATCAGCTTGCTGTCCAGCGCATCGACCCACGCGGGATGCTTGATTTCGGGCGTCATCGCAGTTCGCCTCTGTGTCGCGACGGTGGCTCTCGACTTAGAGTCTGTCCCAATAGCGCGGGAGGCGTGGAAATGGGGACTGGCTCCGGACGTCTTCGGACGGTGCCTGTCCCCATTTCCACGCTTCTCGCTCCGCCGGAAAAGGGGGACAGGCACCTCGAAGACTCGGAGCCAGTCCCCCTTTTCCGGCTCCGCCCCACTTGCTTTATAGACTCTTACGTA
>DAIDJG010000315.1 GCA_027451445.1 Singulisphaera sp.
CAGCGGAAGCTGAGTTACTTCACCATTGGGATCAGGTGGGTAAGGTTCTGTCTGAACCACGATCGCAGCCTTCCCGATAACTTGACCCCGGTCCCGATCTAGCAAAAGTGTCGGGTGGCCAGCCCACAAGGGGGGAGGGAGTTCTGATGCTTCTGCGTTTTGATAGGTTGTCACCGTGCGCAATGCAACCGTTTGGCGCTCTAGGGTTGCGACGTGATGAAAAAAGGGCCGGCCAACATGGGCCGGCCCTTCGCGTTTTGGGGTAGAACGGCGATCATCAGAGAGCTCAAGACGCCCGCGCTCACTTGCCCTTGTTGAGCTGGTCGAAATAGCCGCGGATGTGCTTCTCGACGTTCTTGGGCACCTTCTGGTTCGTGAGCGCGTCGGCCGACAGACCTTCCGACGTTTCGATCTCGCTCTGGATCTCGATAACGCTCTTGCCGACCATGGTCTTGGACGACTCGGTGAACCCTTTGCCAAAGGCCTTCCCCTTGACGATCTGGTTCTTGGCCTTGGCCCCGTAGGTCGACGTGTTGTCGGGCGCTTCGGGACGATCGCCCTGACCGCGACCTCGGCCGAGCCCGTTGCCCATGCCTTTGCGGCGGCCGCCCATGCCGAAGTTGTCCATGCTCTCGCCGAGCTGGTTCGCGCCGTCGCCGGTCATGGCTTCCTTGGCCTCCTGAAGGTCGGCCATGGCGCCGTCGAGGGCCTCGATTTCGGCAAGCTGCTGGGCCATCTGATTGAGCTGCTTTTCGGTCATGCCCATCGCTTCAGCGGCTTTTTTCATGTCGCCTTTTTCGAGATGCTTCTGCACCTCGTCGAGCTTCTGGGCGAGCTTCTCCATCTGCTTGAGTGCCTTCGCCTGGTCCTCGAGCTTGGCCATCTCCTTCGCAAACTGTTCCTTGCTGAGCCCGCCGTTCTTGAGCGCTTCCTCGAGCTGCTTCTTGCGCTGATCGAGGTTCGCGAGCTTTTCGAGCTGCTTGGACATCTCGGCGATCTGGTTCTTGAGCGCCTTCTTCTCTTCCTCGGTCATCTTGCCTGACTTGAGCTTCTCCTGAAGATGCTTGAGTTCCTGCATCGCTTTCATGAAGTCGCCGTTCGCCAGGTTCTTGGCAAACTCCTCGGCGGGCCCCTCGCGCGCCATGTCCTTGAGCTGCTGGAGCTGTCGGTTGATCTGCTCGGGTGAGCCGATCTGCTTCTGGCGCTCCTTGAGGGAGTCCTGCAGCTTGTTGAGCTCGACCAGGGCCTTGTCCTTCTGACTAGGAGGCGCCTTGGCCAGGTCGTCCGCCGCCTTTTCGATCTGGGCCAACAGCTTCTCGGCGTCGGCCAGCTTCTCTTGCGAAAGCTTCTCGCGCTGCTGGGCGAGTTTCTTCGTGAGGGCCTTCGTCTGGTCGACGAGCGCTTTCTGATCGAACTTCTCGGCAAGCTTCGCCTGCGCCCGGCGTTCCACCATCTCGGGGACGAACAGCATCGCCACCGCCATGAGCCCCGTGAGCACCGGCACCCAGACCCGTCGCGGCATCCTGGGTCCGAACTCCGCCCCCACGTCCAGGTCCGCGACGTGCTTGATCGCGTCGGTTAGGAGAGCGCGGCCAGCGGGACTTTCGCGCAGATCGTCGGGAAGTGTAAGGGCGGTGCTGAGCCGTTCATTGAGCTTGAACACCCGGTCGATCGCCACGGCGGCATCGACCCGGCTGGCCCCCGTGAACGCGGCGATCAGCCCCGCCACGAGCACACCGAGTCCCCCCGCGATCGCGAACGGCCACCAATCCGCCCCCGGCAAGGGCCGGTGCATCAGCTTCTCCGCCGCGATGGCCACCGCTGCCAGCAGTAGCGTCACCCCCCAGCACCAGACAAGGGCGCTCAAGAACCGCTGAAACCGCATCCGACGCCAAACCCGCCCGATCGGCTTTTCAAGCTCTTGCACGGCTCGGCTCCCTCGCAATCAGACCGGAAATGGGGATGAGGGCTCGACTCTGACGAACGTCATGGATTGAGTTTAGTGAGAAAACACTCGTCTTGCAAGTCCTGACACCGAAAACCTTCGGATATAAAACGTCGGATTTCGGAGCGATTTCGGGAAAAAGATGGATTGGTCCCGCGGGACCGTGCAGTAATACAACGAAATCGCGGGTTTGAGCTTGGAGGGCTTGGGCGATGGCGACGGGTGCTCCGCGTTCGGCGCTGCCCTATGTCGAGCAATTGTTTCAGGAAGGGACGGTCGCGGGCCTTTCAGAAGGGAGCCTCCTGGAGCGCTTCCTGCTGCGCGGGGACGAGGTGGCGTTCGAAGCCCTGGTGGCGCGGCATGGGCCGCTTGTGTTGGGGGTCTGCCGCCGGTTGCTCCGCGATCCAAGCGACGTTGAGGATGCGTTCCAGGCGACGTTTTTGGTCCTGGTGCGGAAGGCGCGGTCAATCCGGGATCGTGAGCTATTGGGGCCATGGCTTTATGGCGTGGCGTATCGGGTTGCGCTACGGTCGCGGATCGCGCGGTCGCGCCGCAAGGAACGGGAGTCTGTCCTCAGTGGTCAGGAGGCCGACTCGGGTGAGCAGGAGCCCGGCTGGCGAGAACTCCGTCCGGTGATTGACGAGGAGGTGGCGCGGCTGCCCGAGCGCTACAGGGCGGCGGTGGTGCTGTGCTACTTGCAGGGTTTGACGCATCACGAGGCGGCCGGACGGCTCGGGTGTCCCGTCGGGACTGTCCGTAGCCGACTGTCGAGGGGCCGGGAGCGCTTGCGCATGCGGCTTGAACGGCGAGGACTCGCACCCGCCGTCGCTCTGGTTGGTTCATCACTTGCAACCGAGGCCATGGCGAGTCCGACGCCCTCAGCAATGATGATCGCAACCGTCAAAGCTGTCTCACAGGTCGCCGTGGGGGGCGTCGGAACAAAGGTAGCGTCCCTCTCGAAAGGAGTTTTGGGAACGATGAAGTGGAGATTCTTAGGCATAGTCACCGCCGGACTTTTGGTGGTCAGCTTCATCGGCGCCGGGGCGTTCTACGCGGGACTTCGCAAGGGCGAGCTGACCGAGTTCACATCTCTCTATGAGATTAACGCCGCCACGAGTGTGACGCGACCCGAGCTCAAGTCGTTTCCCGCCTACGTGGTCCAACCGCCCGACCTTATCATAGTGGAAGTCCTCGACGCCCTGCCGGGCCGTCCGATTAGCGGCGAGCGGCTCGTGCGCCCGGATGGCACCATCAGTTTGGGATTCTACGGCGACTTGGACGTCGCGGGCCTGACATTGGACCAGATAAAGGAGCGGGTCATACTCCGCCTTCGTAGTTATGTCCAAGACGAAACACTCGGATTGTGGAAGTACTGCGCCGACTGCGACGAATCAGAACCCAGCAAGGGGCAAGAACGTCAAGAAAACCTGACTCCTAAAGGCGTCGCGTCATCTCCTGCGCCACCGTTACCGCCGAGAGACGACCCGAACTTCACCCTCTTCCAGGAATGCTTCCGCGCAATTCCGATGGAAACCCCTCCCGTTCCAGACGAGGAGCTCGTTCCATATCGTGAAGAGGCCCGCGCGAAGCCGCCGGCTGACAACGAGGTGGTCGAAGTACTACCGCTGCCGGATATGCCGGCGAAGGAAGAACCGCCCGAGAGAAAGAAGGGCCGATGGGTTGTCGTAGCGCCGAGAGCATCGGACGCCGTCTTCGTTGACGTCGCCTTTTATAATAGCAAATTTTACTATGTTCTAGGAGAATTTGCGACCGTCGGGAAATTCCCTTGCACCGGCCGAGAGACTGTACTCGACGCAATTCAGGCCGGTGGGGGAGTGCTTTGGTCGGCTGCTCCGGAACGAATGCGTCTCATACGTTCGGCGCATGGAAATCAGCCAGACCAGGTCTTGCCCGTGGATTACGCGGCAATTTCCCATGGTACCGATCCGTCGACAAACTATCAGCTCTTCCCGGGTGACCGCCTTGTCGTTCCCTCAAACCCGAAGCGGCTCGCAGCCGCGGCGCATAGCTCCGGAGACCGCGGACCAGCGACGTTGGATCTTCAGCGCAAGATTGATCAGCTTGAAAAGAAATTAGATGAGATGATTCGAGCGATGAAGAACGCCGATCGCAAAAAGCCCGCTGAGAGCGAGCCAGAAAAGCGCAAGCTCGGATCGTCGAAAGTGACGATCCATTTTGCTCCTCCGGCAACACACGAGATCCCAGAGCTTGGCTCACCAGCGTTAATTGAATAAAAAGAATTTAAATCATAACGCTTGTCAGAACCGAAGAATTCGAGTTACCGGTAGGTGTGACGCGAGCTAACGCGTTGGATGGTGGGCCTTGCGCCCCAGTGCGGCGTTCCGACCCACCCTACGCGGACCGGCGTCACCTATGCGAGCACCGACTTCGAGCTACCAGCATAAACCTCGGCGGCTGCCCCCAACGCCGCCCCTGGCTCGAAACGATGACCCAGGTCGCGCAGGCACGTCTCCAGCGCAGCCAGCAACAGCGTCACGTTCGCCTGCCGCGATCCGTGCCCCATCAGCCCGATGCGCCAGGCCCGTCCCTTGAGCGAGCCCAAACCGCCGCCCACTTCGATCCCCCAATCCTGGAGCAAACGCTTCCGCACAGTCAGATCGTCGATCCCATCGGGAATTCGCGCACACGTCAACTGTGGGAGCTGGTGCCCTTCCGCAGTCCAGACGCCAACTCCCATGGCGGCGAGACCCGCCTTGAGGGCCTTCGCGTTCAGCGCGTGACGGGTCCATCGTGCTTCAAGGCCCTCCTCGACGATCAGGGCCAGGCCTTCGCGCAGGGCGTAGTTCATGGTGATCGGCGCGGTGTGGTGATAGAC
Organism: Singulisphaera sp.; assembly: GCA_027451445.1. GTDB lineage: Bacteria > Planctomycetota > Planctomycetia > Isosphaerales > Isosphaeraceae > DAIDJG01. The sequence goes on from DAIDJG010000315.1 coordinate 4,803, forward strand.
CCGGTCGCTGCCCCAGTAGTTCTTGATCATCGTCATGTCGAGATACCAGCTTTGTACCTTCGTGGTGCGCTGGCTGATCCGATCGATGGCCCTCGGGCCAAACGACACCGGCGCCAGGGCAGGGGGGCAACTCAGGCACTTCTGGGTGCCGGAGTACACGGCGTCGATGTCCCACTCGTCGATGTGAACCGGTACACCACCAAGCGACGTCACGGTGTCGATCGCGATCAGAGCACCGTGCTTGTGCGCGATCTGGGCGATGTCCTCGAGTGGCTGCCAGGCGCCGGTCGAGGTCTCGGCGTGGACGATGCCAACGACTTTGGGGCGAACCCGCTGAATCGCGGCTTCGACCTCATCGGGGTCGAAAACCTCGCCGTAAGGCCGCTCGATCACCTGGACGTCGGCGCCCGCACGACCGGCGACGTCGGCCATCCGCGCGCCGAACACGCCGTTGATGCACACGAGCATCGGATCGCCCGGCTCGATCAAATTGACGACCACAGCCTCCATCCCCGCCGATCCCGTTCCCGAGACCGCAAGCGTCAACCGGTTCTCGGTTTGAAAGACGTAGCGGAGCAGCTCTTGCGTCTCATCCATGAGCGCCACGAACTCAGGGTCCAGGTGCCCCAGGAGCGGCATTCCCATCGCCGCCAGGACGCGCGGGTGGACGTCGCTGGGGCCGGGGCCGAGGAGGAGCCGGGGCGAGGGGCACAAGGGACCGGGAATCGCGGGGCGAGAGGGCGCGGCCAAGGGTGTTTGTCCTTTCCAGGATTGGGCTTACGCCTTCGTCGAAGGCGAGAATGTCTTGATCAGCTCGCTGACCAGCTTGAATTCCGGACGATCGGAGCACTCAACCCACTCGAACAGGACCGATTCGGTCGTCGAGACCACCGCCCCGGCATGCTCCAATCGACGCAAGGCGAACTCCCAGTCCATCTTGGAGCGAGACGCCACCGCGTCGGCCGGGATCTGGACCCGGAACCCCAGCCCCATGAGCTCGATCGCCGTCTGGGCAATGCACACATGCGCTTCAATGCCCGTCAGGGTCACATGGCGGATCTGTCGCCCGTACAATTGTTCGAGGAGTTGCGGCACAGCGCAACAGTGAAACGTGGTTTTCGCCGGGCGTTGAGGAATGAGGTCGGCAATGGAGGGAACCGTTGGGCCCAGTCCTTTGGGATATTGCTCGGTCGCCCAGACCGGAATTTTCAGGGCTTCCGCGACACGCACCAACCGAATCGCGTTCGCCTCGACCAGGCCGCGATCCGGAATCAACGGCATCAGCTTTTCCTGCACGTCCACGACGAGCAGCGCTCCATGCGAGGCGGTCATACGCTCCGTCAGTCGCATCGCTTTAGCTCCTCAACCTCAATCACCGGTATCGTGGCATGCCTGGGAGCGATGCTAAAGAGCCGGTTGCGATTGTGTCAAGCGCGCGGGATGGCAGAGAGCGTGTCGGGATCGCTTTACATCGCCGGAGCCGGCATGCGAAGGCAGATGCTATCGGCAATCCGTGCTCCCTGAACGCGGACGAGTTGCGAACACAAAGTCTGAATCCTACCGTACTTATTGTAGAGAGATCGACGCTCAAACCCGGTTCCCAAGCCTTTGCGAAGAGATCCCGTTTTTCCCACCTTATGTGAGCCTTTGGCTTGTCGAAAGATGCCGATTCGGGGTAGGATACTACCTTCTAGCGCAGGTTCCCGGCGACCCTGGTGGAGGTCGAGTGTGCCGCGTTCAGGCGAGGGTTACTGGCGTGGCTGAGAAGCCTCGACTCCTGGTCATCGAACGCGACGCGCAATCTGGTCCCTCGGCCCGCGAGCGGCTGGGCGACAGTTACGATGTCGTCACGGCGCGCACCATGTCGCGCGCCCTCGGCTTGCTCCGCGAAAACGACTTCGCGGGAGTTTATGTCGACTCGTCGCAGCTTTCCACCGTGCGCTGGGCGGGCGTGATGATCCAGGCCGACGAGATCCTCGACGCGATCGCGGACGGGGTCGTCGTCGTCGATGCGGACCTGCGAATCACCTGGGCCAACCCTGAGTTTAAGCACCTCGCGGATCCCAGCGTCGAGACCGTGAGCAGCAAGTTCTACCGGGCCCTCGGCAATCCCGAGGTCATCGGGCCCGACCCATGCCCGTTCACGTCCGCGGTCGCGTCCCGAAACCCCGCGAGTACCGCGCTCCGGATCAACGCAAACCGCTACATCCGCGTCACGGTCACGCCCGTCTTCGATACCAGCGGAAGCCTCACACACATGATCGCGCTGACGCGCGACATCACCGACGAGACGCAGCAGCAGCTCAAGGTCAACGCCATCCACAAAGCCGGTGACGAGCTCGCCGACCTCACACCCGAAGAGCTCGTCGACATGCGGGTCGAGGACCGGCCCGAACTCCTCAAGTTGAACATCTCCCGGCACATGAAGGACCTGCTGGGGCTGGACTTCATCGAGATCCGCCTGCTTGACCGCGAATCGGGGCGGCTCGTCCCCCTGCTCACGGAAGGGATGACGCAAGAGGCCGCCCAGCGCGAGTTGTTCGCGCGCCGGGAAGGCAACGGGACGACCGGCTTCGTCGCGGCCACGGGCGAAAGCTACCTCTGTCCCGATACCGCGTCCGACCCGCTTTATCTGGAAGGCGCCGCGGGGGCTCGGAGCTCGCTCACAGTCCCGCTGATCTACCACGGGACCGTGATCGGCACGCTGAATGTCGAGAACCGGCAGCCCAACGCCTTCGACGATCGCGACCGTCAGTTCCTCGAGATCTACGCCCGCAACGTCGCCTCGGCCCTCAACACGCTCAAACTGCTCCAGGCCGAGCAGATGAACGTCGCGGCCGCGTCCGTCGAGGCCATTCGGCGCGAGCTGGCGCTGCCGCTCGACGACATTCTGAGCGACGCCACCACGGTCCTCGATCGTTACGCCGGCCATGACGAAGACATCATCGCCCGGCTGCGGCACCTCCTCTATCGTGCTCGCGAGATCCGCAGCCTGGTCCACAAGGTCGGTTCCACCATCGTACCGGAGCGCAAGCCGAGTTCCTCGCGCCCGGCGCCTCGCCTTGCAAACACGCGCCTGCTCGTGGTCGACGCCGACGAGAACATCCGGCGCTCGGCTCACAACCTGCTCGGCGTCCAGGGAGCGACCGTCGAGGCTGCGCGCGACGCGCACGAGGCCGTCGCCCTGGCGCGACAGACCCCGTACTCGGCCGCGATCGTCGACATCCGCCTGCCGGATCTCGACGGATTTGAAACGTACAAACGGATCCGGGACGTGCAGCCCGGCGTACCGATCATTCTGATGACGGGTTTTGGATATGACCCGTCGCACTCCATCGTGAAGGCTCGCCAGGAGGGCTTGCAAACCGTGCTCTACAAACCATTCCGCGCCGACCGCCTGATGGAAGCTGTCGAACAGGCGCTTCGTCCCGCTGCACCCGCCGACAAAAAGCCCGCCGCCATCGACGGCGCGTCGCAACCGCTCCAGCCGGCCACGGCGGAGGCTTCCCACCATGAGTCGTGAGGTCTTGCTCGCTGCGCCCTTCCTCGCGCTCGGGCACCTCGTCGTCATGGCCTGGCTCGTCAACGTTACCCATGGACTCGGCCTCGACGAACGGCGCGGGAATCAGTGCAAACTCCTTCTGTTGACGCTGATCGTGTCGCTCCCCGCCCTGCTCGTCTGGGAAGCGTGGCACAACCCCGTCCGGAGTTGGCCACTCCCCGCTCTGGGTTATGGGGCGCTCTGTTTGATTGGGGCGACGATCGTATTGCCGGCGCTGACGGTGCTGCGTGCCTGCCGTCAATCGCCGAAGGGGATCACCGAACAATCGACCGAGATCGACCTCAGTGAGCAACGGGGCCGATCCGCGCTCATGGGGTCCGGCAAACGGGCGTGGCTGTTGAAAGTGCCCGGCAACGAGTCATTTCGCCTGCGCAAGCGGGAATGGGAGGTTGCGATTCCCTCGCTCCCTCCCGCATGGGACGGCCTTAGCGTCGTGCACGTCACGGACCTCCATTTCTCGCGCAGTTTCGATCGACGGTTCTTCGAAGCCGTCGCCGAGGAGACGTGCGACTGGGAGGCCGATCTCGTCCTGTTCACCGGCGACCTGATCGACGACGACGCCACACTCGACTGGATCTCCCCCGTTTTCGATCGCTGGCACGGCCGGCTCGGGAACTACGCGATTCTTGGCAACCACGACCTGACCCATCATCCGGACCAGATCCGACAAGCCCTCGAACAGGCGGGTTTCACCGATCTGGAAGGCCGGTGGCAGGCGATCGCCATCGGGAATTCGACGCTCGCGCTCGGGGGCACCTCCTATCCCTGGGGACCTTCGCCGGATCACGAGGCGATGCCGGACGCCGACTTCCGACTCCTGATGAGTCATTCGCCCGACCAGGTCTACCGGGCCTCGCGCTGGGGGATCGATCTGATGCTGTCGGGTCACAACCACGGCGGTCAGATCCGTTTCCCCGTGATCGGGCCGGTCCTGATGCCGAGCCTCTACTCGCGGCGATTCGACCGCGGTTACTTCCAGGTTGGAAGGACGCTGCTGCACGTCAGCCAGGGCGTCGCCGGGAAGCACCCGCTGCGCTTCGGATGCGTTCCCGAGGTGAGCCGGTTCGTATTGCGTGCGGTGCCTCAGCCGCGGTTTGCGACGGTGGCGCGGAAACGGCGGGACGTGGTCTCATAGATTGGTCCGCGCCGGAATCGCACACGACGAGGCGGCCCAATGCGCTTACCCCCAACCTCTCACCCCAAGGCGGAGAACATATAACTCCCCCCCTTGGGAAGCTGGCCACCCGACACTTTTGCTAGATCGGGACCGGGGTCAAGTTATCGGGAAGGCTGCGATCGTGGTTCAGACAGAACCTTACCCACCTGATCCCAATGGTGAAGTAACTCAGCTTC
>DAIDJG010000316.1 GCA_027451445.1 Singulisphaera sp.
CACGTAGCCACCGTACTTGGCCTCGATCGTCACCTGCTCCACGGCGCTGGGGTCGTCGGTCAAACCGTCGAGGCGTGGATGTAGACATACAAGCTCGTCCCACGTCGTCTCCGGCCGCCGCAGAATCCGGCCCAGCGTGTCTCCCTGGATGCGAACGGAATCGAGCTCGTGCTGGAGAGTCTCGATCGCGTCTCGGCGCCGCTCGAAACGCGACCAGCGCTGATCATCGACGAGGCCGACCGCTCGCCCCAATGGGGTCAAGCGAAGATCGGCGTTATCGTGGCGGAGTAGGAGACGATACTCGGCGCGGCTCGTGAACATGCGATAAGGCTCATCGACGCCGCGTGTGACGAGGTCGTCAATCAAGACACCGAGGTATGCCTGCGAGCGGTCGACGATGAACGGGGGGGAACCTTGAACAGTGAGGGCGGCGTTCAGGCCGGCGATGAGCCCTTGAGCGGCGGCTTCTTCGTAGCCGGTGGTACCGTTGATCTGACCCGCGAAGAAGAGTCCGGGGACCGCCTTGGTTTCAAGCGTCGGCAGAAGTTGTGTCGGGGGCGCATAGTCGTATTCGACCGCGTAGCCAAACCGCATGATCTCGGCGTTTTCGAGTCCGGGGATCACGCGAAGGACGGCTTCCTGAACGTCGCGCGGGAGACTCGTGGAGATCCCATTGCAATAGTATTCGAGAGTGTTGCGGCCTTCGGGTTCGAGAAAGATCTGGTGCTGTTCCCGATCGGCGAACCGCACGACCTTGTCTTCGATGGAAGGACAGTAGCGCGGACCGGTGCTTTGGATCTGCCCCGAATACATTGGTGCCCGGTGGAGATTCGCACGGATCAGGTCGTGCGCCTCGGGGTTGGTGTACGTAATGTGGCACTCGAGCTGAGGCTCGGTAATCTGCTCCGTGAGGAACGAAAACGGCACGGGCTCGCTATCGCCCGGTTGGCGCTCCAAACGGGCGAAGTCGATCGTCCGGCCGTTCAAGCGCGGGGGTGTGCCGGTTTTGAAGCGCTGCAACTCGAATCCCAGGGTTCGCAGGCTGCCGGACAGACCCTCCGCGCTGGCATCCCCTGCTCTGCCCCCGGCGGTTTTCACTTCGCCCGTGTGCATTAATGCTTGCAAAAACGTGCCTGTCGTAATCACGACGGCACGCGCGCGATACTCGATCCCGCCCCGGCAGCGCACACCCGCAACGCGACCGTTGTCAGTGAGGATCGCTTCGACCATTTCCTGGCGAAGAGAGAGGTTCTCCTGGCGCTCGACGAGCAGTTTGGCGAGAAACTGATAAGCCTTCTTGTCGCACTGGGCGCGCGGGCTGTGCATCGCGGGCCCCTTGCCGCGATTCAGCAAGCGAAACTGGATGGCGGTTGCATCGGTGACGACGCCCATGACCCCGCCGAGCGCGTCGATCTCCCGGACAATTTGCCCCTTCGCGACGCCACCGATCGCCGGGTTGCAGCTCATCTGGGCCACGGCATCGCAGTTAATGGTCAGCAAGGCCGTCCGCAGGCCTAAACGGGCCGCGGCCATCCCCGCTTCGAGCCCAGCATGGCCTGCACCTACAACGACGACATCATATCGGTAAGGGTCGCGATCTGCGACGAACATCATGAATGGTCCGGACGGGGCATCTGCTGAAGGAGTTTCCTTATCTATCATCCTAGCGATCTGGGCAAGGCGAGTGGAAGAGTGTAGGCGAAGGACTTGCCGGAGTGGTTGAACCGCCTTGCGGCGCGGGTCTCGGACGGGCTAACTTGTAGCCCTCGGTAAGGACCACAGTCTGCCTTTCCCAAGAACCGCGATCTCAGGACCAACACCCATGTCAGAAACACGGCAGGGCGAAGTGACGTTCAAGGGCAACCCTGTGACCCTGGTCGGACCCAAGCTGAAGCCCGGCGACAAGGCGCCCGACTTCACGTGCGCAGTGGGTTTGTCGCTGGTGAAGCTCGCCGATACAACCGGCAAAGCGCGGCTCTTCAATGTCGTGCCGTCGCTCGACACCGGCGTGTGTAACACCCAGACACGCCGGTTCTCGCAGGAATTGACCGCGCTCGGCGATAAGGTGGTCGCCTACACCGTCAGCCTCGATCTGCCGTTCGCCCAGAGCCGCTGGTGCACCGACGCCAAGGTCGAGAACATGAAGAACCTTTCCGACGTCCACGACCACAGCTTCGGCGAGCACTACGGCGTGCTCATGCAAGGGCTGCCCATTCCGCTCCTGGCGCGGTCGGTGATCGTCGTCGATCCTTCGGACACGGTAACATACGTGCAGATCGTTCCCGAGATGACCACCGAGCCCGATTACGCGCCGGCCATCGCCGCGCTGAAAGCGGCGGCCGGGGCCTGAGAGATCGTGCTGTAGCGCGGGTCGAGTCTGCTCGAGACTCGGCCCCAATGCGGGCGCCTCCCAGTATCGCTCAGAGTCCGTCCCGGAAGTGGAGCGGAGCTGGAAAAGGGGGACTGGCTCCGAGTCTTCGAGGTGCCTGTCCCCCTTTTCTGGCGGAGCCGGCGTGGAAATGGGGACAGGCACCGTCCGAAGACGGCCGGAGCCAGTCCCCTTTCCACGCTCCCGGGACTTGTGGGGCCTTAGACGTCGATGGCGATCCGGTGGTGCGTCAACGTCTCGTAGCCGTCGGGGGTGATGAGGTAGTTGTGCTCGATCCTCATCCCGCCGGCGCCCGGGATGTAGAGGCCGGGTTCAAGGGTGACGACGTCGCCCGCGACGATTTCGTCGGAACTGTCAGGCACAAAATACGGCGGCTCGGGATGTCCGAGGCCGATACCGTGACCGGAATGGGATGGGAAATGGGCCTCGAGCCCCAGCTTCCGGAAGTAGGCCCGGACGGCTTCGTCAACCGCACGGCCGGGCGTTCCCGGCTTGAGGAGCGCTTCGCCGGCCTTCAATGCACCGACGCAGGCGTCGAAGAGTTCATGCTGCCGGGGCGTTGCCCTGGCGCCGACGGCGAAGGTGTTCGTGAAATCACCGCGGTAGCCGCGCACGATCACCGAGTAGTCGAGGAGGAACAGGTCTCCCTTTTCGATCTTGCGATCGGTCGGGGGACCGCCGCGTTCGAGCTCGCAACGAGGCCCTGACGCAAAATCGCCGTAGACGATGGCGGGTTCACCGAGTGACTCGATCGCGGCGTTTTGGACCAGGAGGTAAGCGTCCAACTCCGACATTCCGGGGGTCAGCTTCGCCATGGCCGCAGCGTGTCCGGCCTCGCCGGCCCGGATGGACCGATTCAAAAGCGCGAGCTCGTCCCCATCCTTGACGCGTTTGAGAGGGCGGACGACGGGGTCGAGGTCGATGATGCTCAACCCGGAGCGTGCAGCGCGGAGACCCTCCACGAGCCCGCCGGGCACGGTCCCGAGTTCCATGCCGATCCGTCGGCCGGGCGTCTTGGCCATGCGGTCGAGCGCTGTGTGTACGAGAAGGCCCTGACGGTGCGGGGCCGAGGTTTGCCCGTTGTACCAGTCGGGAGCGACGACTTCGTCGGCGTACGCCTGGTCCAGAAACGGCCGCATCATGCTGTCGGAAACGAGCGTGGCCTTGCCAGGCTCGAGGATGAGCAATGCCCCCGCGTCATTCGTGCGGAAGACGAAGGGGGACTGCTCGTAGTTTGCGAAGTAAATGAGGTGCTGGGGGTCGCTGATGATCAGGGCGTCGCACGGGGCAGGAAGAGCGTCCCAGAGCCTCTGACGGCGGGCGGCACATCCTACGGGGGTCAGCATCGCGAGTCTCCGGGCCGTTGGGTTCATGAAGCGGAATCGTGCGTTCTTGCATAGCACAACGACCGACGCTGTTGCAAAGTCGTTTTGCGCGAGAACGCCGATTCCGCTTCCGCAAGGCCAACGGCGGCGGATCAGTCCAACGGCTTGTACCAGATGTTGCGATACTGGACGGGGTTGCCGTGGTCTTGCAGGAGCAGAGGCCCGTCCTCGCCTTCTTTGTTATTGGCGCCAGCCGGGCACGGGCTGATCTCAACGTCGTCGATCGTCTTGATCCCGTTCTGCACGACGGTCACGCGGGCCTTCTTGACGACCTTGCCGTCCTTGACCTCAGCCTTATGGAAGGTGACGTCGTAGGTCTGCCATTGGAGGGGTGGCTTGCAGGCGTTGTACTTGGGGACGACCTGCTTGTAGATGGCTCCGCAGTCGTTGTCCTGGAGCTTCAGACCGTACGAGTCGAGCACCTGAAGCTCATAAATGCCGCCGAGATAGACGCCGCTGTTGCCTCGGCCCTGACCGGAGGCCTTGGGCATGTAGGGCACGTTGAATTCGAGGTGGAGTTGGAACTTGCCGAACGGTTTCGCCGTCTGGATGCTCCCCTTGCCGACGGTCATGATCCCGTCCGAGAGCGGCCAGTCGGCGGGTGTCTTGCCATCGGTCTTGACCCAGTTTTCAAGACTCGACCCGTCAAGGAGCACAACCGCGTCCGACGTTGGTTTCAGGCCCAGCGTTGCGTCGTTGGGCTTGGGCGGACTGGCGGACGGATCCTCAGAGCGAGCCACGGGGGCAATCAGGAGCAACGAAGCAGCGAGTGCCAGAAGGCGGGAGCGCATTGCGGGTGATCTCCGGTGTCAAAGCGCGTTGGGCGCATTGGGTAGGGGGGCAAGTTCAGAGCGCGAGGGCTTCGCGGCCAGTTTAGCGACCGTCGGGCCGAACGCAAGACGCGGCTGGGAGCCCGACTCGTCCCGTCGGACGTCGCTGTGGGTTGAATCTCCGCGCTGAGTGGGCGACGATAGAGGCAGTCTCGTGCGACAGCCACGTCACCGCGGTTCGTACCTCCGCCTCGTCCGCACGTGAACACTCCCTGGCTGGTGCTCAATGCCCCTGGATCTCCTGACCCGACTGTCACCGCGCCGGCAAATCTGTTGCCCCTTTTGTTTCGAGCGGTTTGCGGCTTATGAGATGCACGTTCGCTGTAACGATCACTATTGTAAGTCCGACTTCAACCGAATGATGCCCGACCCCGTCCTTTCTCGTGCTCTCAACGGGCGCTCCGGCGGAGGCGGCTCAACCCTGCGCAGCCCTTGGTGGGTCGATCCCCGGTCCGACGAACGGCGCGGCATTCGCCGGCACCTCGACTGGATGATCCTGCCGGCGTCTCTGGATTGCCCCCACTGTGGCCGGCCAACCGACTACCATCTCTGTCCTCGTTGCCATAGCCACTTGCCCGATACGGTTGTCACGCTCGACGCTGGCCACATCGCGATCTTCGGGCCTCAGTCCGTGGGCAAGACGACGTTTGTCACCGTCCTCCTCCACGAGCTCGACCACCGCGTCGGTCCGGAACAGGGCTTCATCTTGAATCCCTTGACCGACGAAATCCGCGACCGCTACGACCGCGAATATCACGAACCCATCTATGGTGGCGGTCAGTTCGGTGTCGGCGAGGAACGCAACGATCCCACGTTTCGCCGCGGGCATTCCGCGACGCCAAGCCTGGAAACCCATCGCGGGGTGCTTCAGCCGTTGATTTACAGTCTCACGAAACGCGCGCCGAGCGGCCGCCGCAAGAGTGCGCTGATTTCCTTTTTTGACACCGCGGGCGAAGACTGGGAGATGAATATCGACCTGCTCCGGGCCGAGGGCCGTTACCTCAGCGCGGCCCGTGGCCTGCTCTTTTTGATCGACCCGCTCCGCATTCGCGAAGTGGCGCACGACCGCCGCCTTCATCTCACCGAGAAGGAAAGCCGCGTCCCACCGGCCGATTACCTGACGGACATCCGCAAGCTCGGATCGTTCTTTCGCAAGCTCCCCGTGAAGACGCCGCTGGCCATCTGTTTGAACAAGCTCGATCGCTGGGGCCGCAACCTCGAACCCGGCACGATGCTCCATGAATGGGCCGGCGGGCTCCCCGAGAGGCCCGCCGACGAGGCACTCGACCAGACGATTCACGACGAAGTACAGTCGGCACTGAGACGCTGGGGAGCGCTCGGGTTCCTCGAAAGTGTCGCAATGAACTTCCCGAACCATCAGTTCTTCGCGTGCTCAGCCCTCGGCGATGCCGCGCCGGCGCGCGAGGATTTGCCCCAGCCGTTGCCGTCGCCGCTCCTCGTGGAACGCCCGGTGCTTTGGCTGTTGAAGCAACAGGGCGTGCTGTAGGACGGTTCTCACTCGCATTGCGCACACTCGACCCTTATAAGATCGTTTTGTGTTTCACATATACATTCTTTTATGGGTGCGAGGCTCCGTCCGAGCCAGCCTTGTTCGGAGGACGAGTCTTCGAGTCCTCTGAACACCGCGTGTGATGACGCAGACCCCTGGGCGGCTCGCGATGATCCCTCGACTCGAAGACTCGCCGAGGGATCAATGCTGGCTCGGACGGAGCCTCGCCCTCCCGACTGTGCGCGACCCCGCTGTGATGCGCTCGAGGGTTCGATCGCGGAACTACTTCTTCGCGGTCTTTGCGGTCTCCGAACCGGTGATGACCAGGTGCCGGGCCCTCGTCCCCGGCACAATCAGGAGCGCTTCCGCCGCTGGGCTTTCGCGGGGGCCGAGCGCCGAGACGCATTGCCGCGTCGATTCGGCGCTCAGGCCGGCGAAGACGACCATCTCGGTGTGCGGATTGCGCGGATTCTCCCCCGCGGCGATGATTGCTGAGGCTGGATGGGCGTAGGTTTCGCCTCGCACCACAAACGAGGCCGAGCCAAAGCCGATCGGGAATACGCTCGCATACTTCTGCGCCACGGTGTTCGTGGCCGGTCGCCCGACGAGCAGGACGTGATGCGTTTTGAGCTCGTCGTCTGAGACGGTGCGGTCGGCCGTGATCGGAATCGTCACATTCGACCATCGCCGCGCGATCTGACGCTGGAGGATTTCCGCAGCCTCTCGCTGAGCCTGGGATTCTTTGAGCGTTCCGTAAACAATGAGTGCTTTCTCGGGTTCGTGATCGAAGGAGTCGATCGACCAGTACCCTTCGGGAGCGGTATCGTTGGGGAGGCCGCGGTCCTGGAGCCATCCTTCGAAAAACTGGGGCTTGAGCGGTTGATACGGCAGCGCCGCGACGGCTCTTCGGAAGTCGGCCGTCGAGACCTTCTTACCCGCGTGTTCTCGACCGAAGGTGTCCATCAGCTTCAGGAAAACCTCCTCGCCAAGCTGAGCTCGAAGCTCGGCGAGGAGGAGCGTCCCCTTGCCTGCCGCGATGTGGTACCACTCGTCGCGGGTCAGGTCCGCCCGAATCGAGGTAAGGGCACAGTCGCCCTTCGCGCGGGCCACCGCCGTCAAGTAACGAGAACGTGCTCCAAACATGGCCATGTCGAGAACGTCCTGCTCGGCGCTGCTGAGTGCTCGCCCCTTGGCCTGCTTGCGAATTTCGCGTTCCTGGGCTACGACCTTTTCATAGTCGGCGAAGGCGGCGGCGAGCCAGACATCGGCGTCCGTCTCGGGGAGGATGGTCCCTCGCCAGGCAGCGGGCAGGTCGTGTGCGTGATCCGGATACTTCGAATCCGCCTTAGCCGATGACGCGAGATCGACCGCGGCTTTCCCCTCCCGCTTCTGCGGCGCATCGGCGGTCAAGAGTGTCCAATCGTTCGGCACCAGGGCGCGGATGCCCGGAACGTGATCGCGATCGGACTCGGTCGGCTCCCAGGTTTTGCCCAGGGGCGGTCCGAAAACGGCCCACGTTTTGAGGTCTTTCGCCAGAGCGGACGTCGTGAACTTGGCGTCGCACGAGGGAAACGCCGACAAGGGTGGAGTGGTGAACGCAAGGAATCCAAAGCCTTCGTTGATCTTGCCGAAGTGCTCGCGGTAAAGCCGGAGCCACGTCATATCGCGGTCGGACGGGTGGAAGACCAAGTTCGCCGGCTTGCCTTCGAGGCTCGCCACGGTTTCGAGCCGGACCTCCAGGTCCTTGCCGTTGTTACAGCCCCAGTAAAAGCCCTTGGTGTCGCCGAACCACTCGTCCTTGCTCGAGCGCCAGAGCTTGCTTTTATGGGTGCCCAGCTCGAACATCGCGATCTCGTTCGTCTTGGTGTCGGCAAACAGCCACTCATTCGTATACATGCCGTTGTTGGTCGACTTGAGGATCTCGACGGCCTTGTCGATCGAGTCGGAATACTGGAGCGCCTTGCGGATCCGAGAGGCGAGCGCCGTGCCTTCGATGTCAAACTTGGTTTGGGCGATCGTGGTTTCGGCCACGCACAGTCCCGCGTCGTTGAGGTAGTAGTCCATGCCGCTCTGGATGCCGCCCGGATAGGTTTGCATCAGCACGCGGTGCCCTTGACTGGGATGGACGTCGAGCCAGATGTTGAAATGGCGGACGAAGGCGAGACTGAACATCGTGATGTGGCCGAAAACGATCTTGCCGTCGGCCGTCGCGGGACCCGTGGCGGCGAAGGCGCTACAGTGTTCGGGCGGAGCCGAGCGAGCGGCCCGATCGGCCGGCTCGGCGAACCGCTGGCCTTCGAGTCCGTTGGCCGTGGCGTGAAGGGCGGATTCGAGGAACAGGACTTCGACCTCGGAGTTCAGGGCGACCACGTCGAGCAGGTCGAGAGGACGTCCGTCGAACTTTGCGCCGGCTGCCGCTGCGCCGTCGGCGATCCCTTTCATTTCCTCGAGGTATTCCTTATCGTAACGCCGCAGAAAGAGCGCATTGACCAGCGTGCGCGCCTCGCGCCACGCTTCCCCCGGCGCTTTGGGGCTTTTCTTGGAAGCGAGGAGCCGGAGATAGTCGCCAATCTCCGGCGCGAGGAGCCGGCCGTGCTGGTAACCGCGTTCGTACGGTTGCCCTTCGACGTGGAGCACGATCCAGCCCGCCTGCGGGTAGCGGTACGCCGGGCCGTATCGTTCGACGGAGGCGAGATCGAGGGAGTGTCCGTCACGCGCGGGTTTGGTATTGTCGCCGGCCTGTACCGTGGCAGCGAAGCTCAAGACAAACCAAGCGACGAGCAGACGGCGGTCCAGGCGTGACATGGCGGCTCCCCAAGGTGTCAATCGTGAACTCTCCATCAGGCGTACGATTCTATCCTGAGACCGATCGTCTTGTCATTTGTGTGGTTCCTCCGCTCCGACACCGAGGAGGCGGTCAGGTGCAAGCCCGACCCTCGTGCGATGACCGATGATGAGCCCCCCGAAGACACCCTTGCCTTCGACGCTGCTCCGGCAGTCGAGGACGTGAGCCGCGCCGACACGGCGCTCGTCCTGCCGGCCCCCGCTTATGACTCGATCTCAACCGAGGATGAGGCCGTCGCTCCGCCCTCCGAACCGCTGTCGGCTCCAGGTCCAGATCGCACGGACGACGTGCTCAAGGCCCTGAACGCCGTGGGCGACGCCGTCCAAAAAAAACTCGATGCCTTGCAGACGCTGTTCGACCGGGAGATTCGCGCGGAGGCAACGCGTGAAAAGGTGGTCGACCGCTTGCATGCCGAGCTTCAGGAGTACAAGCAGGACCTGCTTCTGAACGTCTTGCGCCCCGTCTTCGTCGATCTGATTCAACTCCATGACGACATTGGCAAGATCGTCTCCGCACACCCCGACCACGACGGCCATGCGCGACGATTACTCGACCTGATGGCGGGATTTCAGCAGGGGATTGAGGACATTCTCTACCGCCAGGGCGTCGAGCCGTTCGTCGTCGAGGGCGACTCGTTCGACCCGAGGCGCCAACGTGCCGTCGCCACGGTCCTGACCGAAGACCACGCCCTCAACAAGACCATTGCGCAACGGCATCGCAAAGGCTTTCAGGTCTCGGCGGGCGAGAAGATCATCCGGCCGGAGATTGTCTCGGTCCACGCGTTCAAGAAGCCCTCTGCCTCGGTGTGAGGTTTGTCGCGGGTACAGCTCCCGGCGAAATGGCAGTTGCGAAATGGCAGATGCGAGATGCAAAATGGCATATGCAAGATGTCAGATGATGTCTAGCCGACGAGCGCACGAGCCAAGGTAACGGGGCTCTCACCGCTCTTTCGCCATCTACCATCTGCCATCTGTCATTTAGAGTCTGTCCCGGAAGTGGAGCGGAGCCGGAAAATGGGGACTGGCTCCGAGTCTTCGAGGTGCCTGTCCCCCTTTTCCGGCGGAGCGGGCGTGGAAAAAGGGGACAGGCACCGTCCGAAGACGTCCGGAGCCAGTCCCCATTTTCCACGCTCCCGGGACTTGTGGGACAGACTCTCAGTCCCACCACGTGCGG
>DAIDJG010000317.1 GCA_027451445.1 Singulisphaera sp.
GGCCGGCCGATCACGGTCTACGGCGATGGTTCTCAGACCCGCTGCTTCACCTACGTCGGCGACGTCGTCCGCGCCCTCATGGGCCTCATGGACCACCCCGACGCTGTCGGTCACGTCTTCAACATCGGCTCGAACGAGGAGGTCTCCATCCAGACCCTCGCCGAGCGCGTTCAGGCCCTGACCGACAGCCCGTCACCGATCGTCCACATTCCCTACGACGAGGCCTACGAGGAAGGCTTCGAGGACATGCCGCGCCGGGTGCCCGACATCAGCAAGATCGGCGCACTCATTGGCTATCGCCCCACGGTCGCGCTCGACGAGATTCTGCATCGTGTGATCACGCACTTTCGCTCCGGCGACTCCCCTCGCGTGAAGACGCCCGCCGCCGAAGCCGAGGCGCTCGCCGCCAACGGCCGCTGAGCGCGGCGCTTCGTGGCGGGCTCCTCTCCCCGCCAGCGTCGACCGAACTGGCAAGGACTGCCGCGATCCTCTCTCCTCAAGAGGAAACACCATGCTCGGCAGAATGGATCCCTTGCTCACGGTCGGACTGTCCCTGGGACTCTCACTGCTGCTCACCCCCCTCGTCCGTGCCCTCGCCCGCCGCGCCGGGGTCGTGGCCCGTCCGCGCACCGATCGCTGGCATCAGAAGCCCACCGCGCTCCTGGGTGGGGTCGCGATCGCCGCCACGGTGGTCCTCGTCGCCTTGACCTGCATCCCCATCAGTCAACACAGCCTCGTCGTGATCCTCGCCAGCACGTTCCTCTTCCTGCTGGGGCTGATCGACGACTTCCGCAACTTGAAGCCCTACCAGAAGCTGATCGGCCAGGTGCTGGGTGCGACCCTGGTCATCGCGTCGGGCCTGGCGCTGCCGTGGACGGGCTCGGTGCCCCTGAACATGGCGATCACCATCTTCTGGCTCGTGGGCGTCACCAACGCGATCAACCTGCTCGATAACATGGACGGCCTGGCGGCCGGGATCGCACTGATCGCCGGCGGCTTCCTGGCGTTCAACTTTGCGATGAACGGGCAGCCGACCGAGGCCCTGATGCTGGCCGTCCTGAGTGCCGCGCTCCTCGGCTACCTGGTCTACAACTCCCACCCCGCGTCAATCTTCATGGGCGACTGCGGCTCGATGTTCATCGGCTTCTTCCTGGCAAGTGCCTCGTTGCTCAACGTGACATCGGGCCGTTCGCGAGGCCTGCTCCCCGTTTTGGCGGTCCCGGTGCTGACCCTCTGCATCCCGATCTTCGACACCATCCTCGTGACGATCTTGCGGAAGCTGGCCGGCCGCCCCGCGTCGCAAGGGGGCCGCGACCACACGTCGCACCGGCTGGTCGCCCTGGGCCTGTCGGAGCGCAAGGCCGTCTGGATGCTCTACGCGTTCGCCGCGCTCTCCGGCCTGATCGCCGTGCTGGTACGGCACCAGGCGCTCGACATCAGCCTGGCCGTCATCGCCGGTTTCGTCGTGCTGCTGACCCTGCTCGGCGTCCACCTGGCCCGCGTGAAGGTCTACGAGGAGACCGAGGCCCGCGAGACGCTGCTCGTCTCCTGGATCGTCGATCTCTCGCACAAGCGTCGCGTCTTTGAAGTCTTGCTCGACGTGGCGCTCGTCGTCCTCTCGTACTACACCGCCTACGCCCTGGTCTTCGGCCCGATCACGACCGACGCCGCCCGGGGGCAATTCCTCCAGGTGGTGCCGGTGCTGGTGTTCGTGAACATGACATCGTTCCTCTTGCTGGGCGTGTACCGGGGGATCTGGCGCTACGTCAGCGTCGACGACCTGTTCGTGTACGTGCAGGCGGTGGTCGTGGGATCGGCGATTGCCCTGCTGTACCTGCTGCTCTCCGGCCGCGTCGACCTGGTTTCTCGGACCGTGTTCGTGCTCGACACGTTGATCCTGCTGCTGCTGCTCTCGGGTAGCCGCATGACGTTCCGACTACTCCGCCGGCTCTTGCCGGCCCCCGTCCCCAGCGGCGAGCGCCGGGTCCTGATCTACGGCGCCGGCGATGGGGGCGAGCTCCTCGCCCGCGAATTGCTCAACAACCGGGCGCTCTCGTATTGCCTCGTCGGCTTCCTCGACGACGACCCCTTGAAGAAGGGCAAGGTGATCCACGGCTTCCGCGTGTTCGGCGGGAACGGGTCGTTCCTCGCGATCTGCAAGGAGCAGCGCGTGGACGAGGTCCTGATCTCGTCGTCCAAGATTCCCCAGGCGCGGATGGAGCAGATTTCGCGCGAGTGCGAGGCGGCTTCGGTTGAAGTGAAACGGCTGCGGATCCAGCTCGAGCCGGTGGTGGAGCGGGTGATGCTTGGCCTGGAAGCCTCGTAACAGGGGCTAGACCGCTTAACGTTTGAATGGCACACGATATGGTCAGCCGTCATTTTTTCCGTTCGGGCGAGAGCGACATATAACTCCCCCCCTTGGGAAGGGGGGGTAGGGGCAATACCGTTCAAATAGGGCTAAGCCCAAGCAGACGAAGGATTTAGCTCCCTCCCCCCTTGTGGGCTGGCCACCCGACACTTTTGCTAGATCGGGACCGGGGTCAAGTTATCGGGAAGGCTGCGATCGTGGTTCAGACAGAACCTTACCCACCTGATCCCAATGGTGAAGTAACTCAGCTTCCGCTG
>DAIDJG010000318.1 GCA_027451445.1 Singulisphaera sp.
CAAGGAACCGCCATCCGCGCCTGCCGCGCCGCAGGGCGGGGAGCCACGCGCGAAAGCGGCCACGACGGAAGCTCTCGAGGCACGCATCGACCAGTTGGAACGGAAGCTGAACGACCTGCTCGCCGCACAGCAGGACCTGACCAAACGCCAGGGCAGGGCGCCGAGCCGCAGAGCTGTCGAGAATCAACGCAACGTCCGCGTCCGATTCGCGAGTCTCGTCGAGAAGGTGCTCGTGCACGAAGAAGAGGCCGTCAAGGCGGGCGACCCGATCGCGGAGCTCTTCAGCACGGACCTCATCGCCGCGAAGAACGAATTGTTGACGAAGGACGTGCAGTTTCAGCACGACCAAAGGCTTCTCGAAGCTCGAGAGAAGCTCCACAAGCAAGGGGCACTTTCGACGCTAGTTTATGTCGACACGCAGAATGACCTGGAGAAAAGCCGTCTCGACCAAGCGCTTGCGCGCGATCGGCTGGCAGTCTACGGGTTGACCGACGACGAGATTGAGGCCGTAAAGGATGAGAAAGGCGAACAAAAGGCGCGATTCACACTGCGCGCGCCTGTGGACGGTGTGGTGTCGTGGATCGAGGCGCAGGCAGGAGACTGGCTGGAACCAAAGGACCTTGTGCTCACCCTTCGCGTCGGAAAGCCTTGATCGGACGCGGCTTAGAGTCGAAGCATCAGTCACGTTCCAGGTCAGTCTACACCGGCCTGGCGGACCGGCTCCAGATGCGTCTTGATATTTCGCGCCGGCTCGCGAATGTCTAACGAACGACTTCATTGCGAGCCCCTGGAGACCGTACCATGAGTGTGGGACCAGTCGTTGACCTCGGCGCTGTTGCCGCGGCCGCCGCGGAGTTGATGCGGCGCGAGGAAGAAGAGATGACCCCGTACAACGCAAAAGACCTGGCCGAAGGCTGGGAGTTCAAGATCATGCGGTCGCCCTTCGGGTCCTTCCGGACGCCCGAAAAGCTCCGCGCTGTGCTCGAGGAAGAGAAGAAGGGAGGATGGGTCCTCGTCGAGAAGTTCGACGACACCCGGATCCGCCTGAAACGACCGGCCGGGGCGAAGGTGATGGAAGCGGACTTTGCCGACGGTTACGACCCCTACCGCACAACCGTGGCGGCCTCGAAAGAGCAAGGCGCAATGATTGCCGCCGCCATCGGCGCGGCGGCTTTGCTCTTTGTCATAATGATCGTGATTCTCGTCGTTGCGCACTGACGAGCGAATCCCCCACTTGAGTCAAAAACGCTCTGGCCGACAGCACCCATGAAACGATGGCGCCAGGTCACGATCGGCGGGATCATGTGGGTGACAGTCGTCATCTCGCTCGGTCTGGCCGCGCTCCGCAACGCCACGGAGACCTGGGGTGGAGTGACGTTCCTGGTCACACTCGGTGTGTTCGCCTGCGGCGCGATCGCGGCGCTTTGCCGTCCCGCGAGAGAGCGACCTTGGTGGTTGGGGTTTTGCACGTTCGGCTGCGGATACATGTGGCTGGCGTTCTGGGGATCGCAGACTCCGCATTTACCACGGTTGCCGACGACGCGAGTCCTGGACGCGCTGGCACCAATGTTCCATGTGATGCCTCACGGCGCGGCGAAGGGCCAACGGCCCTGGTATGATCCTTTCTACTATCCCGCCGTGGGTCATTGTGTCTGGGCGCTGCTGCTCGCGACACTGGGGGGTTGTGCATCCCTCGGCGTCTGCCGGGTGAGGAAACCTGCCCCGAACGCGACCGGGCTCCCCGCCGAGCGAGTGGAGCGAATCCGCTTTCGAGGCTGGCGTCGACCGACCGTCGGCGCATTTGTCGGATCGACGCTGCTCGTCCTCTTAACCTTGGTTGGAGTTCCGCACAACGAGGAACTGATCGCAGGTACCGTTTATTTGCTGACATGCACGATGCTCGGCGCCGCGATCCTGGGCGCGATCTTGGGCCGGGATTTGTGCCGCGCGGAGTGGTTCGGCGCCGCGCTCTTTGGTGGATTCTACCTCATCTATCACTTGACCGCGCTCCCCGATCGCCCCCACCGGTTCGTCGGCCAGCCGGCCAACTCGTTTCTCGGCGTCATGCGGACCCCTTTGATCCGGTCAGTCCAGGCGCTCTACGGCTCGGTCCCCCTCCACTCTACGAGCAACTTCCGCGTTTGGCAGAAACTAGACAAACGAATCGACATGCAATTCCCGCAAGAAACGTCGTTCGAGGACGTCTTGAAGTACATCAAGCAGCAAACTGAAGCGCCCGGCGACAACGGCATTCCGATCTTTCTCGACCCGGTCGAACTCCAATTCGGCCAGAGGACAACGACAACATCGATCCAGATCGATGTCCAAGGCCTTCCTCTCCGCACCACCCTCCCTCTCATCCTCGCGCAACTCGACATGACGTACTACGTACGGGACGGCGTGCTGCATCTCGCGCAGGATAGTCCAGAGGCGACTGAACACGCTGCACCGGACGATCCGTACCTGCTGCTCGGGCACTGCATTCTCGCCTGGCTCGCGGCAGGTTTGGGGGCCCTGCTGGGACCTCGCATGGCAAGTCGCCGGCGCGAGGGTGTGGCTTGAATTACGATGGTGCAGCGATCCTCGCTGAGCAGGTTCGGCATTTGTCCGCCGCCGCCGGTAGCGGTAGGATGGTGTCATGAGCCCTCTACCTTTGGGCATACAATCCTGGGAGCGGACCCTACGAGCCGTGGAACTCGTCAAGATCCGCCTGATGCGCGCGACTCGTGCGCTGGAAAACTCGGGTGTCGCGCACGCCGTGATCGGTGGCAACGCAGTCGCCGCCTGGGTCGGGCAGGTCGATCAGTCAGCGGTTCGCTTCACTCAGGACGTGCACTTGCTCATCGTGCGCTCCGACCTCGACGCGGTCACGAAAGCGCTTGAGGCAGCAGGCTTTCTCTATCGTCACGTTGCCAGCATTGACATGTTCCTCGACGGGCCGGACGCGAAACCTCGTGACGCCGTCCACGTGGTCTTCGCGGGCGAACGCGTCCGCTCGGATCATGCCTTCCCGGCTCCGGATGTGAGCGAATCGGAGCCGTCAGAAGCGTTTCGGGTCTTGCGCCTGGACGCGCTGGTCCGGATGAAACTCACCTCGTTTCGTGACAAGGACCGGACACATCTCCGCGACCTGTTGAGTGTCGGACTCATCGACGAAACGTGGCCAGCGAGATTGCCTGAAGCACTCGCGGTAAGGTTGCAATCTCTCCTGGACACTCCGGACGGCTGATACGGCCGTAAAAAACGGGGACGGGCACCTCGAAGGCTCGGAGCCAGTCCCCTTTTTTAGGATCGCTAAGCAACAATCACCCTCATAGCGCCAACGTCAAACCCCTGAATCGGCCGCGAACTGCGGCACGCCATCACCTACAGCTTGCTGCTCACGAAGCCCATCTCCGCTCGGAACGACCAGCTCCGATCGGATTTTTCAGCGAACGGGTTGGGCAGGCTTGTGAAGAGATGAAAGAACGCGTCGCTGTTGGAGTCGAGCGGCCGGCCGTCCTCGTCGACGATGTCCCGGTACATGGCAAGCATGTGGAACGTTTCCGCCAGCGGTTCGCGCGGCGTGATCACGGCGGTCTGCGACGACTCGAAATAGTGCACGTCGATCGGCAACAACGGAGCACCCACGAAGCCATTCTTCCCCAGGGAGACGAGCTGGATCGTCTTGCTGTTAATGGTGTCGGCACGCATCGGCTTGCTAAACCGCACGACAAGCGCCGCGGCGGTGTTCTGGCCCATTCGTTTGCATTCGCCGACCTCGGCCACTTCGGGCGAGTACGGTCCTTCCTTCGGCTCCAGGTACCAGACGGTCCAGTCGAGCCAAACCTTGGGCCACACCGGCTTCGCGATCTGGATCGCCCGGTAGTTGCGCAGGTTGGCCAGGGGGTGCGCAAGCTGCTTGAGCAACTTCGTCGGAGTGGGTTCTTTCCCCTTCTCGGTGGTTTCGAGAATGGGGTCGCTCAGGGAACAAATGAAGAAGGGGCGATGCCGCAGGGTGCATTCCGCAAACTTCTCGCTGTCAGCGGGGATCATCTGGCAATCAGTCCCTTGTGCAGCCGCCAGCCGCAATGTCCCTTCGGAGCAAATCGTGTCCGCGGCGACGAAGTCCTTGACGCCGTACTTCGCCGCCTCGCTGAGGAGCCGCTCGAAACCCAGCCGGTCGCGAGTCGTCCGGTAGAACTCGGGCAGCGCCACGACGCTGGCGGTCATCCAGGCGAGGCACAACGACGTCAACACCAGTGTGACCCGTCGCGACGCGCTCTCCAGACCAAGCGCCGCGGTGAGGATCACCAACGGGCTCAGCACGATGAGATGCCGGATGCCGCCCAGCGGGAAAAGCCGCACGGCGCTCAGGGCCAGCAGGAGCACCAGCGTCATTCCCGCGACGAACACCCACCGCGACCCAATCGGCCCCGCCCTACCGGTCAACGCCCGGAACACGCCTCTCCCGACGAGAAACACCATCCCTAACGGCAAGAGCCACAAATAAAGATGCTTGCGGAAATGCCGGAAATCACTGGCCGTGAAATGGTTGTTCTGGACGTCGAAGATCAGCGTGTACTGCTGCTCCCCGCGCAGTTTGAACTGGCCGCCGATCAGATCGAAGATGCGCGTCGTCGTGAAGTAGGCCACGTCGCGCAGGGTCACCGGCTCGAGCTTGGTTGAGGGCGTCCCTGGGCCCACATACCAGTAGTCAAGCACCGCCAGGCTGTCGGACACCACCCCCCGGTCGGGCGCGTGCTTGAAGGTACCCATGAAGAACGGCCGGAGATGGTTCCAGTCGGATTTGCCGGACTTTGCGATAAACCAGCCCAGTGACGTGAATCCGATGGCCGCCGTGCAGACGACCCAGCTCGCCACGGCCAGGCGACGTGCTCGTGGGTCATCGCCGGCCGCGGCCGCCGTTGGCCTCGAGACGGTCCAGAGCCAGTAGCCCAGCAGAAGAGGAACCAGCAGCAAGGTCGAGTTGTGCAAGAAAATGAGCGTACCAAAGACCGCCACCAATCCAGCGGAGAGCGCGACCATCTGTCCCGGGTAGTTCCAGACCTCCCGACGCCCCATCCGCGAAACGAGCCAAACGCTCAGGCAGCACCCCAGCGGGAGCGCTCCGTGCGGCATGATCTGCTGGCCGTACTCGACCTGGTGAAGGGCGACGGCCATCACGAGGGCGCCGAGCGTTGCGGTGATCCGTTTCAGGCCGAACTCGCGGGCGACGGCATACAACGCCAAGGGTGCGAGCGCCCCGCAAAGCGCCGAGGGAAAACGAGCCCAGAAGATCGACAGGCCGGCGACGCGCTTCACGAGCCAGATCAGGATCGGCCAGCCCGGGTTGTAGGTGGTTTCGGTCCAGAGCTTCTGCGCAAACTCAATCAGCCCGAGTCCGAGCCCTTCAGGATCGAGCAGGAGGGTCTCGTCATAGATCAACTGCCGCCGCGAGAGACCCTGGAGTCGAATTGCGAACGCCATCACCCCAACCAGGAGGATGAAACCGTGCTCGCGCCAGAACGGACGTTTCTCCTGTTCCGGCAAAGGGATGGGGCGAGTCGTTTCGTGGACGGTGAGTTTCTTGGGGGCGGGCGGAGTCGTCCGGCTGGAGTGTGCGAACATCGGAGCTCCTTGCTTCCATGCAAAGGTGAGGGCCCTCCCTCAACGCGCGTTTGGGGCCCTTCGTCCTGCGGTGTCACCCACTTTCGGGGCGGACTATAACCGAAGTCGCGGAAAACGACTAGAGTTGATACGTGTCGCCTAGACTTGTCCGACCCGACGTGTTTGACTGATCAGATGTTCGGCATTCTGCGACGGTGTCGACGCTCTTGTTCCATGGGAACGACGTCAGGTAAAGTGAATGATCGCTTATGCGAAACGCATGCCGGCACGGATCGAGCAATCGGCCGCCGAGCGTATTGCGGGTTCGTCATTTTCGCACTGAATCTTACACGTCAACATCTACGGTTCACGTTGGAGCACACCCATGGAAGAAGGTCCCGAGCCTCAAGAGTGGGTGGAAAAAACGGTCGAGCACCACAACGAGGAGGTGGAGCACGGACATTCGGCGCGGCTCCTCCCCGCCTTCACGGCGGCGGTGCTGGCCGTTCTGGCGGCCCTGGGCTCATTGCTCTCGGGGGACGCCGCGAACCGAGCACTCGTCGCCCAGACGAAAGCCGCGGACGAGTGGGCGTTCTACCAGGCCAAGAGTACGAAGCAGCACGTGGCCGAGACGGGTCGGACCGTGTTGGAGACGACGGCCGAACTGCTCAAAGCGGAACCCAAGCAAGTCAAGGAGCAGATTGACCGGCTTCAGAAGGAGGTCGAGCGCGATCAAAAGGACAAGGAAGAGATCCGCCACAGGGCCGAAGATCTGGAGGCCCAGAGCGAACGCATGTTTCACAAGCATCACCGGTTCGCGACGGGCGTCGCCGCGCTTCAGGTCAGTATCGTCCTGGCATCGATTACCATGCTGACGCGCTCCCGCGGCCTGCTCTGGGTCAGTCACGCGGGTGGGGTGGTGGGACTCGTTTTCGTGTTCCTCGGTTTGATCGGGTGAGGCGAGGAACGTCAACGGCCCAGCCCGTTCATCGGCTTTTCATTGGCATTTGCCATCGAACCTGAGTAAAACACCCAACTACAGTTCTCTATTCACCTTGAGGCCGTGTCCTTCGATGAGCACCACCGACGCGGGCATGGAATCGGTCGCCGAACCGCAGCAAGAGCACACCGCCGAGGACGCTGCGCGTCTCCAGACCAGTTTCAACGTGCTTGCGCAGGTCGAGAACCAGCTCCGGTTCGCGGATTCCAAGGCGGGGTTTATCGCCACGCTGCACGCATTCCTGATCGGCCCGTTGGCGGGCAACGCTTCGGGCGTGCGCCAGGTTGTGGGCTCATTCGACGACGGCGCGAAGATCCTCCTCGCGTTCTGCACGCTCACCTATTGCGTCCTCTTCCTGGTGACTCTGTCGATCGTCGCGATGACCGTCCTCCCGCGCACGAAGCGGCGTCGACGACCGGCCAGCAAGGCATTCTTCGGCCGTATCGCTCATGAGTACGGCGACGACCCCGAGCGGTTCATCGCC
This sequence comes from Singulisphaera sp., assembly GCA_027451445.1. Classification (GTDB taxonomy): domain Bacteria; phylum Planctomycetota; class Planctomycetia; order Isosphaerales; family Isosphaeraceae; genus DAIDJG01. The sequence continues at coordinate 7,074 of DAIDJG010000318.1, forward strand.
GAGCTCGGCGACATGAACGACAAGCACTGGCTCTCGGAGATCGGCCAGTACATCCTCGACGTCTCGACGATTGCCACGGTCAAGCACAGGCTCGTTCGGCTCGCCACGATCATGACGATTCCCACTGTGGGGTTCTGGCTCCTGATGGTCGTCGTGCTGTTCTGTGCGGGGAGATTCTGAAAGTCGGCGGGCACATGGCGGTGAGACGCGGTTATGGCATCCGCCCCAGCGCAACCCGAATACGACCTGGCTCTTCGCGCAACGATCATCTGGGCCGGACTGAGCGCATTCGCGGCGATGCTCTTTGCGCTGCCGTTGATCCTGGGAGCGCCGTACGTCCTCATTGTGGAACATCGGGACGCGCTTTCGTTTCGAAACGTCGCCCTCGGCACCTTCGCGGCGGTCTTGGGATTGATCCTTCTTTACATGGTCTTCTGCAACACGGCTGAGAGCGTCGTCGCCGTGTGGCGCTGGGACGGTTATCTCGATCGTCACTGGCAGATCATTCGGCGCACTCTGCGAACGCATCTCGGGATTCTTCTGGTCTTCTCGGCGGCGGGCCTCAGCTTGACGGCGTTCGCGGTTCTCGGCGACGGGCAACAGGCGAACGGTCTGATCCTGTTCGCCGCGCTGGCCGATGCCCTTTTCATACTATTCCAGCTCTCCCAGCCGTGTGGGATCAACTACATGGTTCAACACGCCCACGTCGTGCCCTACTTCGACAAAAAGGTCGGAGAGATCGACACGTTTTGTCATGGGCAGAGCTTGGCCCGCCACGGCACCGCGCTTGACGAGGCGGCCCGATCGCTTGGGGTGACGCCGCTTTCGGCGTTCGGCTGGAACGATGACATGGACCATGAGAAGGTCGAGTGGCACGAGCCGTCGGAGGGGCTCAAGACGGTCAACGCACTTCTGCTGGTCGTCCAGCGCGGCGAGCTCGCGTGGGTCGATCAAGAAGCGATCGCGGCCGACTTGAAGCGAGTCGCGCACGCGCTGACGAGGGCTGAAGAGCGCGCCATCCAGTTCTCGCTCTTGCTCAGGCACGAGGGCGGCACCAGTGGCCTGGAATGGGAGGCCCGCCAGGGGACGTGTTTCTGAGCACGGCAAACGAGGGGTTCGCTCACTCTAAGCGGTTCGCGATTGGATTGCGGACGATATGACAACAGCTTTAATCATACTAACCCGAAGCGCAAGCGAGGACACAATCATATTACGTCCTCGCTTGCGCTTCGGGTTGGTATAGGAGTTCAGCCGGAGATGTTGGCGCTGAGCCCACGCGAGCGTGCAAGACAACGGTCCTGTCGTCGCGTCATCGAGTCGGACGCCGGCGAGCGCCATGCAAATATGAATAACCCTCGATCTGAATCGAGGCCCGAATCATCCCGGGAATCAGGCGTGGAGCATCCCTTCGTTCCTGACGCCTTGCCCCTGCGAGCGCCGCCTTCTCGCCAGCCAGCGCTGGATCCGCCGGCGGTTCGGGAGAACGACGGCCGCCGTGAACCCGATCCCGATCGACACCGACACGACGACCGGGAGCGTCGACGTCGATTCCGTTTCCTGCTCGCGTTCCTCGCTCGGTCGGACGGCGGGCACGGGCATAGGAGGGGGCGCCAGGGCGACGACGGTGGTGGCGCGTTCCCGAGTCGCGAACAACTGACCGATTGTCAATGCGATTCGGCCAAGCCAGCGCAGATCGATGTCCGGCAGCTTGGCGGTTGTGGGAATCGCACTCAACACCGGTTTCATCGCCGCGACGGTCACTGGAAGTTGCATCACCAGTTTCCCGATGACGTCAGCGCCGACGGCCGTCGCAGTTTCCGAGCCCAACGATGCTGTCGACTCCCCGGAACGGGTCTTGAGCGGTTGCGGGATGCCGGTGAGAGCCGCCTCCGCGGCAGAGACGTCGGGCCCAGGGCCGCTGGCCGCAATCGCGTTGCTCGCAAGCGTCGGCCGGCCGACGACGGTTCCGCCCAGGGTCACGAACAAACCGGAGATCAGGTTGGGCGGCCCCGCAGGAACCGACGCGGTCAGAACGGGACCGGCCCCATTCGCGGTCGGGATCGTAGCGGGTTGGAGAGCGAACGGTCCATCGGCATTCGACGACGGAATGATTTGCGGCAGCGGCGGCACCGCCGAGGCGGAACCCGCCGGCGCGATCAGCCGGAGCGCCAGGGCGGGACCCTGGCCGACGCCGTTTTCGAGGATCGATTCCCAAGAAACCGAAGGGGCCTGGATCACAACGTGCGCCGCGACCGGCAGTGGACCGTTCGCCTTGAGCGTCAGCTCATAGACGCCGGGCACGAGGTTCTCATCGTTCGTCCCGTTAACCGTGTTCGCGAGACCACCGTCAAGCGCGATCGTACCCTTCGGTCCGTCGAGCTCGAGCGAGAGCGAACCGCTCGCGTAGCTCGGCGTGAATGTGTAAAGCGCGGGGAATGTCACCACGAACCGATAAGTCGCCGACTGGCCCGCCGACAGGATCGGGGAGGCGGTGACGCCTTGCGTCGCAATGTCCGGCAAGAGAGGACCGAAATCCGTTGGGTCGCTTGCCGGCCCAGGTTTCGAAGGCACGACGAACGTTGCCAGCACGCCCGCCGGCTCTCCGGGCGCGACCGGCGACAGGCCGGCCAGGTCGGTCAGTTCGCCCTGCGACGGCAGAATGACGGTGTAGGGGCCCGGTGGCAGAGGGTCGTCAAACAAGTAAGAAACGGACGCTTGGCCTTCAACATAACTCGATGCCTGAATCGGCACCGGCCCCGAAGGACCTACGACGATGATGGCGTTATCGAGCGTTGTGGACAGTGTGCCGGCGTTCGGCAAGAGCAACGCGCGCGAGAACTGCAACGTCAGTCCCGTGGGCGAAGCGGCTTGCGGATCGGCGTAGTTGACGTCGAAATTGAAGAGCGATGGGGATGTGGTTTCGGGCTCGGCGATCAATTGGAGCGTGAACGGGCCGCCCGGCTGGTTCTGTCCGACCGAGCCCGGGTCGCCGTCGGCGGGATTGTACCCGCCTTGCCCCGGCAAGTTCCCTGCGCCCGATACCCCGACGTAGTAGGTTCCACCCGTCAGACCCGCATAGAGGTAAGGATCGTTCGGGTAATCGTTGCGGCCAATGGTATCGGTGGCGATCGGGTTGCCCTGGTCGTCGAAGAGTGCCAGCGAGGACGCGAGCGGGCTGCCATCACGTTGGGCGTCGACCCCGAGTCCGACGAGCCAAAACGACCCTTGCGGAACGCTGAACTGGTAGAGCGAAACGGCTGCGGTGTTCGCCTGCAAGTCAAGCGAGCCTTGCACGCTGATCGGCGACTCGCCCAGGGTGCCCACGTTGGTCGCGTCGGACAGGGTCACGCCCGTGGCAGCGATTGTGAAGTTGGTAACGACCAGGTCGGTCCCTTCGGTCGTCATCATGCTGCCGTCGAGCCCTGCCAGAAAGGAAGTTCCGAGCAAAACGATCTGATACTGGCCTGGCGCGAGCGAGCCGTCCCACGTGAGGATGAGCTGGGTCCCCGTGGGATCCTGTGACTCGATCGGGTTCAATTGATAAAACAGCGAGGTGGTTGTGCCGTCCGGGTTGACCTGAAGGATGTCGAAGTCGTCGTTGCTCCCGACAGAAAAGGGATCGACCGGCCGATCGAACGTGAGCGTCACGGCAGCGGGCGACGTGGTCAGCGTGCTATTGGGAGCAGGGTCGACGGAGAGCAGCGTCAGGTTGGCGGGCAGGGTATCATCGGGACTCGCGGTTCCCACATGCACAAGCGTCGACGTCGACGCGGCGGAGGCGGCGTCGCCCGCGAGCAGCAGGCGCGACTCGAGCCACTCGGCCTGGAGGACCGGCCGCGAGAGTCGGCGGCTGGGGCGCACGTTGCGAGGACTCATGGAAGCTCCGCTGCGGAACCTGGGTGCTGATCGAGGAGAATTTGAAGAACTCTTGATGCGTGTGCGATCAGAAGAGCGGTGCTAGGGCTTCAAAGATTCTACCAGTTTTCGGAATCCAGGTTCATCACGTAATGAGTCAAGATCTGGATCGGTGGCGAGCTTGGCGGGTGAGAATCCAATGTCGAGCGATCGTTTCAGCAGTTCCAGAGCGCGCGGCGCGTACTGGGAATCGGGGACGTTCTGCGTAAGAAGCGCCAGGGTGCATGCAGCGTTGTAGAGCCGTTCCGGTGTCGGCGCTTTGATCAGCTTATCCGCGTCCCTCACGGCCGCCGGGTCGCCGACCCGTGCACGCATGAGGGCCCGAAGCTGGAGGGCGTCCAGATAGTTGGGGTCGGACTGGAGAGCACGATCGATGTCCGCGAGCGCCGCGCGGGGATCGGTCCGGCGCAGCAGGTACGCGCGTCCCAGCCGCGCCCGTGCGTTGCTCGGATCGAGCGTCAGGGCTTTCGCGAAGTCGGCCTGGGCGCCGGCTGGATCACCGTGGTGCAGGCGGGAGTGGCCCCGGGCCACAAGTGGAAGCGGGTCCGACGGATTGGCCGCGACGGCCTCCGCGTACGCCTTCTCGGCCTCCGCCCGACGACCGAGCTGCCAGAGTGCCGACGCCCGCGCCGCGAGCAGGTCGGAACCCTGTCCGTCCAGCCTGAGCGCCTGGTCACAATCGTCCAGCGCCTGTTCGGTCTTCCCAAGCTCCAGAAAAACCAGGGCCCGGTTGACGTACGCCTCCCGCAATCCGGGTTCACGCCGCAGCGCCCCGTGATAATCGACGAGGGCCTCTTCCAGCCGTCCCGCGCGGGCAAGGACGAACCCCCGGTTCAGGTACGACCACGCGAAATCCGGCGCGAGGACCGTGCACACGCTGTAGTCGTACGCCGCCTGATCCAGTCGCCCTTCATCCCCATGGCAAAGGCCGAGCAGAAACCAGCCCCAGAACAACCGGGAATCGCGCACCACGGCCAGGTTCAGCCAGCGCTCGGCCTGGTCCGGTTGTTTGCGCATCAGGAGGTCGCTGCCGATCAAGTAGAAGTCGCGCGCCGAGGTCGGGCTAATCTGCGCAGCGCGATCGAGGTCTCGTTTGGCGTGCAGCGGGTCGTTGAGCGCTTCGAAACAGTGAGCCCGTTCCTGGAAGAGGACGCTCGATGGGCGAGGATCAAACCGTTCGGCCTCGTCGAGCCAGGCGATTTCCTCCTGAAACACGTGTTTCGGCACAGCGGCCGAGCCCTGTGTCTCGGCCAGCCGGACGCGTGCTCGCGAGGCGAGCATGATCACTTCGGAGACCTGTTCGCGCAACTCCGTTTGCTGGGCCTTCGGCAACCGGGCGACCAGCGACCCGCGCGTCCAGTCGGTCCCTCGCGCGACGCCGTATTTGTCGAGTGCCTTTTGGGCGACGTCGATGCCGGGTCCCAGGTTCTGGATCGGGCCGAACGACGTGTTGAGGAGAATCTGACACTTACTGAAGGTCGACTGAAACGCCCGCAAGTGTTCGCGCGCCGAGGCGTTTTTCCAGCGTTCGGTCGCCCCCCACGCCAACGATCCCAGAAGTGCGCTGAGGGCGACTCCGGCCAGGACCAGGTTCGGCGACCCAAAGGTGGAGCGGTTCCGCCTCGTCCACTTACCGATGCGCTCGCCGAACGAGGGCTCGGGCGCATGCGGCAACGGGCGGTCGGCGAGATGCGCGTCGAGGTCCTCGAGAAGGTGGCGAGCCGACTGGTAGCGGTGCTCAGGCAGCGGCGCGAGGCATTTGCGAACGATCGAGGCGACCGCGGGCGTGATCTCCGGGTTGATCACGCGTGGATCGGGCGGCGGCTGCGAGCGCTCGGAGAGGAGGTAATCGACGACAAAATCGGGAGGCGCGGCCGGTATCTTGTGAGGATGCTGGAGCGTCAGCAGCTCGAACAGGATGATCCCCAGCGCGTAGATGTCGCTCCGCGCATCCACCGGGGACGTGCCCCCATTGCAACGATCAAGCTGCTCCGGCGCCATGTACGGCAGCGTGCCGCCCGCCGCCGCAACCGGACCGACGCGGTGTTTCAGATCCTCCGAAAGGTTGAAGTCGAGCAGCATCGGCTGACCATCGTCCGTCAGCAGGATGTTGGCCGGCTTCAAGTCGCGGTGCAAGATGCCCCGATCATGCGCGTGGGCCAGGCCGTCAGCCAGACGGGCAACCAGCCACAACACGGCATTCATGTACGTCAAATTCTCAAGTGTGCGAAACACTGGGGCGTTCGCTGCCTCCTCGCTCACGGTACGCTTCACGGCCTCGCTTCGCGTTTGCGCGATTTGGTGCAGGGCCGTGAGGAGATCACCCCCGGATACCGGTGGCCCGTCCTCGGCCATCAGCGTGCGCAGGACTTCGCTGAGCGTGGTCGCCCCGAGATAGGGCATGCAGACGGCCTGGTACGGCTCGAATTGATGGACCGAGTAAATCGGTACGATGTTCGTGTGTTGAAGCCGCGCGAGGGTCTGCGACTCGCCGAACAGCTCGGCCGAGATCTTCAAGGCGACCGGGCGGTCGGCCAGCTCCCCTTGGTGCGCCAGGTAAACGCGCCCGAACTTGCCGCGGCCGAACTCCGCGATCAACCGGAAGCCGAGAAACACGCTTCCCACTTCCGGGAACGACGTGACGCCTCGCGCCAACCGTGCTGCCGCTCTGGGGTCGGAGCGATGCACGGCCTGAAAGAGCTCGGCGTGGGCGCGCGTGCCACGGAACGAGGAGCACCAGGCGTCGATCGCCGTCGGGTCGCTCGATTCATCCTCGTCACGGAATGCCTCGTAGGCCATTGCCGCGCGCTTGAGGTCGTCGGACGACTCCTCCTCGACGAGCGACGAGAGCGACGGCCGACTCGACGGTGGAGTGATCACGGCCGAACTGCGACTGGACGACCGGATCCCGTTGGCGTCCCGCCAGCGTTCGAGCTCCTCGGCGACCGAGTCACCATACTGGAGCCCGTATTCCTCCGACGACGGCTCCTCACCGGCAAGCCAGCGCAGGCGATACTCTTCGAAGATGATCTCGCTGAACCCCTCGGGGTCACTCGAAAGCTCGGGGTATTCGGCCTGGTAGTCGCTCAGGCTCCTCGGCCGTCCTCGCTCCCAGCCATACTCCAGGTCGACACGAACGAGCTCCCGCAGGGCGTGCGCATAAAGAGGATGTTCGCGTGCGGGAAGGAAGGACCCAAACCCCATATTCGGGTCCCGCGCGTGCGCCTGCTCGAAAGCACTGACGTACTCGTCAATCTCCGACCAGTTCGAATCGAATTCCATCCGACTCATCTCACTGATCCTGGAGTAACTTGGACAGTTGTTTACGACACTCTTGGAGCACGCGCTCGACGGAACGCTTCGATCGCCCCGTCCGCTGCGCGATCTCCTCGACCTGGTAACCCTCCATGCGCAGTTCGACAACCTGTTTGTGCTGAGGCTGCAACCTGTCCAGGGCCTCTTCCACGGCCAGCTTCAGCAAGACGGTTGTGCTCTCGTTCGAGTGCATCGGGTCGGCATGCTGGTCGATCAACGGATCGCTGGCCGTCAGTCGGACATCGCGCTTCGCAGCGCGGTGGTGAGCTCCCTTGGAACGGATCTTGTTGAGCGTGATCACCAGGAACAGGTTCCAGAGTTCCTCGTCGGCCGGCACATTGTAAGAGCCGCGGCTGACCCCGCGGAAAAAACTCTTGAAGACCGACTGGACGATGTCGTCCGAGTCGACTCGACTCGCGATGTCGGCATACTGCTTCGATCGGGCAAAGTTGCGCAGACGTTCCGCATAGCGCACGTAGAGTGACACCGCGGCCCCCTGATCGCCACCACGGAATTGGGCGAGCAGAGAGTGGTCCGAGGGCGCTCCATCGGCCGATTCCGAGACGTCATCGTCCCGGGGCTTCGAACCATCTTCGTTCATGGCGGATGAAACTCTTCTGCAATGAGATCCTGATTACCGCGCAGCGTCCGCCAAAAATGTGGAAATCGTTTCTAACGGGCTACGCTGGCTCAGATTCGGATTCCTCAAGGCGTGCACATCAACGCGATGGGGGGAGAGGAGGGATAACCAGCGGAGCGCATCATAGGTAACAGACTAAACGGGTCCGGGGGTAGACAAGCCGCGATGTCGCTGCTTTTCCTCAACGTCCGACTGAGTCGGTGACATTCCCCAGCTTGCACCGGACCGTTCTGGCAGTTCGAGACCATGCGCAAACCGCGATGACCCACACTTATGATACCAACACCTTAGCGCGACAAGATAGTCAAAGCGTGCCATTCAACCGATTCAAAAACTGCGAGTTGGGGTGCTTGATAGGAACCAAGGGTTCAAAAAGTAAGCTGTTTTGGGAATTGACATGCTCACCACACCCCGTTTGACTGGGATGAGGAACCCAAGGCGCTCTTTAGCCAATCGTACGGCGCAGTGAGCGACCGGTGACGGATTCTGGGTTCGTCATCGTTCGTTTTCGAAGAATCGCCGGTGGGTTCCGCGCCTGGCAATACGCCGCTCGCCTGGCATCCAGGTGCGGCGCAAACGAAACGTGCAGCTTCAAGTCGTGCTGCACGATCGCATTCAGATTCAGCGGTCGAGCGTCGCGCTCTGAGGGTCTAACCGTGTCGCGGCTTCTTTGCCGGGTGAATCGTGCGGTTTGAGTTCGAGAAGAAGCTCGTGCCCATCAGCGGCCCTTGCGGGTGGAACGCAGGAACCGGGTGGCGCGGCCTGGCATGCACATGGTCGACCTGGCTTCCCATGAAGTCAACGTAACCCGACAAGGTGCCGATCGTGTACAGCACGGTGTCACTCAGGTCGGTAACAACGCCATCCAACAGTCCCCCAAACCCTCCAATCAACCCACCGAGCAGGCCGCCGCTGCCAGTCCCTTCGGCGGAGCTTCCGCTGCCGGTGCTCGTCTGCGCGGCGACGGTTGTGTTGGCCGGCGCGACGGGGGCCATCGCGTTTGAACCAAAGTTGACCTCGAGAGCATAGTTACCCCCTGCAGCCGCCGTTGAGGTCGCCGAGAAGGCCTTGATGTAGAAGACTTCGCCGGGCGTCACATTGCTGACCGTCCCGCTGACAGTCGCCCCGTAACTCGTCGAGTTCGCGGCCTGGAAGACTCCCTGGTTGCTCGCGTTGTACACCTGGAGCCGCGGCTTGAGCGAGCTCAGGGCACTCGACTGCATCGTCACGGTCATCGACCCGCTGGTCGACTGGGGAACGGTCACCTTGAACCACTCAGTCCCGGTGTGGATGATGTCGAGGTTCGGAATGACGATCTGATTTGCGCTGTTCACATAGGGCGTGATGTTCGCCGCATACGCCTGCGTTGTGTTGTTCGATGAGCTCGCGATGGAATCTTGCTGGCGCGCCCCGTACAGTGCTTGAATCCCTGCGAGGTCGTCGCTCGACAGCCCATTGTGCGAGCTCGTGTAGCTGGCGTACATGTCGGCTGAAGCGATATTCGAATGGCCGAGCCCCAGCGCATGGCCGATCTCGTGAATGGCCACCGTCTCGAGGTCGTAGGTCGTGCCGTTGATTTGCCACGACTGCGATGTGTTGAAGAAGATATCGCCTGCGTTCGTTCCACCGTTCACCGGAGGCGGCAGGAATGCCAGCGCCAACTGGCTGGAGGGCTGCGGGTAGCCGCCGATCCGGATGTCGCCGAACCGGGAGTCGCCCTGCTGGTCGCCGGACGTGCCGATGGGTGCACCGTTGTCGCTCACCTCCACGAGGTTGATGTTCGCGGCCGCCTCCCAGACGGCAGCGGCATCCTCAATGGCCCGTTCCCAGGCTGAAACCGCGTACTTTGAATCCAACGACGAAAAGAGATTGCTCGGTGTCCCACCGATGCTCGTCCCATCCGGGATGAAACTGTACGTGATGCGTATCGGGTTCGACCACTGACCACCGTTCAGTGTGGCCAACAGTAACCGATCTTCCAGGCCCTCGATCACGGGGCGGGCGGACCTGAGACGGTTACGGCGCGCAACGTCGCGGCGCGGGAAAACCGGTGAGCGCACGGCTGTCTCCTCCTGGTCTCAATCAAGGTGCCTAACCGAGAACTCATCTTCGGCGTCAACACCGACTCTCAATGGCACGCGGGTAGAATCTCCCCATTTCGAGGATAGTCCACCCCACCGATTTCGTTTCGTTCGATCTGGAGAGTGTGTTGACTTGCGACGGCATATGACCGGGTTGCACTAACTTCACAGCATCATAACTGCCCGGTCCGAATCACCTGCGACTCATTGCGATGCCCTATCATCGAGGCACTGACACCGCCTCGTCAAGGGCGTGCAGTCGAACACTTCATAGTGCGACCGCCCATAGAGGCGGAACCCCGCTTGTGGCCCGCCAAAATATCGAGGCGGCACTCCATTTTGTTGTGATTTCGCAACAGCACCCGCATGAGTCCATCCTCAATACGAGGACCTCCGCACGCTGTTACACCCGAAGACAGAAATCGGGTAGGGCGACGACGCCCGCCTCCGTCGTGGAGGCGGCGAACTCAGCACGCAAATGGCGCACCATTTCATGAGAGACCATCAATTTTCGATCAAACGGCGTGCACTTCAAGCACCTACGGCGACCCCTTCGGGCTCCCCCAGTTGAACGAGGGCGGCGGCCTGGGCCGCGTGCTTGCGAAGATCTTCCGAAATCCGCATCGAGCAGAACTTCGGGCCGCACATGCTGCAGAACGCGGCCGTCTTGAAGGCATCTTGCGGGAGGGTTTCGTCGTGCATCCGGCGCGCGGTTTCGGGGTCAAGGGAGAGGCGGAATTGCTCTTCCCAATCAAACGCGTAACGGGCGCGGCTAAGGGCATCGTCGCGGTCGCGCGCACCGGGGCGGTGCCGGGCGAGGTCGGCGGCGTGGGCGGCGATCTTGTAGGCGATCACGCCCTGGCGGACGTCTTCCACCTCGGGGAGACCGAGATGCTCCTTGGGGGTGACGTAGCAGAGCATGCTCGCGCCGTGCCAGCCGGCGAGCGCGGCACCGATCGCAGACGTGATGTGGTCGTAACCGGGCGCAATGTCCGTCACCAGGGGTCCGAGGACGTAGAACGGGGCTTCGCTGCACTCGACCGCCTGCTTCTCCATGTTCATGGCGATCTGGTCCATCGGGATGTGGCCCGGTCCTTCCACCATCACCTGGCAACCGCGCTCCCAGGCGCGGCGGGTGAGCTCGCCCAGGGTCTTCAACTCCGCGAACTGGGCGGCGTCCGACGCATCGGCGATCGAGCCAGGGCGGAGACTGTCCCCCAGGCTCCAGGTCACGTCGTAGGTGCGCATGATGTCGCAGAAGTCGTCGAACCGGCTGTAGATCGGGTTCTCCTTGTTGTGCGCGATCATCCACTGCGCCATGAGCGCACCGCCTCGCGAGACGATGCCCGTCACCCGGTGCGCGGTCAGGGGAATGTAGTCCCGGAGGATGCCAGCGTGCAGGGTCATGTAGTCGACCCCTTGCTTCGCCTGGTGCTCGACGATGTCGAGCAGGTCCTGCTCGCTCAGGTCCTCAACCTGTTTGACCTTCTGGATGGCCTGGTAGATGGGGACCGTCCCAATGGGCACCGGGCTAGCGGCGATGATCGCCTGGCGGATGGCGTCGATGTTCCCCCCGGTCGAGAGGTCCATGACCGTGTCGGAGCCGAGCTCGACGGCCAGCTTCAGCTTGGCAAGCTCGTTGTCGATGTCGGACGTGACTGCGGAGTTGCCGATGTTCGCGTTGATCTTGCAGCGTGCCTTGACGCCGATGCCCATCGGTTCGAGGCCGAGACGGAGGTGGACGACATTGGCCGGGATCACCATGCGGCCTCGCGCCACCTCGGCCCGAATCAACTCGGGCTCCTGCCCTTCGCGACGGGCCACGTGTTCCATCTCAGCCGTAATCTGACCCCGGCGCGCTTGCTCAATCTGCGACATGGTGCGAACAACCTCCTGCATCCCGACCGATCGTGCCTGTGTGGAACCGAGACGGTCCTCCGGCCCCTTCAACGTTCGACCGGCGAAAGCGTTATCGTAGACACCCACCCCCGTCGTGGTCAATTCGCCGGAGATTACCCGACCGTCGCTGTCTCGGTTTTCCGGCTCGCGAACGCCGGAAACCCGAGAAATGCAAACCCGGAGGAATCGTCCTGAGTGGCACGATCCGCATTTCGCAGGGAGACTGCACGCTCCGAAGATCAGTCCCGACTGGCATCGACACTCGCACTTTCCCCTTTTTTTTCAGATCTGATTGACACGCACTGAACCAATCGCGGACACTCGACGATATACCTCTAAATGGAGGCCCTTGCACGGCGACCAAAGCCAATTCTCCAGTCGGTCCTCTCCTCTCCTCGCGGTTT
>DAIDJG010000319.1 GCA_027451445.1 Singulisphaera sp.
CTGTTGCGGTGTCTGTCGGGGTTCTCACCACCTGGCAGAATCCGCCCAGGAGACGATACTTTCAATAAGGAACGCCTGATCAGTTGATATGATGGAATTCCGATCAGTTCCTGTGTAGTTTTTCGGGGAAACTACTGTTTAATTTGAGCGTCGGCGAAAAGGATTCGATCTCGCGAAGCCTTCGATCCCACGTCGGTCGCATGCGAAGGACAGTCGTTGAATTGTTCGCCGTCGGCCGCCCGAAATCGAGCGGTCCGAACAAATCGATCAACTTGCCCGAAACACGCGACCGACTGCGTTCGTAATGGCCGCTCACGTCAGTCCCGGATGAGCGACGCCTCGCTCGCCATCATCCCTTACGATGGTCCCCGACCTTCGGCACGTTTTTGTGCACGTCCGGCCCGAAGTAACGCAGGCTGACGAACACCTCGCTGCCCGTGTTCTTGAACGTTACGCCATCCTTCGCCCGCTTGTCCGTGACGAACACCTCGTCTTGGGTTGTCTCGCCGAAGCGGATGTAGTTCGGGCTGTCGACGTCGAGCTCGCCGATCGCGCCTGACCCCTGGGTGACGATCAGTCCATAGGCCCCGTCGTCTTTGAGCGTAACGGACCGGCCGGGCTGGACGGTCAACTCGCGGGCGCTGAAGAGCTGCTTGCCGTCGACGAGACCGTAGACGACCCACTTGTCGACGTAACCCTCGGCCTCGGAGCCTCTGGCGACGATCGGCTCGAGGTAGTTGTGGGCCTTGAACTCGGGGTCGACGTTCTTTTCCCAGTCGAGCTGTTCGACGAGGTAGTCGAGGTCGTGGTGGTGCTGTTCGGGAACGTCCTTGACGAGTAGCTCCCAGGGGACGCGCCGGCCTTCGACCATCGACTGGTACATGCCGAAGACGTCGGAACCCCATTGCGGCTCATACGTGACGAGGGAGCCGGGCGCGTGCAGGACGCAAGGGGGAATCAGCCAGCCGGTCCCGGGCTTGAGGCGGTAGGCTTTCGACAGGTCGATGATGCCGTTGTCGCCTTCATTCCAGCGCTCCAGGCAGCGGCGGATCTCGTCCTTGGTCGTGCCTGGCTCCAATCCCATGAACGTGTACGGGAAATGGTTGCCGGTCCAGTTGAGCTGGGGCGGGAAGTAGTAGCTCTCGGGCTTCCCTTCGCGGCCGAGCTTCGCAGCCTGCTCGGCGTTCTGATGCATGTGGTGGGGAATGGGTCCGAGGTTGTCGAAGAACTTGCTGTAGACGGGCCACTTCTTGTACGTATTCCAGATCGAGGCGCCGATCATCTCGGGGCCGTTCAGATCGATCGCGTCTTTGAGCGTAAATCGGCTGCCGTTGTGGACGACGTAGCTCAGCCCCTCGTCCGCCGGTGCCCCTTCATTGGCCGCGGGAGTTGTCGAGGCAAACCAGCGCTCGTCAATACCGCCGCGGTGCGTACCGAGCGCGTACAGATCTTGCGGGGCGAGCTTCAGCCGTCCCCCCGGCATCAAGAACGAACGGGGGACCCACGTCGGGGCCAGCCGCAGAATGCCCTCTCCCGCATCGAGCGCCGCACGAACGCGCGTGGCGAGTTGCTGATCGCTCATCCCAACCTCGTGTACCGATTTCCCACGACCCCGTCGCCACGGCAACAACCGGGTGGCTCAACCCTGCTTCATGGTTGCTCATAGTGAGACCACATCGTTGTAAAGTCCAGCGGGGTAAGACGCAAGAAAAAAACAGCGAGGCGGTCCCTTACTCCAGCTCGTCGAGCTCGCACCACGGGCCACGGCTACGGAAAGTTGGTGGGGGCAGCGATGATGCCAACTCCCTGGCCTGGGACGCGGAAAGATCGTCGCGCCGGCGGCCATGGCCGCGGAAGACGCGGAGGCCCCGGGATCGGGCGAGAATCTCCCGGCGCGTTCGGCCCTCGGGTGCGTCGGGCCACGGGCCTTCATGTTCGTTGAAGGTGAAGAAGCAGGGCAGAATCTTCGACATGTAGGCCCAGTAATCGGGGTTGTCGGTTTGCGTTACGAATAACCCACCCGCAGACAGTGCACGATGCACGAGCGAGAGGAACCCAGGTGTCACGAGCCGAAGCCCGGCTTTTCGTGGGTCGTGATAGGGCTGAGGATGATACAGATGCACCTCTGCCAGGCTCGCCTCGGGCACATACTCCGCCATGAACGACTGAGCGTCCTTTACCGCGAACCGCACGTTGTGCAATCCTCTCTGGTTCGCCCGCCGTGTGGCGTAGCGAATCACGACGGGCAGCAGATCCAGCCCGAAGTGGTTCAGCTCCGGGCGAGCGAGCGCGCTCAGCAACGTGTACCGGCCGTTCCCGCAGCCAAGATCCACGACCACCGGCGCCGACCGTCCGAAGAGCGCATCCCAGTCGAGCGGAGGAGGCGGCCAACGTTTGAGCGCAGTTCTCGCCCATTGGGCCTCGGGCAAAATCCGCCCGGGGATGGGCACACCGAACTCGGTCTCGATTTCACCGGGATGAGTCATCGTGAATTAGAGAGACAGTCATCTCACGACAGAGAAAAAACCAAGAATTCGCCATCACCTCTTCGGTATCCGATTCATCGTATAGTGGGCGATCCCTGGGTTCGCGTTCGCGAGCGTCGTGCGGATTTCGTAGATCCGATCCGCGACCCACGGTTCTTTCAGCGCGAGAACGACCGTTCGTCCGTCGCTTTCGACGGCCGCCGACGCCACGTGCAGCGCTTCCTCGTCGCTCGGCGGCGAATGGTACGACCCCTGGAAGACATGGTGATAACGACGAATCAGGTAACTACGCGGGTCGGCTACGGGGGTGCCGTCAGGGACCGTGAAAAAGCGAACGGCAAAGCCTTCGGGGCGAGCTTTGACCTCTTCGATCCCGAAGGCGGGCGCGCCCGAATACGTCACCCGGAAAACGGCCCCTTGCTCGGGCTCACCTCCCCAGGCGGGCTCACGCAGGCTTCCGACGTACAGCTCGCCGCCGCGTCCAAACGCGAGGCAGAGCGGGCCGAGCAGGCCTTCGAGGAACGGATAGCATGCCCCCTGAGTCTGACCGTCCACCTCTTCGAGGCTCGCCCTGAGGATGAACCGATTATTGTATTCACAGAGGATCAACTGCCCTTCAAGGGGGCCAAAGGCTCCGTTTGTGTCGACAAATGCCAGCCCGTTCACCGAACGCGCCCAGGGATAAGGAATGCGCACGACCGGCGTCACGACGGGTCGCCCGGGATCCGCGGGGTCGGCCTGGCTGCGATAGCCGTACCAGCCGCCGGGAACGAGGCGGTTGATCTCGCAAGTCGTCTTTTGCTGCCCCTGGTTGTCGGTGAAGAAGACCGCTCCGTCAGACCGGCGGGCGGCCCATCCGGTGGGATAGCGGAGGCCGTCGGCCAGGATCGTTGACGTGCCATCGGGTGCGACGTGCACCGCCTTTCCGCGCAGGTAGTGGCGGCCGGGGATGTCGCGAGTCCGCACGTCGTCCGTCACCGGGGAGACGACCCAACCCCCCTTGGGCCAGGGGACAACCCCGGTCGTCCAGTCATGATGGTCGCGCGACACGTCCCAGGCGTCACTGAGCGTCGACCACCGCTCTGCCCAGCCGTCGCCGTCGCGGTCCGAGAGCCGCAACAAGGCTCCTCGCGTCGCGATGAGCAGGTCGCTCCCGTCGGCCATCAAACCCAGGGGCCAGTGCGGCAACGTCCCCGCCCAGCGCTGATAACGCTCGGGAAGTCCGTCGCCGTCCGCGTCGCACAGGTTCAGGATGTCGCCGTCCATCGATCCGATCACCACAGATCCATCCGGTCGCGCCGCCATGCAACTCGGCAGCACGTCCGCCGGCAAAGGGAGCTTGCGCACAACGTAACCCGTCGTCGGCTTCGGAGCAGACGGCTCGGCACCCGACGCGCCAACGGAGATCACGAACAGGGCTACGGTCCACCAAGCACGACGCGTCATAAGCTCGACTCAACTCGACGGGGATTCTCTAGGCGAACGGCACACCTACCGAGTATCTTCCAGGACGATGTCACGAAGAGCAAGCGCTGAGCGCTCGGACCCTTCCTCGAGAACCGAACCGATGGCTGAATCGTCGATCCTGAACGCGCTGATGAACGTGATCGCCGAGCGGAAAGCCAACCCGACCGCAGGGCGTTCCTACGTCGTCTCGTTGCTCAATGGGGGCGTCCCTGCAATCGGCGCCAAGGTCACGGAAGAGGCCGCTGAGGTTGTCGAGGCGGCCGGCGAGGAGGGCGACGCCGGCCGCGAACACCTCGTGAAGGAGGCGGCGGACCTCATCTTTCATACGCTGGTCCTGTTGAGTTTCCGAGAAACACACTGGACCGACGTCGAAAATGAGCTCGCGCGCCGCTTCGGCATTAGCGGAATTGATGAAAAAGAGTCGCGAGGTCGGCAGGCCTGAGCCGCCGACAAAAAGCCTTCGGAAAATCTGATCGTTGTGCGTGCCTGCGCAATGAGATCGGCGCTCGCCGCGGCGTTCCAAGAACGGCAGCGAGACTCCGAGAAATCATGTCTATTTTATATAGCAAAGAGTCGATCATCAGGGTGTTAGCTTTTTCGCTTCAGAGGCTGTTGCACAATGGAGGGAATGCCCGATAGTATTCGGTTTCCGCGGTCGTTTGCGGACGCGGTTTTCGCGGCACCGTCGCAACCGCGTAGACATCCGATGCACTCGCGAGGAATCCGCTATGAAGACGCTTCTGACTCGTCTGGCCTTCGGTCTCTGGATCGTCGGAGCTCCGTTTGTCATCCTGGGCTGCGCTGAGGAGAAGCCAGCCGCCGCTCCCGCGACTCCGACTCCAGCTCCTGGGCCCGGACCAGCCGATGCCGGCAAGCCCGCCGCCCCGGGTGATGCCGCGAAGCCGGCCCCCTGAGTCACGAGGGCCACCGTCCCGGCCGACCCCTGCCGCGTTGAGCGGCAGGTGGCCGGCAAGGCATAGACGGGCCGCACTTCCCCAAGAGTCCGCCGCCACCCTTTGCGGCTGGTGAGTCCGGTCGCAGGCGCGAGGGACTGAGAGTCTGTCCCAATCGTGCGGGAGGCGTGGAAATGGGGACTGGCTCCGGACGTCTTCGGCCGAAAAAAGGGGACAGGCACCTCGAAGACTCGGAGCCAGTCCCCTTTTCCGGCTCCACTCCACTTCCGGGACAGACTCTGAGTTCAGTCGACCCCTCGTCTCACGAACGAAACACCTCAACGGCGATGACGGTGTCTCGTGCGCTCGGTTCTGGTATCTTGAGCTCGATCGTGAATTGAACTCCAATCAAGCTCGGCGCAACGGCGGGCGGCGATGGCAAATTCCGTGCAGCGCGCGGACCACGATCGAGTCGTTCATGAGTTCTCCCCGCACCCGTTCGATGGGGTCGCGTTCGGCCGCTACCAGCTCCTAGGGCAGCTCAGTGCGGGTCTCGATGGCGTTCGCTACCGCGCGGTCGATCCGCAAACGGCGTCTCCCGTCGAGCTCATCGCATTGAGCGTTTTGCCTGAAGGTGGTCTGCGGCTGGCCGAACGAGAACGGCGGGTCCGACTCGCCGGATTGCTGGAGCATCCCTCCGCGCGGAGAATCCGCGACCTTCACCTCGGTGAAACTGCGGAATACATCGTCCTCGAAAGCATCGAGGGGCATTGGGGCCTGTCGCCAACGACATGGAACGACGCCGTCACGGCGGCATCCCGGCTGGCGGCGGGGCTCGCCGAGGCACACCGGCTCGGCTTGATCCACGGCAACCTGGGCCCAAGGACGCTCACGGTGCAAGGACGAGGCCAGCCCAAGGTCGATTGGACCGGGCTGGATCTGAACGGTGCGGAAGATGCGAACCCAGGCTTCGTCGCTCCCGAGCAGCTCCGGGGCGATTGGCCGAGTGCGGCCGTTGACATCTTCGCGTTGGGGAAGCTGCTCGTTGCCTGGACCGGCAGCCTGGGGACGTCGGACTTCATTGGCTCGGAGCCCGCCTGCGGGCCCGAGCTCGAACCATTGGTCAAGGACATGCTTGACGAGGACCCGCTCGCGCGTCCCTCCGCGATGAAAGTCGCAGCGCAGTTGGCGGGACTCTTGAGTGTGGTGACCCTGCATGAAAGCGGCGAGGCCGCCGTACGCCGGGGCCCGAACACCTTGTCCGAGGACGACGTCGATTCCCTCGGTCCCTTGCCGTCACTCCCCGGAACGCATCGCTCACCGGAGCGCAGCCGCCTCGGGCGGTTCTTGCTCCGCGAAAAGCTCGGTGTCGGTGGTATGGGAACGGTCTATCGAGGCGAAGACACTGTCGATGGAACTGTGGTTGCGATCAAGATCCTGCGCGACGAACTGGCGCATCGCCCGGAATCGCTGCGCCGGGTGTATAAGGAAGCGCGGCTGCTGGCCGAGGCGAATAACCCCTACGTCACGAACCTCGTCGAAGTCAACGAGGACGACGGCGTTCACTATCTGGCGCTCGAGTTCGTGGCGGGGGTGTCCCTGGCCGAGTGGATCGCCAACCAGGGCCAGGTCAACGAGCCGATCGCGCTCGCGATCGTCGCGGACGTCGCGAGGGGGCTCGCGGTCGCTCATGAGCGCGGGATCATCCACCGCGATATCAAGCCAGCGAATATTCTGCTTGTGGACCCGGAATCGAAGGCCGACCGAGGTCAACTTTCAGGTTCACATAACGTGCACTCCGCGCCTCGGGTTAAGCTCTCGGATTTCGGTCTGGCGCGACACGTCGAGGAGACGGAGTCACTGAATCTCACGCAGGCCGGAGCCATTCTGGGGACGCCACTCTACATGGCCCCCGAGCAGTGCGCAGGGACAGATTTACTCACAACGGCCGCCGACGTGTACTCGCTGGGGGCGGTGCTGTTCCATCTGCTCGCAGGGCGGCCTCCATTCGAGGGCAGCACAACACTTGCCGTGATTACGAAGCATCGGTCGGAGCAGCCGCCCCTTCTGAAGAGCCTGGTGGAATCGCTGAGCGATGGCGTAGCGCAGGTCACGTCCAAGGCGCTGGCGAAGAAGCCCGAGGATCGCTACCCCAACGCGTCTGAAATGCTTTTGGACCTCGAACGGCTGCTCCGCGGCGAGCCGACGGGCCTCGGCGTCCATCCCCGCCTGCCGGAATGCGATCCGCGCGACCTCATTCCGTTCGACTTTCAATGGGAGCTCGAGGCCAGCCCTGCGCAGCTCTGGCCGCACGTGTCCAACACCGAACGTCTCAACCGTGCACTCGGACTGCCGGCTGCTGTCTTCACGACCGAGTTCGACCAGGACGAGGGCATGAGGCGATTCGCGCAGTTCCGGACCGGTGGTATGCAGATCGGCTGGCGCGAGCATCCTTACGAATGGGTCGAAGGCCGGCGCATGGGTGTCTTGCGCGAATTCAGCCAGGGTCCCTTCCAGTGGTTCGTGAGCACTGTCGAGCTACTGCCTCGCGGCGATGGCGGCACGACATTGATCCACCGGATCCGCGTCGCGGTGAAAGGGTTGCTCGGCCGCGCCGTGGCGCACGTGAAGCTTGGCAACCAGGGGAAACGCTCGATGGATCAGGTCTATCGCCGAATCGATGCGGCGCTGACCGGCAAGTTTGGCGACGACCCGGTGACCGATCCCTTCGAGGCTCCCCCAGCCCTGACAGCGCGAAGGCGACAGCGTCTGGACCAGTGGCTCGGCGGCCTCGGGCGGTACGGCATTGCTCCGACGACCATCGAGCGCTTCGGCGATTTCCTGGCGCTGGCGCCGCCGCAGGAAGTCGCTCGGATCCGGCCGCTCGCTCTGGCCCGGCGGCTCGGCCTTGACGCCGATCAGGTCGTCGCCGCGTGCCTCCACGGGGCGAAGGAGGGGACGCTGATCATGCTCTGGGACCTCCTCTGCCCAGTCTGCCGCATCCCCTCTCAAATCGTCGACACCCTGCGCGAGCTGGGCCAGCACGGCCATTGCGAAGCGTGCCACCTCGAGTACGAGCTCGACTTCGCCCACTCCATCGAGTTGATCTTCCGTGCCCATCTGGAGGTTCGAGAGACCGAGCTCGGGACATTTTGCATCGGCGGTCCCGCCCACTCGCCGCACGTTGCGGCGCAGGTGCGCGTCGGACCCGGCGAGCGCGTGGCCCTCGATCTGGCCCTTGCGGAAGGTGCGTACCGACTTCGCGGTTCGCAGCTCGCGTTCACATGGTCGTTTTACACGCAGCAAGGTGCACCAATCCGACGCGCCAGCCTCTCGCTCGTCGATGGGCCTGGCCCCGATGCGCCGCGAATCCTTCGAGCCGGTGAACAGCACCTGGACTTGAGCAACGAGAGCGGCCATGAGCTCCTGGTCCGGATCGAGCGCACCGCTCCGCGCGACGATGCGTTTACCGCGGCGCGCGCTTCCGCAC
>DAIDJG010000320.1 GCA_027451445.1 Singulisphaera sp.
TCGTCGGCCGACGCTACCCTGTCGCACCGGATGCTGCGGTATAATGCGCTGTTGGGATATCGTCACAAGGTCGGTGTGTGGAGCGTCGCCGTTTTGCTTCGTCCTCAGGCCGAGAGTGCGGACATGACCGGCAGCCTCGAGTTTCGGCTGCCCGATGGGCGGCTGATCCACGACTTTCGGTTTGGCGTGTTGCGGACGTGGGAACTGTCCACCGAGGCCGTATTGAACGGTCCTTTGAACACCCTCCCCATGGCGCTCCTGGCGGACGCCCCGCCTGAGTCGGCTCGCTCGATCATCGAGCGCATCGACGAGCGGCTGCTCCGGGAAACGACAGTACCGGAGGCCGCACGGCTGATGGCCTCGACATCGTTGCTGGCGGGTCTCCGGTATGACGAAGAGACCGTCGATCGACTGTTCTTGGGAGTGCGAACCATGAACCTTCTTGATCCAAAGATCCTCAAGGATTCGTCCACCTACCGGATGCTGGAGCGCCGAATCCGCCTGGACGAAGCCCGTTCACTGCTGGTTCGAGCGGCCGCCAATCGGCTCGGAGCGCCGTCGGAGCCCCAGCAAGCGGCGCTTGAGCGAATCGAAGACCACGATCGCCTCGTCGAACTCTTCTCGAAGATCGAGACGGTTTCTACGTGGGACGAGTTGCTCGGTCTGGAGCCCTTGTCCTGATCCCCAGACGGGAAAACCACGTGACACCGTTGTATTTCCGATCGAAACGAGTTCGGGAGCATCGAAGCGCACGAGTCGGTGACGTCGCTTGATGCAAGGAGCCGTCATGGGCCAACAAGTCATTTACGACAACTTAACGCTCGACCAATTTCTGCGCCTGCCCGAAGCCAAGCCGGCACTCGAATACATCGACGGAAAGGTGGTGCAGAAGATGGCGCCCCGGCGCAGGCATAGCATCCTCGACACGCTTCTCAGCGCAAATCTGCTAGCGTTCGCCCGGCCCAGGAAACTCGGTCTCCCTTACGTCGAACTCCGGTGCACCTTCGCAGGGCGGTCCATTGTCTCGGATCTCTGCTTCATCGCCAAAGGCCGGATCCCGAAAAACGAGCATGGTGAACCCGTAGAAGACGTTTTCCTCGCCCCCGACCTGATCGTCGAGATCATCTCACCTGGTCAGACGGTGCAGAAGATGCTTCAGCGCCTGACGTGGTGCGTCCGAAACGGCGTCCACCTCGGCTGGCTCGTCCAGCCGAATCAAAGGCGCGTGTTCATCGTCCGGCCGGGGCGCGACCGGGAGGTCCTGGAAGGAACGGCGGTTCTCTCCGGTGAGGATGTGCTACCGGGCTACGAACTGCCTTTGGCCGAACTGTTCGGCTGGCTCGTCGAGGATTGAGGCGGGCGAGCGATCTGTGCCGCACCCGTGTTCGGGACCAAGCGGCAGTACGCCCTTGCCGCCTGGCCCCGTCTCGGATTTCGGCGCTGTCACGACTTCACTTCTTCGCTCTTTCATCCGCAAATTCAAACAGCGCCTTCGTAGCGGGATCGTCGGGCAGTCCGAGGTTGTCGTTGAGCTTGGAGTGGTCCGTGTCCCTGGCTCCAAAGAGCGTCGCCGGGATGCCGGCCTCGGTGAGCACGGAGGCCAGCCGCTTGGCCTGGGCGGAGGTGTCAGCGTGGTCGGCGACGTAAAGGAGCAGGAAGGGTGAAATACCCTTGTTTGGGGCGATATGGTTGACGGCTGAGAAGTCGCGGTGCTTCACCGGATCGCTGCCGAACTTCTCGTAGTGGCCGAATTTCGGCTCGGGCTGGCCGGCGGCCTTGCGACGCGCGCGGGCGGTCTCGATGATCAGCGGCACGTCGTAGGTGTCGCCGTCGACGGGCACGCACCCCTTGATGATCCCTAGCGAGAGCCCCTCGGCCTTCAGGTAGCGCTCGTCGGTGCAGATCAAGGCCGCGAGCTGAGCGCCCGCGGAATGGCCCATCACGAGGATGCGGTTCGGATCGCCGCCGTACTCGGCGATGTGGTCGTGAACCCAGTGCATGGACTTCGCAACGTCGCGCACGATCGTTTCCATGTCGACCTTGGGCAGGAACCGATAGTTCGTGGCGACAAAGACGTATCCCTTCTCGACAAACACCTTCGGCTTGAGCTGCACGCTGGTCTTGTCGCCGACCTGCCAGCCGCCGCCGTGGATCCAGAAGACCACGGGCAGGTTCTTGGCGTTGTCGGGCGCGTAGACGTCGAGCATCTGGCGCTCGTTCGCCGTCTCGGCGTAGGGGATGTTGTGTTTGGCGTTCTCAGCGCGGGCCGAGGTCACGACAACGAGGACGAGGAAGATTGGAAGGAGTCGTTTCATGGTTGTTTATGGCCTCTGCTAATATAAGGATCGAACTGGGGTAGGCCGGATCACCAGAGAGACCGAGCGGCGAGTCTCGCCTCGAGTCACCCGAAACCGAATTCGAGCAGGCCGGTGAGGTTGGGTCAAGTCAGCACTGGAACGAGACGCGTAGTAGCCCGAGAGGCGGAGTCACATCTCATCCAAAGGTCGTATAGTTCTCGACCAACCACAGCGCTTTGCGATTGGATTGCTCACAGTATCGCGGCACGAAAGGTCCGTCGCGAGCGGGCGAACCTCATAACTCCCCCCCTTGGGAAGGGGGGAGTAATATGTTTCTGCGCCGCGAACAGGCGTGGCTGTTCGAATGTGCGCAAGTTATATATAAATTTATATGATAATGTTTGTATCAAGATAAACCGTCGCTCTTCCGAGCCCCTCGATTCAAACGCCTGCGCGCGCCTGGCGACATTCCTCTTGTAGTCGCATCGCTTCCCGGACCTCCTCTTCGATCTCCTCGCGAACGAGCTGGCGCTCCGATTCGACCTCGGCAATGCTCCGGGCAACGTGACCGCGCGCCTTCTGTCCAGCCCAGATCGCCTCCATCCCGCGCGCGAACGAATCGTTCGTCAACTCCTCCGACAGGCGCACGAGCGTTACCTGCACCTTTCCCGCTGGCAGGTTAACTTTCTCCACGAGTTCGAGTGTCCCATCTTCCTTCACCATTCCCTCGACGACCACCACCGGAGTGCTCACGGGTGACTCTCCCAAAAACGGGTTCCTCAGTTCGTTAAGTCGCAAGATCCAATGGGTTTGCATGTCGTCCTTAATTCTACCCGCTGGACGCAGATTCGCTCAGAGTCCAAGAATCCTCAAGCGAGGTTGCCAACCCTTTAAGGCATGGAAAGCGGATCGTTCCCCGGAAGACTCTCAGCGCCCACGAGAACTGTGACAACCTGGCCTCTGTGTTTCGTCGCAGCTTTCCTTGTGCCGTCAACGCCGTCCGACGTCGTCCACGACGGCAGGCAACTCCACCAAGGTCTCGATCACCGCATGGGCGCCGGCCTCTCGAAAACGTTCGCCCACCGCGTCAATCCTTGAGCGTCGTTCCTTCTCCGACAGCGCCGCCCAGGCTGCCTCGGTGAGCCCCACCTCACTGCTGCTCGCGACGACCCCCACGCTCCAGGCCCCCGCGTTGCGGGCCTCCTGGATATCGACGACAGTATCGCCCACTTTGACTACCGCCTGGGGCGGGTAGACGCCCAGCGTCTGCATCGCGCGGAAGATCATCCAGGGGGCAGGGCGGCCCGTTGGGACCTCGTCGGGCAAGACGTCGCAATCGCGGTGGTAACCCTGGCGCTCGGCCGACGCGAAGACCAACTCGCCAGCCTCTCGGAAATAGCCGGTCGTGGTGGCGATCAAGATGCCGCGCGAGCGCAGTTCCGCGACCACGTCGAGCAGGCCCGGGACCAGGCGGTCGTGGTCGCTGACTGCGCCGAGCTGGAGCGGGATGTAATTCTCGCGGTAGATTCGCTCGACGTCCGACTCGTCCCAACTCTGTCCGTGCCGCGATCGCCATTGCTCGGCCACTTCGGGCAGTTCGAGCAACGCCCGAAGATGATCCTTCTTGGCGAGTCCCATCGGAATGCGGGCTTGCTCGGGGGTGATCGCGACCCCTTGGCGTTCCAGGGCCTGGACGAACGGCACGACGGGGGCAAAGCAGCCAAAATCGATGGCTGTGCCGGCCCAGTCCAGAACGACGAGACGGATCGAACGCGACGTTGTGGTCACAGGCTCCTCCGAATCAGTTCAGCCGCCCAGCACATTATCAACGATTCGTTCGGCCAGGCCGAATGACAGGGTCATACCCAATCCGCCCGTCACCGTCACCGCGGTGACGCCGGCCGAGGGATGAGCCACGAGGTAGGGCTCCGACGGGTGCCTGGCGTACGTCCCATGCCAGCGCTGGGCGATCCGCAGGTTGGGGACGGCCAGGAACGTCGCCAGGTAATCGAGAATCAACCGGTCGATGCAAGCCTTGTCAAACGGCTCGATCCGATCGTCATATTCATGCGAATCGCCGATAACAATCTCGGAACGGCCGTTCTGTGCCGCCATCACGTGAATGCCGTAGCGATCGAACTCGGGGTTTTCGGCCGCAACCCGCGCGCGGAGCGCGGGCTGGCTCGGACAGCGCTCGAACGCGCGGTAGTGACGCAGGGTCAAGCCCGCCGCGAGCATCGGCCCCAGTCGGCAGTCCGTGTCCGTTGGCTCGGATCGCATCATTTGCAGCTTGCAGCGCGACAGGCCGCTGGTACGGAATGCCTCGGGAAAGAGCGACTGAAAATCATCACCGGCGCAAACCCAGAGACGATCGGCGCTCCAGTCGGATCCGCCCGCCCGGATGCGCGGCGCGTCAAAGCTCGTGACGGCGTGGTTGAAGGCAAACGTGACGCCCAGGGTATCGTGCAGGAACGCCGGCAAGCCCGCCACGACCTCGCGCGAGTCAACGCCGATCTCCGTCGGGCTCGAGAGCCCGGCGCGCAGCCCATTGGGGTTCACGGCGGGCGAACGCTCGAGTACCTCCTTCGGTCCGAGCAACTCGCATACGACATCCGGCTCTCGCGCTCCGTTTGCGAACTCGCGGAGGACTTGCTCCTCGTCCTCGCGATACGCAAGGTGGAGCGAGCCCGATGCCGCATGCCAGAACCCCGCCGCGGCCAGCACCACGCGCCAAAGCTCCAGGCTACGCAGCGCCACGCGATACGTCGGTCCCGCCGGCTGGCCGATCGGCCAGAGCATGCCGAAGTTGCGGATCGACGCTCCGGTGGCGCGGGCCCCGCGCTCGAAGACGATTACGCTCCGCCCTCGACGCGCCAGGTGATACGCGTGGGCCAGACCGATGATCCCCGCACCCACCACCGCGTCATCATACCGAGAGACCATCAAACCTTATCCTACGAGTGTGGAACAGCCGCCCCTTGTGGTTTAGGCGGCACGGCTAAACCGTAGTTACGGTAGCCGCCAATCCACGCTCAGTCCAGTTCGCGTCGCCGGCACGAATATGATGGGGAATCCTGCGCGGTAAGAAGTTTTGAAGTTGCGCATCTTGATCGACCCGTACGAGAAACGCGATGAGGCAGCGAGAGTCGACTTTCGCTCCGCGAAAGAATTTCTTTCGCGGAGCGAAAGTCGACTCTCACTGCCCGTACGGCGGCAATCGTCGATTCTCCTCGAATGCTCATCCCCAGCGCAGAAGGCGACGGAATACACGCAACTTCAAAAGTAAGACGGTGGGCCTCAAACGAAGTAGGGGATGCTTCATACCGATAAGTTCGGTATCAAGCATCCCCTTGTGTTTCAGAATCTCAGTCGCGGAACCCTTGATTCGGTTGGATCATACGATGAGGGTATTACCGTTCTCAGCGCTTCTTGATCAGTGTATCTGGAGTCGCCGAGCCTTGCGTGTCGTTGGTCGAGTTATCCGTGGTGGATGTGTCCTGCGTGTCGTTGGTCGAGGTTTCCTGCGTTTCGTTGGCGGACTCGTTCGAAGCGTTCTCGGTGCCGGGCGTTTCCTGCGTTTCGGCATGGGCTCGGACGACGGCGTGTTTGGCGCTGGTATGGTGCTGTTGGACGATCGCATGATGCACCACCGCCGCGTGGGCGAGTCCGCCAAAGTGGGAGGGTGCGATCCGCCCATCGAGGCTCTCGAGCTGGAAGGTCCGACGGTTCCGCGCACTTCGTGAAGTCATCGCTCTGCTCCTCAGTGAGTCGTGTTGAGTTCGTAGGGTTCTCGCTGGTGCTGTGGACGGCCCGCGCCATGCGAAGCGGCTGCGACCAGCGTTCCCGCGTGTCCGAGAGGAGCCGCGTCGGCTCGAACTCGGCGTACTTGGGAGTGCCTCAGGTTCCGATTGGTTTCGTCCCTGGCGGCTTCACAGAGTTCAGCGGGACGAGAGGAAAAATGCGCGCGTCAGCCCAGGGATTTTTGAGCTCGCGCTTACGGCCGTTCGAGCCGGCGCAGGAGTTCGCGCGCGTCGTCGTCGCCGTATGCGATGGCCCGCTTCAGGCAGGTCTGGGCCGCGGGCTGGTTCTTCCGGGCGAGATGGACAAGGGCGAGGTTGTAGTGAACCAGGCCGAGCGTCTTGCGACTGCTCGTTCCACTCTGGGCGCGATCGAAGTCGGCGGCGGCTTGCTCGTAGCGGCCCTGGCGGTACCAAAGAATTCCCCGGTTGAGCGCCGCATCGGCCAGCCCCGGTTCCAGTACGAGCGCCTGTGAGTAGTCTTCCAGCGCCTGCTCAACATGCCCCCGTGTTTCGTGCACCTTGGCTCGGTTGTAATAACATGCGGCTGTCCTGGGCGCGAGGGCGACGCACGTATCGAGAGCCGCCACAGCGTCCTGAGCGTGACCGAGACGATAGGCGCAGACACCCTGGAAGAAATGCGGCCAGAACTCGCCCGGCTGCAGCGTGATCGACCGCTCGAAGGCCTTCTCCGCGAGTGCGTGCTCGCCCGACCGGAGGTACGACCGGCCCAGGTCATAGTGTTCCCAGGCCGTTTGCGGGGCGGGAGCGCTGTCGGAATCGCGCGTGTCTCGACCCAGTCGGCGGGAGTAACTCCGGATCTCGCGGACCAATGCAGGGCTTGGCCCAAACTGCTCCCGTGCCTCTTCGAGAAGGCGCACGGCGTTTTCGAGCGATTCGTGGGAACCGTCTCGGGTGCGGATCTCGGCCAGAATGGTGGCCAGGTCGACGAAGTCCGCTCGCGTCTGTGCCGTCATGTTGCCGGCCGCCTCTACGAGCAAGAGCCGACGCTCCCAGAGGGCCTGGCCGCGTGCCGCGAGCGACCGGGCCTCGTCGTCCGCAGGCGGCGTGACTCCGAAGCGGAAGCGGAGAAGATCGACAACAGCGTGCAGTTCGTGTTCGACCTGCTCGCGCATGGCCTGATGCAGAACGACTTCGAGCCTTCGCTTCAGACTGCCGTCCGTCGTAGGCACCAGCGCCAGTCCTCGTCTCAGCGTGCGGACCGCCTCGGCGTACTGGCGATTCGCCAGACGTTCGCGCCCCTCGTCGAGAGTTGCCTCAGCCAGGTGGGTCTGCCGTTGCGAGTAGCCCGCCAGGACGAGCAATCCCCCAAGGACCGCGCCGGCGGCAATGAC
>DAIDJG010000321.1 GCA_027451445.1 Singulisphaera sp.
TCGGGTTAGTGTAAGAGGCCCTCGGTAGGTTGGGAGCCCGTTGCGCACGAGCCGGCAGAAAAGCGGTCGCAACTTCGACCCTCGCCATCGGTATTCGGCGCCCAACTCGAACGTACAACGCATGAAGCTATCGAATTTCGACGGAACTCGGTTTAGTTATTTCTGCAACGCTCAGTAAGACGGCCGCCAGTTGCACGGCGTCATAAGCTCGCAAACCGTGAATCTCCGCTTGCCGCTCGGCATCCGAGAGCAGCGGGACGGTGATCTCACTGACGAGGTATTCCTGCGCAACATCGAGACGGAAACGAGCCAATGCCGCCGCGGCTGCCGCAGGCGAGATTGTCCTCCCGCGCTGGCGGCGGGCAATCGCGGCGCAGATTTCGACCGCCGTGATCCGGGCCACGTAGACCGAATGCTGGGCTGCGGGATGGACCAATGCTTGTACCCAGGCTGTTCCGGTCTCTTGGACGTAACGTTTGATGACCGCGCTACTGTCCGGGAAGTAAGCCGCCACGGTTAACGCCGCTCGCGGATAATGGTTTCCGAGAGGGGTTCTCCTTCAACGGCGATGGGCGTGAATTCCTGATAAGTTTCGAGTTCGGGGCGAGCCGGCAAATGGCTGATCACACCGGCATCGAGCAATTGCCGGTTCAGCTCATCCGGTGTGAGGGCGGAGTGGGCAGAACGCTTGGCTCTGTGCCGGAGAAAGAGGCGCACAGCTTCGGTGACCACGTCATCGGCCGAAGCGTAATGACCGTTGAAAACCTCGGCGTTGATTGAGGCTTCCAAATCCTTTGGCAAATGAATCGTCATGGCTGGCGTTCTCCAATACGGCTCTCCTATCATAATTCTTCCAGTGCCGCCACGGTAGCATCCAGGTTTGGCGAGAGTCTGCAATCACGGGGTCAGTCCCTACCGCTTGGGCGGCAGGAATCATGATTGTTCATGCGAGTCTTCCGGGGCGGAGAGAACCATTAGGTCGGACTGTGTTTTTAGTTTTTCGTGCCTGTTTACCTTTGCATCCCCTTCTGGTCAGGCACACAATGCACGCAACTTAGCTTGCTCTGAGGTGATTCGTTCCTGGATTCGGGTTATCTGGGGGAATGGGGACATTTGTCGCAACAGACTCTCAGGTCGCGCCAGGTCACGCCACGCCGCTAATGTCGATCAGGTGGAGCTGACGCCCCTCGCTCGTATGGGCTGAGTCGATGCACACCCAGCGCTCGTCGCGGCTTACTCGGATTGCTTCTGCTCCTGGCCATTGCCAATTTCCTTGCTGATCATGCAGGACACCAGGGTCCCGCCGCGGTCCGCCGGACCAATGGTCAGTCCGGCGTTGATGAGGCCAGCCCGGTAACGCATGATCTTCAGCCCGATTCCCTTGCTCTCCGGCGCCTCCGAGGGGAGCCCACTCCCGTCATCCCGGACGCGAAGCACGAGGGACCGCTCGACGCTTTCCCGGCTGATCCTGATGTTCTTCGCCCCGCTATGCTTGAGGGCGTTGGAGACGGCTTCCTTGGCGATGCCGTAGAGGTGCGTGGCCGTTTGATTATCCTCCACGAGCACCGGCTCCCGGCACTCGAACGTGCAGGTCACGCCGTGCAGTTCGCTGGTCCGGGACGCAAGTTCCGCAAGGGCGGCCATGAGTCCGGGCGCGTCCACTTCCGCCGGGATCAGGCCTCGGGAGAGAGCCCGGACCTGCCCGAGCACCCGCTTGACTCCCTCCGCGATCTTGGTGGCGAGGACCGCTTCGCCGGGGGATGTTTTCGTGAGGGCCTCCACCAGGGCCTCGGCCAGCAGCCCGAGGGCGGTCAGCTCCTGGCCGCTGCTGTCGTGAAGCTCACGGCCGATGCGCCACTGCTCCATCGTTGCCGCCTCGAGCACCTCCTGCTCCAGGGCCTTCCGGACGCTGAGGTCGCGGAGCACCCCGCTGAAGAAGCGCTGGGTCCGGTCCAGATACTCGCTGACGGACAGGTCCACCGGGAACGTCGAACCGTCCTTGCGGCGGCCCCGGACCTCGCGGCCGATGCCGATGATGTGCGGCTCGCCGGTACGCAGGTAGCGCCCCACGTATTCGTCATGGGCCTCTCGGTGGGGAGACGGCATCAGCATCTTGACGTTCTGGCCGAGCATCTCGGCGGCCGTGTAACCGAACATCCGCTCCGCCGCGGGGTTCACTGAGGCGATGGTCCCGTGCTCGTCGGCGGTGATGATGGCGTCCACCGCCGTGTTGACGATGGTCTGGAGTCGGTCCTGGCTCTCTTCCCGCAAGCGCTCGGCCTGCCTACGCACGGAGACGTCCTCGATGGCGAGCAGGATGAGGTGGCTGGGCTCGCCCTCGAGCTGGACCACGCGGTGGGCGTTGAGCAGCATCGTACGCCGCCCGATCCCGGGGAAGTCGTGCTCCACCTCGAAGTCCTCGAAGTGGCTGTTCTGGGGCAGGAGCTCTTCCAGGAGCGTCCGCAGCCGAGGGATGTCCCACTGCCGGTCGCCGAGCTCGTAGATGAGCCGGCCCTCGGTGTTCTTCGGATTGACCCGGAACGTCTGGTAAAAGGCCCGGTTCGCCGTCCGCACCCGCAGCCGCCCGTCCAAGACGATCAGCGGCTCCCGCACCGTCTCGACGATGCTGACGGAGTAGTCGCGCGACTCCGCGACCTGCTGTTCCCGGCGCTTGAGCACGCCGATGTCAATCAGCATCAGGACCACGCCGCCGATCTTCTGGTCCAGGGTCTTGTACGGCCGGAGGTACAGCTTGTGCCAGGAGCCCCTGTCGTCCTGGACTTCCCGCTGCTTGATCTCCAGGGTGTCGACCACCGCGTGCGCCAGCGATTCCAGGTCGGGGACGTGGACCTTGAGCTTGAGATCGCCGATCGGCCGCCCCACGTCCCCAGGGAGCAGGTTCAGCGCCCGGCGGGCCCCGGGGGTAAACCGGCGGATGCAGAGGTCGGCCCCCACGACGACGATCGGGATGTTGGTTGCCTCGATGAGGTTCACCAGGTCGTCGCTCAGCTCGTCGGCAGTGCGGATCCGGCTCCGCAGCTCGTCGTTGACGGTGGTCAGCTCCTCGTTCGTCGCCTGCAGCTCCTCCTTGGCGGTTTGGAGCTCTTCGTTGGTGCTCTGCAGTTCCTCGTTGGTGGAGACGACCTCTTCGTTGGCGGCCCGCAGCGCTTCGTTGGCGCCCTCCTTCTGTTCAATGACGGATTGGAGAAAGGACTTGGTTGTCTCCAGCTCGTGCTGCAGCAGGCCGGTTACCCGCTCATCGGCGGACTCCTCGTCGGGGGTGAGCGGTATGCGTGCGCGGGGCGCGGCGGCACCGGCTGCGGGGCGCGCCTCCTCGAACATCACCACGAAGTGGCGAGTCCCCGGAGCCAGGTCGGCGATGGGGATTACCACGAGGTCGATCTCGCGGTAGTGGCCGTTGCTCTTGACCCGCACCCCGCTCTTGCGTGCC
This sequence comes from Singulisphaera sp., assembly GCA_027451445.1. GTDB lineage: Bacteria > Planctomycetota > Planctomycetia > Isosphaerales > Isosphaeraceae > DAIDJG01. The sequence continues at coordinate 3,452 of DAIDJG010000321.1, forward strand.
GGGGCGTTGTCCCGCTTGGCGCGGTCGAGGGTGGCACCCAGCTCCGGGAGCAACCCGTCGCGTGCCATCAGGAGCAGGTTCGCCGTGGGAGGCCCCGGGGCCGGCTTGAGATAACTCCCGGTATCGCCGCGGAACTGGACGATGCGCAGGTTCTCGTCAACCACGATCCCGGGCGGGGCGTAGTAGGACAATACCAGCCGGTCGGCCTCACGGTAGAGATCCGGGACGCCTCGAGCTGACGAAGGCGCTACTTCGTGCACGACGACCTGGGTCCGGCGCGGGGCGCCGGGGCTGTAGTCGAAAGTCAACTGGCTGGGGATCGCGGTCCGGACGTAGAACGTGTACCGCTTGTCCGCCATCTGGAAGAGGTCGGTGAAGCTGCCCACGGTCTCGCTGTTGCCGAGGACGAGGAAGCCTCCGGGCTTGAGGGCGTAGTGGAAGATGGGTAGAACCTGACCCTGCAGGATCCGCCCCAAATAGATCAGGACGTTGCGGCAGCTAATCAAATCGAGTTGCGAGAACGGTGGGTCCTTGGTCACGTCCTGGCGGGCGAAGACGCAGAGGTCACGGACCACCCTGCTGATCTCGTAACCCTGGTTGGTCTTCACGAAGAACTTCTGCAGCCTCTCGGCGGAGACCTCGGCCGCGATCCCCTCACCGTAAACGCCGGCCCGGGCTACCTCGATGGCCCGATCGCTGATGTCCGTGGCGAAGATCTTGATCGGCGTGGCGTTCGCCGCGTTCCCGAGATACTCCAGGAGGCAGATGGCCAGGGAGTAGGCTTCCTCGCCAGTGGCGCACCCCGGCACCCAGACGCGCAGCGGTGCGCCAGAGGGCCGGCCCTGCATCAACCGGGGCAAGACGGATGCCTTGAGTGCCTCGAACACTTCCGGGTTACGGAAGAAACCGGTCACGAGGATCAGGACTTCTTCCGACAGTCTGTGGAGCTCGGCCGGATCGTCGCGCAGGCACTGCAGGTACTCGGCCAGCGTGGACACCCGCCGCACCACCAGCCGGCGCTCGATGCGGCGGCGCAACGTCGAGTGCTTGTACTCCAGGAAATCCACACCAGTGGCGGCGCTCATCAGCCGGACGATCTGGAGGAAGGGGTCCTCCTTCTCCGGTGCGGCCAACGGTCGGGCATCTTCGGGCGGGGAGTGCCAGGGGTGACGGGCGATGCGGAGCAGCTCCGCGGCGATGAGCGAAGGCGACAGGACGTAATCGACCGTGCCCGAGTCGATGGCGCTCTGGGGCATGCTGCGGAACCGGGCCGTGTGGTCCTGGGCAAAGGTGATGCCCCCTTCGGCCTTGATCGCCTTCAGGCCGCGAGTGCCGTCCGAGCCGTTCCCCGACAGGATCACGCCACTGGCCTGGCTGCCCCGGTCCTCGGCCAGGGAGGCCAGGAAGGTATCAACGGGCATGTGCATCCCCCGCATTTCCGCGCGGGGGACGAGGTGAAGGATGTCCTGGGCGATCACCATGTCGCAGTCGGGCGGTATGACATAGAGGTGGTTCGGCTCGACGGCCATGCCGTCTTCGACCTCGTGGACCGGCATCGGGGTGACCCGCGCCAGGATCTTGCCCAGGGCGCTCTTCTGCTCCGGGTCCAGGTGCGTGACGACCGCGAAGGCGAGCCCGCTGTCGGCTGGCATCGCCTGAACCAGTTCCGTGAGCGCCTCGAGCCCGCCGGCCGAGGCGCCGATACCGACCACCGGTGGACGCGGCCGACGCCCCTCTGTCTCTGAACTCGAGGGTGAAGGATCGGCTTCGGCCACCTGCGGGGCCGACTCTTGAGGCTCCTCGGGAGTCTGGTTGGGTTGGCCGTCGACCTTCTTCTCTTCGGAAGCGGTCGCCCGCCCCGTTTGATTCTTCCGGGCCATCGCCGCTCCTTCCTCGTTGTCCGATCGCAGTTACTGCGGGAGAGGGGCACGCCGATGCCGACGTCGGCCGGCGCGTCCCGCCGCATCAGCGCCGGATCTCGGAGGCACCGCCAGTATACTCGGTCACCCGCCAGGAGCGAGGTCGGCGATGCGCCGACTCGTTGCGCAATCGGCGTTGGGCATCGACAACGAAAAACGGCTGCGACCAATTTTCTAGAGCGCCGAACGGTTGGATTGCGCACGGCGACAACCAATCAAAACACAGAAGCATCAGAACTCCCTCCCCCCTTGTGGGGGAGGGTTGGGGTGGGGGGTTCCGCGCAACCAGTAACCGTGCGACGGCCCCCCCACCCCAGCCCTCCCCCACGATGGGGGGAGGGAGGATGCTTTGCCCACGCCCGTAACGTTAAGGCGCGTCCGGAAGTTTGGGATGATGTAGAGCGGGGACCGTCGGTGCCTGATCGTGTGCAACCCAACCGTTAAGCGCTCTAAATCAGGGAGCGCATCAGATGAGGCAGTCGACAGCGATTAGCCGATTTTTATGCGTGCCCGGTATCTCCGCACTCAAAGCCGTGATGCGATTCAGTCGGTGCAGATCACTCAAGTTTCATCCTGATTACGATCTCCCCACGGCGCGTTCTCATCCGGCGGTGTGCCGTGTTCGACGAGGTGCTGGAAGTCCGCTGGGCACACGTCCCAGGCTGCTCTGTAGGTTCGCTCCAGTGGTACGTTCACGTAGCTAGCCATGTCCAGCCAAGCGGGCATGTCCGGCAATTGGGCCCCCACGCGGAGTGGTTCGATAAACGCCTCGGGGGTCAATTCCACGACCGGCGCAGCCGCGCGGTGAGAGGCGAGCAAGAGCGGTTCATCGGCGGGAAGTTCGAAAGGAACACCGTCGTCAAATTCATCCCAGATGAGTTTGTGCAGGGTCTGGGGATCTTGCGAGCCTGGGGGGAAGGGATCAACGATCAGGAGGTTGATCCCCCGTCTGAGGAAGTCGACTGCTTTGGCAACGAATTCACGGACGGCGATTTTGCCCGCCTTGTTTCCCGGCGACACCACCTCGATCGCGCAGACCACGTCTCCCAGGTGATGGCGCACAACCACCCGATTGGCCCGCTCGTGGAACCTCGCTTCTCGAGGCCGAACGGTCATCCGCGTGCGCGGGGCCTCGAGTGTGGTCAGGGCGACGCCGGGAAGGGACGGCATTTGGCTCCGCCGTTGCACGGCCAAAACATCGGGATACAGGCCGGAGGAGTATTGTTCGACAAGTGCGGAATAGCCAGGAGGCAACAGTCCGGCGTTGAGAGTGTTGCAGATCGAGATCGTCCACTGCTGGCGAAAGTGATGATAAATCGTGGCCGGAACCCGTTTCCAATCGTGCATTGGCATGGCTCATCCTCCCAAAGAATTCTACCACGCCCTGCGTAAGCGCGAAACTGGCCGAACACTCAACGCGGGACCTCCGCGGGCAAAAAGGGGACGGGCACCTCGAAGACCAGGAGCCAGTCTCCCCTTATCCGGCTCCGCTCCACTTCAGCGACAGCCTCTCAGCGCGCCCCGGTTACGCTACGCCGCTGATGTCAATCAGGTAAAGCTGGCGGCCCTCACCCGTGTGAGCGGAGTCGATGCACACCCAGCGCTCGTCGCGGCTGAGGCGCGGATGGGTGTCCACACGCCATTCACCGGTGTATTCGGGCGGAGAAGGGAACTCGCCAAGGTCGATGCGGCGGTTCGTGGCGATGTGGTAGAGGTGCGGCGTCTGAATGCGGCGCGTGCCTTGCGGGTAGGTGTCGTTCAAGATCCACTCATTATTGCGCAGGTAGGTGAGGTGCCCGCTCTTGTCGAGCACGCCGCGGCCGATCTCCGCGACGATGCCCGAGTCTTTGTCTTCGAACAGGAAATCGCCCCAATCATCGTTGCCGAGCCAACCCTTGGCCTGGGACAGGATGTGCGTGGCATCGCGCCAGATGAAGTGGGACGCGTAGCCGTTCGGGATGACGATGCGTAGGTCGCTGCCGTCGAGGTTCGCGGTGATGAGGCGTGTCAAATGACCGCCGCCGGGCTGCGTCCAGCGATGCAACAGAATGAAGCGTTTGCCGTCCGGGCCGACGAGCAGGTGATAGGCGTGATGCTTTGACGTCGCGTGGTTTTTCACCACCTCGCCGCGCGTCGCGAGCGTCTTGTGACTAACGATGAGCCGCTTGGCGCCGGATTCCAGGTTCACATGGGTCACCCCGCTTCCCGACGGTGCCATGTCGTTGAAAAACGGGTCGCGAATGCCCGCATAGCCGTATCCCGGCCTGCAATCGGCCACGCGGGCGAAATCACAGCTCACCGCCTCTTTGCCGTTCGGTGCCAGTGCGTAGATCGGCGCGGGGAGCGTGTGCTTGTCTCCGGTGTTCACATCCATGATCCGGCTTACGAAGCGGTCCTTCTCGCGGTCGTTCCAGATCACTTTCGACGCCGTGCCGGGAATCCATTGCAGCATACAGCCCTGTTGCCAGCACCATGCGTTCGATGTGCCGAGGGGTATCCATCGGTCCTTGTCGTGCAGATCGATCATGCCCACCTCGATCACGTCATCGGCCGTGGGCGAGCGGTGCTCGAAGCGAACGCGGTTGCTGAGCACGAAGCGATGATCGGGCGAGAACTGCAGTTTGTCGTAGTAGCCAAACCAATGGAACATTCCGCGCGTGATCTGGCGGACGGGCGGAAACGCCTTGTCGGCGGCTGCTGACGGGCTTCGGGCACCAAGAAGACCGCCAGCGGCAGTCGCCGTAGCGGCGGCCCTGAGAAACGCTCGCCGGTTGCTCGCGTCGTGAAGTCTCATGATCAACGTCCCCGAGCGGTTGACATCTGGATCACGTGAGCTGATCAGCCGAGTCCGCGAACTGGATGTCTGTTTTCAATAACATATGATGTTTATTTATTAATATTTAATAGTAGTATCATATTTATATTTTCATCTCTTCGTTCGACGGCTCGAACGACGCGCTGGGGGTTCAGCTTATCGCGCTGGAAGTAACCGAACTCCTCACCAAGCTTGATCTTTGAGGTGAGCGCGATCAGGAGGCCGGTCGCGTTGCGAGCCGCCGTCCACTGTGATTTGGTGTCAACCTTGTCGAACGACGGATTACCTGGCATTTTGTTCTCTCTGGCCTGCGACCGACGGTTCCCGGACAAACGGTAAGTTCATGCCAACTGCGCTCGCTCACGATTGCCCGAAACGCAATTCAAGCAGGGTGGAACGGCTCGATCAAGCCTCCACAGGTTCTGCCTACTGTAGTCGCGACGGCGACGACGCCACGCGCGGATTGTCGGGATTGCCGGGCGGCGGCTTGAAGCGACGTGGTATCCACCGTGTCGTCAATCGCCGGGATCGGCTAGTAAGCCGACAATCTTCGATTGACGTGAAATTAACATATATAAACGTCTTTGTGCACCACGGGTGTGGATGAGGAACGGGAAACAGGAAGATGAGGATGAAGATGAGGATGAAGATGAAGAGAAAAACAGTCTTTTGTGATCCTCATCCTCATCTCCGTGCTCATCCAAATCTTACTCCTCGTTGCATGCGCTCTCCTCATCATGGGGAAACCATAGGCGCCGACCCGTCAATCGAAGATTGACGGCCCACTAGTTCATCGCGCAAGGCGGCAGGAATTGTATTGATTCCGGTTTTCCCGTGGCGGACACTCAACCCACGACCCCTGCCGCGACAGCCCGTGATGAGGGAGCGCGGCACCGAGGTCGCACTTGATCCCCACGAAGACCCCCGTTCGAGGAAGGACACTGACAGATGGCCTGGTTCACCCGCATCACGCGTTTTGGCGACGTCCATCTGGTCTACGGTCAGGAGGCGAACATGTCGTGCGGGATCGCCAGCGTCATGATGTGCGTGTTCAAAATCAACAAGCTGAAACCCGGCGCGACCGCCATGACCGTCGAAAAGGATATCTGCCAGAAATATGCGGATGCGTCAGGAACGCCGTACGCCCCCAACAAGAAGGGCACACTTCCCAAACATTTGGCCCACGTGCTCAATGAGTTTACCAGCGGCCATTGGCGATGGCATCATTTCCACCCGAACCACGTCCCTTCAGTATTGGTTCACAAGGTCGGCGTCGCTTCCGGTCTGGGCCCGACTGTCGACGTGAATCCCGTGATCCTCGGCGTCGACTGGGAAACCCACGGCGCCCACTGGGTGGTTGTGGATACCGTCCGCGAGTTCCTCGGCACCAAGTACGCGACCGTCTGCGACCCCTGGGACAGTAATGTCCATATCCAGAAGATCCGTGAACACCACCCGTTCCACTACAATGCCAACGAGGGCGGCTTCAGCTTCGATTTCTGGGGCTCACACAAGGAATACACAAACTCGGCGAAAGGGCAGGTCAAAACCTGGGGAATGCTCTACCGCGACTCGGCCAAGTGAGCGCCGAGTCACGCCGACGAGGTAAGTCATGCGAATCGCGCATCTCCAAATTCGGACGCTGATGGTCGTCGTGGCCGTGGTGGGGATCGTCTTCGGAGCCTGGCTCGAGGCAACGCGCCTTGCCAGGATTTCGGCCGCTCGTCGACGCGAGGCCGCTTCTTTCGGTGCCTCGGAAGCGCTGGGGCGGAAACTCGCTCAGCAACGTGTTCAAAGTGCGAAGGCACTCGTTCTCGCGGCGAACACTGCGGATCATCGCCACTCGGCGTTCATTGATGGGATGAAACGAGACGCGTCCCGGGCCGAGGAGCAGGCGGCGGAGTTTCAGCACAACGCCGACTACTGGGGGATGATGCGAAAAAAGTACGAAGACGCGGCGCGTCAGCCGTGGCGCCCCGTTTCGCCGGATCCGTCGCCTCCGCGATGAAAACCGTCGCGACGACAAACGGCCACTCATGAATGTGAGCAACGGTCTGCCGCCTTGAGAGGAAGAAACTCCCGGCTACTTGTGAGCCTGGCGTTGCTCTGTAAGATGGGCCCCAGTCGGGTATCCGTCCAAGCGGCCACTGTAGGAATTGGACGGGATCTTGTTTCGGGGCTGGAGAGTGAGTCATGAAACGAATGGCAACCGTCGCGATCGTCATGCTCGGGTTGCTTTCCACGGCGAATCTCTTCGGCCAGCAGGCACCGCGCCCGTATGCCGAAGCGCGCAACTATTCGGTGTGGGACAAGGAAATCGCCGCGATCGAAGCGGCGGACCGCGAGAATCCGCCGCCCAAAGGAGGGATCATCTTCATCGGTTCCTCGACCATCAAGCGCTGGAAGACGCTCGCGGCGGACTTTCCGGGTCACAAGGTGATCAATCGCGGTTTTGGTGGCAGCGAGATCGTCGATTCCACACACTTCGCGGACCGGCTCATTTTTCCGCACGAGCCCAAGCAGATTTTCCTCCGCGCGGGGGGCAATGATCTCCATGCTGGGCGACTGCCGAGGGAAGTGGCGGAAGACTTCGTCGAGTTCGTCCGCGTGGTCCACAGCCGGCTTCCGAAGACGGAAATCCTCTTCATTGGTCTCAACCCCGCACCTGCGCGTTGGAGTGAAGGGGACAAGAACCGCGAGTTGAATCGGCTCGTTCGCGAGACGGCCCTGAACCTGCCGCGCGTGGGTTATGTGGATGCCTGGGATATCAGCCTTGGTCCCGACGGGCAGGCTCGCCCCGAGCTGTTCGTTGCCGACAGGCTCCACTTTTCGGCGGAAGGCTACAAGCTGCTGGTGGAACGCGTTCGCCCGTTCCTGGCGCCGGCGCCGTAGGGCGGAGAAGCGGTCAACAGGATTGGCGATTATTTATTTATAAATGTGATATCAAAGAACGTGCTTTCGCGGAGCGAAAGCCGACTCTCGCTGCAATTCGGTGAGCATGGCCTCGCGGACGACGTGCACACCGTCTGCGTTGTACCGATCAAGCCAGCGCGGTTCCGCCCAGCCGGTGAGAATTCGGCGTCGAGTGTCGGGGTCGTCGGGGAAGCTCGCAAGGACGACGGAGCGAAGCTCGGCCAGCAGTGCGGCGAAGCCTGCGGCGGCAGGCCCGATCGCTTCGGCGGCGCGGTCGCGCAGAGAGGCGGCCAGGGCGGGACTGGCGCCCGAGGTCGAGACGGTCACGAGCAAGGGTCCTTCACGCCAGAGCGCGGGGATGGTGAAGTCGCCGTCCAACGGGTCACTCGCCGAGCTGACCCAGACGCCCGCCGCGCGGGCATCGCGCACCACGTTGCGATTCACGTCCGTCGTCGCGGCGGCGAAGGCCAGGCTCACGCCTTGAAGATGCTCCACGCGGTAGGGCTCGGTCCGCACCTCGACGCCTCCGAGGGGGTGACCATTCGGGTCGACGCCAATGACGCGCGCACCTGCCGCGAGCAGCCCTTCGGCTTTCCTGCGCCCGACGGCGCCCAGACCGACGACGAGGGCCGTTCGGCCTCGTAAGTCGAGCTCGATGGGATAGCCGGGCATAGGGATGACCTGTTAGGCCACGCCGAGGCGGGACGGCACTTTACGACGGTTCGGACCGCTCGCCCTCTTCGGCGATCCCGACGGGCTGTTTCCGGGTCTTCGACCGCGGGGGCCAGCGCAGGATCGTTTCGGTCACCCTGGGGAAAAGACCCAGCGATTCGGCCAGCGCGTTCGACGCCTCGTTGTCGGCTGATGCGGACCAGAGTGGTGCCTTGCCGCGGACGTGACGAACGTGGTCGAGGAGGGCGAAGCTGGCGGCTCGGCCCAGGCCGAGTAGGCGGTATCGAGGTACGGTATAGACGGCGAGGGCGTCGGAACGCGAGGTTGCCTCGAAGATCCAGGCGAGCGCCGCGAAGCCGTCACCATGGGGAATCCCAAAGGCTGCGCCCTGGGTCACGAGCGTGTCGAAGGTTCGCCAACCCCGCAAGGCCCAGGAAGGCGCCGTCGCGGTAAATGCGGCGGCGTCTTGAAGCGTGAGCCGGCGCGCGACGAGCGTGGGCGGCCTGGGCGGGGCGTACTCGAGCGGAGCGTAACTTCGGGTCACGACGGTGCCGACGTCGTACTCACCCACGATCGCTGTGATCTCCGTCCGCCACTGGGGCGGTGCCAGGAGCGCGATGGGCGACGACAGACCGGCCAGCCAGCCTACCGCCGGTCTGGGGTCCCCTGCCCCAAAGGCCTCGATCTGCCCGTCCCCCTCGCGCAAGAGCAGGACGCTCCGAGGCGAGAACGGGTCATTTCCCCAGAGGCCGGGCAGCCGTTGCCGGGAAGCGTGCGGCAACGCAAGAAGCCCCGTCGGGTCCGTATCCAGCAGACTTTCGACTTGCCGTGAAGCGAGCGGATTCGCAAGGTTCAACGGAATCATCCCAGCGCGTCGGAACATGAGGTTTGCCTTTTCTCGTTCGATCCAAGGCCCAAAGCGCCGGCGGTAGGATTCCCGGACCAACGGTACCGCGCTCGCTTCTCGTAACATCTTACGATCAAGAGTCTCGAAGCGGTTCATTCTTTTCCCGCACAGCTCATGCCAGTCGGGCGCCTTCACGCATTCTTTGACCTCACGATCCTGTCGTGCGAGCGCCTCGAACCAGCACGTCGCGCCAGTAGCTGAGCATGTCCGCGAGGGTTTGGTCCATCGACACGACCGGCTGCCAGCCGGTCGCGCTCCGGAGCTTGTTCGCGTCGGCGACGAGCAGCGGCTGATCGACCGGGCGGACTCGGGCCGGGTCGACGTGGACATCAACCGGCACACGGGCCACCCTGCGCAAGGTTTCCAGGGCGTCGGCGATGCGCGTCCCCTGGCCCGTGCCGAGGTTGTAAACCTCGCCCGGCGCTCCCTTTTCGGCCAGCAGCCGATAGCCACGGACGACGTCGCGGACGTCCGTGAAGTCGCGGACGACATCGAGGTTCCCCACCTCGACCCGAGGTGCGCGGCCGAGCTCGACCTCCGCGACCTGCCGGGCCAGGCCGCTCAGCACGTAGTTCGGGGTTTGGCGCGGTCCGGCATGGTTGAAGGGGCGGGCGATAACGACATCAGTCCCGTGAGCCAGGTAATTCTGGATGCCAAGGAGGTCGGCCGCCGCTTTGCTCGCGGCGTAAGGGTTGTTCGGACGCAAGGGGCAGTCCTCGCGCACGGGGATGTGCTCGGGCGCGGGGTTGCCGTAGCAGACCCCGGAGCCGACGAGAATCACGCGCGACTTCACGCCGCTCGTCTTGAGCGCTTCGAGCAGGTTCAAGGTCCCGCCGAGGTTCAAGGCCCAGGTCCCTCGAGGGTCCGACACGCTCGCCTGCGGGTTCGCCTGTGCCGCCAGGTGGTAGATCACCTCCGGCTGTTTCCTTGCGAGCAGAGCCGCAAGGTCCGTCTCGGCCACCTCCGTCAGGTCGCAGCGCTCGAGCCGCACCTGCCGTGCGACCTGCGCACTGCCGTCTCGCCAACTCCCCGACACCGAAAGCCCGACGACCAGGTCGCCCGCTGCGAGCAAGTGTTCGGCCAGGTGCCCGCCGACAAATCCCGAGACCCCCGTCACGAGTGCCCGCATCCGTTGCCTCTCCCGGGTTGAGAGCCTGTCCTCGCGGCATTACGATCGCCAGGAACTCGCCGCGAGGCTCTATCCTTCGTGGGGCTGACCCGACATGGGTTGCCGCTCCACTGTGCTCGAGCGCCTCACGGTTGCCTGGCGTACGCAATTTGGGAGGGCGAGGCTCCGTCCGAGCCAGCTTTGTTCGGAGGACGAGTCTTCGAGTCCTACGAACATCGCGTGTGACGGGCCTTCCCGCGTGGCGGCTCGCAATGATCCACCGACTCGAAGACTCGCCGATGGATCAAGGCTGGCTCGGACGGAGCCTCGCCCTCCCGGCTGTGCGTAACCCAACGGTGAGGCGCTCTAGCAGGCAACCCATTTAACCCCGTCGCGAGTCACTCCGCCAACCCCAACTCGGTGCTGCCAGGATATGCCGACCCGACCCCCCGCCGGAAAAAAGGACCACCGCGCGAGCAAGTTTCCATTTGACAGGAACCCTCCTGATTGACCATCTTAGTACAAACGACTCATTTTTCCTGGATTACCGATCTTCCTAATTTCCAGAGCGCGCACATTTGCGCCGGTCGGTCGGGAGATAAGCCCGGCGTCCACGGGAGGTTCGACTTATGCGGCAAAGGCGAATGGGGTTCCGACGGGATCAGGGCCGCCCCTCGAGCCAGTCGGCGCGATCCTCGGGGCGAAAGTTCGGGGTCGAGCGTCTGGAAGAGCGTGCGCTCTTGGCGGGGGTGACGGAATACCCAATCCCGACGCCGACAAGTCAGCCGTTCGGTATTGTGTCGGGGACAGACGGAAACCTCTGGTTTACCGAGCAGGCAGCGAACAAGATCGGCAAGAGCACGCCGTCGGGGGTGATTTCCGAGTTCCCGGTCACCACGACATCGGCGCTTCCCACCGAGATCGCCAACGGGCCGACGGGAACCAACAAGCTCTGGTTCACCGAAAACGGCGTCGGGAAGATCGCGGAGATCGACACGACGACCAACGCGATTACCGAGTTCCCGATCCCGGCAGGCACAGGGATGAACCCGGGAACGCCCGCCCCGTTCGGGATCACAACGGGGCCCGACGGCAACATCTGGTTCACGGATGCAAACCCGAACAACGAGCAGATCGGTGAATACAACATCGGGACCGGGACGTTTACGGAGTTTCCGCTGCCTCTGCCGACCGGCGATGGCCTGACCGAGATCACGAACGGATCGGACGGGAACCTGTGGTTCGTTGAGAGCACCGGGAACCGGATCGGTAAGATCAACCCGGGCACGGGTCAGATCACCGAATTCGTGATCCCCACGCTGAATTCGATGCCGTTCGGCATCACAACGGGACCGGACGGAAACCTCTGGTTCACCGAGCAGGCAGGGAACAAGATCGGCCAGCTCAACCCAACGAGCGGCTTGTTCACGGAGTTCCCGCTTCCCACCGCGAGCAGTGTTCCTCGAGGCATCACCGCGGGATCCGACGGCAACATCTGGTTCACCGAACAGGGCACGGGCCGGATCGGTCGGCTGACGGTTGCGAGCCAGGGAATCACCGAGTTCGGCATCCCCACGGCCAACAGCGGTCCGAACGGGATCACGACCGGCCCTGACAAGGCCCTGTGGTTCACGGAGCAGAGCGTCGATCAGATCGGCCGCCTCGACCCGTCACAGATCATCTCGGGGACGGGTACGACGGTTACCCCGAGTGCATCGGTGGCGTTCACGGGCGTGGTCGCCTCGTTCACAACGTCGCTTCTGAACGCCCAGGCGAGCGACTTCTCCGCAACGATTGACTGGGGCGACGGCACCACGAGCCCGGCTACCGCCATCGTGCCGGCCAGCACGGGCGTCGGCTTCGACGTCGCGGGAATGCATACCTACTCGGCTGCCGGCACGTTTACGATCACCGTAGCGATCACCGATACGGTGGGCGACATGGGCAGCGCGACCAGCACGGCAATGGTGAGCTCGACGCCCCCGCCGCCGATCAATGGGCCGGTCCCCATGGGCATCGGCGTCGAGCGGTTCGGGGTGCATCGCCAGCCCACGCAGATCGTGGTCTTCTTCAACAGTGCGCTCGACCCGACGCCGGCCGACAACGCCTTGAACTACACGGTGATCGCGCTGGGCCCGACCAACACTTTGGACACGCCCAATCAGATCGCCGCAGGCCACGCGAACAACCAGTACCTCCATGTCCTGACGGCCGTCTACAACCCAAACAACTTCAGCGTGACGCTCACACTCTACGAGCATCCGAACTTCCGTGACCTGATGGAGCTCATCGTCAACGGCCAGCCGCCGCACGACACCGCGAACGGTCTCACGCCCAGCGGCCTGACCAGCCCGACCGGTGTCTTCCTCAATGGCAACACCATCACGGGCACCGACTTCGTCACCTTCTTCCGGGGCGTCGTCCTGCCACCACCCGCGACGCCCGCCCACACGGTCCACCACCCCAGGCCTGTGGTGCATGTGCACAAGTTCGCGCACCATCATAGGTGATGATAAATGGAAGATTGATATAGGAATTAAGCAGTTGATGTTTTGGTGCGCCTCACACGGGAATCCTCGTTCCCACGCTCCTGCGTGGGAACGAGGGCATGCTGTTCGCGGCGGCGTGGTGATCCCAACTGCGTAACTCCTACTTTCATCTGCCATCTTGCGTCTGCCCTCGGATCCTCTCCAGAAACGCCTGATCCAACTGGCGCTTCACCACACGCCAGTCGACCCCTAACCGTCGCCCGGCCGCGGCGTGGTTGCCGTCAGATCGGTCGTAGGCGAGGGCGTAATAGCGGCCGAGAAGTTCGTCGGCGGTGAGCTCGACCTCGCGGATCTGCTGGAGAAGCTCGTCCACGGGGCCGAGCCCGCTGCGCTTTCGAGACGTTGTAGCGGGATGGTAACTGCCGCGGATCATGACGTTACGGACGCACTGGCCGAGCTCGCGAAAGTTGCCGGGCCAACCGTAGTCTCGGCCGAGCTCGCGTTCGATCCAGGTGACGACCTCGGCGGTCAGTTGCTCGACTTCTCGGGAAAGCTCGCCATCGGTTCCGAAGTCGGGGCCGTTCGAGGCCTCCTCCCGCTTGACGAGGACCTCGGACGCAATGAAGCGAACGAGTTCGGGCAGATCCTCGGGTCGGTCGGCCAGTTGCTCGGCGAGCGAGGGCGTTACGACCTGGTCGGCGCAGAGGCGATAGTAGAGGTCGTGGCGAAACCGGCCGGCGTGCATCTCGGCGGAAAGGTCGCGGTTCGTTGCGGCAATGATCTTGCCCTTGAACGGGAGGGGCTCGGTACTGCCGACTCGCTGGAACCGCCGCGTCTCGATCACCCGGAGCAGCTTCACCTGGATTGCCGCGTCCAGCTCACCGATCTCGTCGAGGAACACAGCGCCGAACTCTCCGCAGCGTTCGAGCCAGCCCTGCCGGTCCTTGTGGGCGGTTGTGAACGCTCCTTTGACGTGTCCGAACAGCTCCGACTCGATCAAGGTAGGGGCCAGCGCGGAGAGGTTGAGCGGGACATAGGTTTCGACCTCGCTGGCCACAAACCGCCGCGTCGCGGGATCGAACGGGATCGCGCACGAGAGCCCGATCGCGCGGGCGACCAGCTCCTTGCCGCTGCCGGAAGGGCCCACGATCAGGGTCGGCACATCGGCCATCGTTCGGTGTAGCGACCGGATGTAGCGCCTCATGTCGCGCGTGAAGACCGACTCCCAGACCGACGCCCGCAGCCTTGCGGCCGGCATCGATCCGCCGATGATGCGCTCGAAGATGTTCGTGAACGCGCGCTGGATCTGAAAGAAGCCGGCGAAGACGATCTTCGGGTCATGGTGTGACGGGAGCTCGAGCCCTGGCGCCTGGAGCAGTTGCTCGAAGTTGGCGAGGAACTCGTTCCAGAAGTCGACCTGGCCGCTCCAGCCTCCTCGCGACGAGGGCGCCGAGAGGAGGCGGTCGAAGTCGTTCAAGTAACGACTATAGAGCACGTAGAGGGCCAGATCCTCGTAAACGAGACGTTCGTCGCGCGTTGCGGGGTGGCCCTCTTTCATGAGCTGTCCGATCTGAGCCGCCAGGATCTCGGCTCGCTCGAACAGCGCCGGCACGTTGACAAACAGGCGCTCCCACTGCTGCCCCGGGCGGGACCGGATCAAGGATCCTGATTCGATGTAGCGACGGCCGAGCGCCTGACGCTCTAACTCGACGCGTTCCGGCAGGAACGGGTTGACGAACCCGATCTGCGCGATCGCTTCCGCAGCGCGCCACTCGCCCGATGGTAAGAGCCCCATGACATCCTCAAGGAGCCGATCGGCTCACTTCCGCCATCTAACGGACCATCATTTTCTGTCGGTAGTCTACCAAAACTGCCGGCTGGATCCGAGCAGCGCATCGCAATGCCGTTTTGGTCGATCGACCTAACTGTATTTGAATCAGCGACTTATGCGATTCGAGCTCACGTGGCACGGGATGTGAAATTCCCTTTCGGCACTTCGGAAGGACGTTACCGTCTCGGGAGTACCGGGACGATGCAATTGGATCTCACGTTGAGGAGAGATTCTCATGCTCAAGGCGATCGACGGGGTCAGCGATGTTCAGTTGACGGAAACGGACATGGTGCGCGGCGAGCTTTTGCGGCGGATGCGACGTCCCCAGCGGCATCGGCTCTTGCACGGGTATCCGTTGGCGGCGGCGATGCCCCGCATTGCGGAGGGAAGGTCGCGGGATGCGCTCCTCCCCGATTTCGACCCGACGCGAGGGCTTCTCGTCGGCGTACTTCCGCACCCCTTCTGCAACCCGACGGTCTCGGGCTGTGGCTTCTGCACTTTTGCGCACGAAGCCTTCACGTCGCAAAAGGCCGCGACGGTGATCGAGCATGTCGTGCGGGAAATCGAGCAGACCCTCCTCGTTCACCCCAGCCTCGCACGGCGGCCGGTTTCCGGACTGTACTTCGGGGGCGGCACAGCCAATCTCAGCCCGCCGGAGCCTTTTCGTGCGCTCTGCCGCGCCCTGGCTCAGGCCTTTGACCTCGCCGGGGCGGAGGTGACGCTCGAAGGTGTCCCCGCGGCGTTTCTCAATCGCCGACCGTGGCTTACAGAGATCCTCCGCGAGGAGCTTCCCGCCCGCCATTTCCGGCTGAGCATGGGGATCCAATCCTTCGACCCCGACCGGCTGAAGCAGATGGGACGCCGCGGTTTTGGGGACGCCGATACGTTTCGCGAGGTCGTCGAGTTTGGTCACGCGCGCGGATTCACCGTCTCCGGCGACTTGCTATTCAACTTGCCCGGACAGTCGCTGGACGCGATGAAGGACGACATGCGCCGAGCGGCCGGGATCGGGCTCGATCACATGGGGCTTTACCACCTGGTCCTGTTCGCGGGCCTCGGCACAGCCTGGTCGCGCGACCCGGCACTTGTTGCCTCGCTACCGGAGAATGGAATCGCTGTGGGCAACTGGCTCGAACTCCGAGGACTGCTGCACGGCCTCGGATTCCGACAGACCACGCTGACCAACTTCGAGCGCGAGGAGTTCCGCGATCATGAACGGCGGTTCGTCTACGAAGCGCTAAGCTTTCAGCCGGACCAGTACGACATGCTTGGCTTTGGTCCGACGGGTATCTCGTTCGTGGATTCGCACGTTTCAGCCGTGAAGGTGCTCAACCCTGATGCTGCGTCCGAATATGTCGCGGCTGTCGACCGGGGCGGCCGCACCTGGGACCGCGCGTTCTCGTACGAACTTGACGATCTTCGCGTCTTCTACCTCACGCGCCGACTGGCCGCGTTACACATCGATCGTCTCGACTACGTGTTCTACCTCGGGAGCGACCCGCTCGACGATTTCCCGCGCGAATTTGCCCTCTTCGAAGAGCAGGGTCTCGTGCGCGTGACACCGGAATCGATCGAGCCGACGCCCTTCGGCATGTTCTACTCCGACTCGATGGCGGGCCTCCTGGCCTCGAGCGCCCAACGTAAGCGTTCCTCAGGGGCCGACCTGGCCGAGTTTAGCCTGGAGCGACGCAATGACAACCGATACGGACATATGTAACGCGATCGGTTCCTAACTTCCCTGGGTCGTCGCGTGGGTTCCGCCGGACCGATACTCCCCGGACCGCACCCGCGCGACCCACTCCGGGTGATCTCGATACCACTGCACGGTCTTGGCGAGGCCGTCCTCAAAGGTGACCGTCGGCCGCCAGCCGAGTGCGGATTCGGCGAACGCGCAGTTGATCGCGTAGCGTCGATCATGACCGGGCCGGTCGGTGACGTGTCGGATGAGATCCTTGGGCTTGTCGAGCAGGCGCAGGACGGTGTGGGTCACGTCGATGTTATGACGTTCGCTCAGTCCGCCGAAGTTGTAAACCGCCCCGGCCTGCCCGTGCCGAAGCGCAGTGTCGACGCCTCGGCAGTGGTCCAAAACGTGAATCCAGTCGCGCACCTGGAGGCCGTCGCCGTAGACGGGCAGCGGGATGTCGGCCAGGGCGTTGGTGATGAACAGGGGAATGAGCTTTTCGGGGAACTGGTACGGTCCGTAGTTGTTCGAACAGCGCGTGATGACCGTGTCGAGACCGAACGTGTGATGCGCCGCCCGTACGAGCAGGTCGGCCGACGCCTTGCTTGCGGCATACGGGCTATTGGGCGCCAGGGGCGTGGTTTCGCTGAATGCGGGATCGTCTGGACCCAGCGTTCCGTAGACCTCGTCCGTTGAGACCTGGACATACCGAGAAATGCCCGCCGCGCGCGTGGCGTCGAGCAGGCATTGCGTCCCCAGGACGTTCGTGCGCAGGAAGGGAGCCGCGTCGTGGATCGACCGGTCCACGTGGCTCTCGGCCGCGAAGTGGACGATCGCGTCGAAGTTTCCATCGCTGAGGAGCCGGACGACGAGATCACGATCGGCCACATCACCGTGGACGAACCGATAGCGCGGCTCGTGCTCCAGACCGGCGAGGTTATCGGGGTTGCCGGCGTAGGTGAGGGCGTCGAGGTTGGTGATTTCCAGGTCGGGGTACGCGGCCAGTTCCTGGCGCACGAAGTTGGCGCCGATGAAGCCGCAGCCGCCGGTCACGAGGATTCGTTTGAACGATCGGGGCGAGCTTGCTACCGACATGCCTTCGATTGTCTCGGTCATTCTTCCCACTCTTCCTCCCATTCGGGACGGGGAGATTCTTTGACAGCTCTCCAAAGTTCCTCGTATTTACCGCGTACGTCGACATGAAGTTGCTCAGCGAAGTCCGCACTCAGACGGAGCTTCTTGATCAGTTCGATCACGTCGGCGTGATGAAGCAGCCGCGTGCCGCATTTCGACATACCGGCGGCGAGTTTCACTTCGACAAGCCGAGGCAAACTGAGTACTCGCAGTCCGACGATCTCTACGGTCGAATTGGTCGGATCGGGAAAGGTCACAGACTGCGGATTACCGTCGCCGGGGTATTCGTCAGTCGCACGTAAGTCAATCTGGACGCCGTGCTCAGTGTCGCGGATGTGCTTGCTCCCGAGGAAAGCGGGGATGTAATCCTCGCCCAGGAGCTCGTTGTGGACCCTTCTGCGGTCTTCGCGCGTCAAAACCAGGTCGACATCTACGGTAAAGCGGCGAAAGCCGTGAAAGTACATCGCCAATGCGCCGATGACCGCATAGGGGATGCTTGCCTCATCGAGTCGTCGCACGATTTTTCGGAGAGCAAGGTGAGTTGCGCTTCTACCGGAAAAATAGCGGTCGCCTTCGTCGCACGCCCAGTCCCAATTCTGGTCCAGGAGCTGCTTGTAGGTTGTCACAGTTCACCTGGACCAGCGTGGTTCGATCAGTCGGCGCCTCTCAGCGCCGCCTGCCATCAGCCACCTCTCACTCGCTTGCCTCGCCGTCTCCCGTCTCTTCGTCAATATGATCGCTCGCCTCCGCCTCCGCCACACCATCGTCGAGGATATGGCCATCCGTCGGAATCGCCGGCGGCGGAGGCAACTCGGCCTCGAGCTCCGCGTTGGCGCCCAACTCTTCCTCGGGAAGCTTCGCCAGACTGCTGACGCTGTCCCCTTCCTCGACGCGGATCAGGCGCACCCCCTGGGTGTTGCGGCCGATCGTACGCATCTCTTCGGGAGAGACCTTCGTACGAATCAGGATGCCACCGGTCGTGGTAAGCATTACCTCGTCGCCTTCGGTGACCTTCGCGATCGCGACAACCGGGCCATTGCGGTCGCTCGTCTTGATGTCGATGAGACCCTTGCCGCCCCGGTTCTGAGAGCGGTATTCGGTCAATAGAGTGCGCTTGCCGAAGCCCTTGGCGCAGACCGTGAGCAAGCTCGCCGGATCCTCATCACCGTTCGCGACGACCATCCCGACAACTTCGTCGCCTTCTTCGAGGCTGATCCCCTTCACACCGTACGCGGGCCGGCCCATGGCGCGGACGTTCGATTCGTCGAAGCGAATCGCCATCCCTTCCTTCGTGCTCAGAATGACCTGGTCGCCGGCCTTGGTGCGGGCGACGCCGATGAGCTGGTCGCCCTCGTCGAGACCCAGGGCGATGATGCCGCGGCCGAGGGGACGTTTGAAGGCGGTCAATTCAGTCTTCTTCACCGTCCCCCGGCACGTGACCATCATGAGGCACTCGTCCTCACGGAACTCACGCACGGGGACCAGGCCGGTGATCTTTTCGCCTTCGCCGAGTTGCAAGAGGTTGACGATCGCGCGGCCGCGGGCGTCGCGCGAGGCCATCGGCAGGTCGTAGACCTTGATCCAGTAGACCTTGCCGCGGTCGGTGAAGAAGAGGATGTAGTCGTGGGTCAGCGCCACGAACATGTATTCGAGGAAATCTTCGTCGCTCGTGTTCTTGGTCGCGGCGATGCCTCGGCCGCCTCGGCCCTGGGTGCGGTAGGTGCTGGGCGGCACGCGCTTGATCCAGCCGTTGTGGGTCACGGTGACGATCATGTACTCTTCGCGAATGAGCGATTCTTTATCGTAGTCGCCCAGCTCCTCGTCCGACAGCATGCTGCGCCGGGGGTTGGCGTACTTGGCCTTCAGCTCGTGCATGTCGGCGCGGATCAGGTCGAGGATCTCGCGCTCGTTGGCGAGGATGAACTCGTACCGGCCAATATCGCGCTTCAGGCCGAGATATTCCTGGGCGAGCTTGTCGGCTTCGAGCCCCGTCAAGCGCTGGAGCTGCATGGCGAGGATGGCGTCGGCCTGCATGCGTGTCAGGCTGGTGGAGGCCTTGGCCTGCTCGTCGTTCAGGGCGCGCTGGAGGACCTGGGCGGAGACCTCGAGCCCCATCAAGCGGGCGCGGGCTTCAGCCGGGTTGGCCGAGGAGCGGATCACGCGGATGATCTCGTCGATGTGATGCAGGGCGATCAGGAGCCCTTCGACGATATGCGCTCGCTGACGAGCCTGGCGGAGCTGGAACTGCGTGCGCCGGCGGATCACGTTGACGCGGTGATCGACGAACAGCCGGAGGAAATCCTTGAGCGCGAGCTCCTCGGGCCGGCCGTTGACGAGGGCCAGCATGATCACGCTGAACGAGTCTTGCAGCGGCGAGAACTGGAAGAGCTGGTTGAGGACGACGTTCGGATCCTCGCCTTTCTTCACCTTCACGACGATCCGCACCGGCTGCTTGCGGTCGCTCTCGTCGACGATGTCGGTCACGCCCGTGACGCGCCCCGCGTTGACCAGCTCGGCCAGCTTCTTGAGGAGCGGCTCCTTGGTCAACTGGTAGGGGATTTCGGTGAAGATGATCTGCGAGCGTCCGTCCTTTTGCTCCTCGATCGCGTACTTGCCGCGAAGCACGACCTTGCCGCGGCCGGTGCGATACGCCTCGCGGATGTTGTAGCGCCCGCAGATGGTGCCGCCGGTCGGGAAGTCCGGGCCGGGGATGATCTCCATGAGCTCTTCGAGCTCGATCTGCGGATTCTCGATATAGGCAACGACCGCGTCGCAGACTTCGCCCAGGTTGTGGGGTGGGATCGAGGTCGCCATGCCGACAGCGATGCCGCCGGAGCCGTTGACGAGGAGGTTCGGGAACTTGCCCGGAAGGACGCGCGGTTCCTGGTACTTCTCGTCGTAGTTCGGCTGGAAGTCGACCGTGTCGAGCTTGATGTCCTCGAGCATCTCCGCGGCAATCGGGCTGAGCTTCGCCTCGGTGTACCGCATGGCCGCGGGCGGCAGGCCGTGGATCGAGCCGAAGTTCCCCTGGCCGGTGATCAGGAGGTGGCGCATGTTCCACCACTGGGCCATGCGCGCGAGGGTCGGATAGATCGAGTTGTCGCCGTGCGGGTGGTAGCGCTTCATCGTCTCGCCGACGATGCCCGCGCACTTGCTCGTGCCGCCGCCGGGGGTCAGGCCCAGGTCGAGCATCGCCATCAAAATACGGCGCTGGGAGGGCTTGAGCCCGTCGCGCACGTCGGGCAACGCGCGGCTGATGATGACCGACATCGCGTAGTTGAGGTAGCTCTCCTTGAGCTCTTCCTCGATTTCCAGCGGCAGAGGTCGCAAGTTTTCAGGCGGCGGAACAGCAGTGCTCACAGGCGCTCCCTCGGAGAGTACGAACAAGGCGCCGCGCGCGTAGGCCGAGTGGGCCGGCAAGGCCCCGTCGGCAGGCGGCGCCGCAAGGGTTCAATTGTACCCGAATCCCCCCCCGGACGCAACCATTCCGCGCGTTTGGGCGCTGGTCGTAAGTGACGAAATCTCAGTGTGTTAGGCGATGAATTCGCACGCTCTGCGCCCTGGCGGCTCACCCCAGAGTTTCCCATCGCGCGCACCAACCCGTCGGCGCCCAGGTGGTGCGCGATCTCCCTCTTGAATTTATGGCGTTTTCGAGGGGACAGCGTTGAGGGAGTCTGTTGGTCGGTTTCCCCAGACGACGGCCTGGTCCCTCTGGTGACGACGGTTGGCCTGAGTCTCTACCGTGACGCCTCTCGTTGGCTGAGGAGATGCTGCCAACTCGGCGGGAGGTTCCGGGTGATCTCCACGTGCTCAAAGGGCCGATGCGGCTGGATGCCCACGCGCAACGCCCACTCGGCCATCCTGGCAAGGCCGTCGTTCAGTGATGTTTGGGGATGGTCACCGAACACCCGCCGGGCTTTCGAGTGATCGCTGTACGCAAACGCGACTTCATTGCGCGCGTCGAGATGCGCGAGCGGATGGGTGGGGCGGCCCATCGCGCTCGCGACGTGCTGCGCCAGCTCGTTCACGCTATAGGGTTGATCGGCGCCGATGTTAAACACCTCATTCTGCGCCTTAGCGACCCACGGTGATCCGGCGATGATCGGGGCGAGGTCGCCGACGTAACTGAACGCGCGCTGCTGAGATCCGTCACCGAAGACGGTCATCGGCTGTCCTTGCATGATCTTGTTCATGAAGATTCCGATGACGTTGCGGTAGGGATCGCTCAGGTTCTGGTACTCTCCGTAGACGTTGTGCGGCCGGAAGATGATCGAGTTCAGCCCGAACATCGAGCGTGCCGCGGCGAGGTCGAGCTCGACGGTCAGCTTCGCCACCCCGTACGGGTCTTCGGGATGCGGCGTCTGATCCTCGCGCATGGGAGGGACCACCGCGCCGTAGACGGCGATCGAGCTCGTGAAAACGAAGCACGTGACCTCGTGCCGAATCGATTCGTTGATCAGGTTGATGCTTCCCAGAACGTTATTCTCGTAATTGAACCGCCGGATGAAGTGCGATAGGCCCTCGGCCGCATACGCCGCGAGGTGATAGACGTAATCGATCTTGCGCTCGCGAAACACGTCCGAGAGCGCAGCAGCGTCCGTCACGCTGGCCTCGATGAATTCAACGCCGTCGGGAATGTTGTTGCGAAATCCACCAGAAAGGTCGTCAAGCGCAATCACATTAACCCGCCCCTGCGCCAGCAGCGCTCGGGTGACGTGGGCACCGATGAACCCGGCAGCACCAGTGACAAGCGCCGAGGGCAAGGTTGCGGATTTTGTCATGACGAGCTCCGGGGAGAATTATGAAAGTGAAGAGACTGGTATACGCCCTGGTCTTTTGCCGAGCGTGCTCTGGTCGATAGCGTCTGCTGAAGCGCATCCGACGCGCTACATCGTGGCGGGAACATAGAGCGCGTGTCTCTTGTTTCGGGTGCTTGACGTAAAGATATTTACTGTGATACGCGCGCAAGAGCTTCGCGCGCTTGCGCAGCATGCTGGAGACCAGAACTGTACCGGACGATCGAGGTCGTGTCAAAACCGTGGCGCGCGATCAGGACGCGAGCCGAAACCCGGCTAAGAAAGGACCGCGTCGGTATGAATACCCTTACGCTGGCAGAATGGCGACGACCCGGGCCGGGCCGGCGCTTCCTCCTTTAACCTTCAGAGGGAAGCAGGCTACCGTAAAGCCGGACGGCGGCAGCGCACCGAGGTTGACCAGCCGCTCGATCTGCGAGTACGGCAAGTCGCACTGGTGGGCCGCCCAGAAGATGCCCGGCTGCCGCTGTGCGAGCGCCTCCATGGCCTGGCGGTCGAGCGGCCCATCCCAACCCCAGGCGTCGATGCCCATGACCCGCACGCCTCGCTCGAAGAGCCAGCGGGTCGCATCAGGGCTGACGGCTGGTCCTCGCAGCACGTAATCCGGCCGCCCGTAGAAGGCGTCCCGGCCAGTTCGCAGCAGCACGATGTCCAGCGGCTTGAGCGGATAGTTCACAGCCGCCAGTGCAGCCTCCACGTCGCCGGCCTCGACCCGCTCGCCGTCGGCCTGGTGGGTCATGTTGAGGACCACTCCGTCGCGAAAGAACCATTCCAGCGGGAGTTCGTCGATGGTGGCGGATCGCCGGCCCTGGATCTCGCTGTTGTAGTGCCAGGGGGCATCGACGTGCGTCACGCTGTGCGTGCCCAGCTTCGTGAACTCCTCGACCGCCCAACCCTCGCCGTGCCGCAGCAGATCGGGCGGGACACCGAGCATGGCCTGAACCTGAGCTGCACCCTCGGCGTGCGCGGTATACCGGATCTCGACCCGCTCAAACGGAGCGGCATCGGGCGCACTTGGGGCGATTGGAGCCGAGAGGTCGATGATCCGCATTGGGGCTCCTCATTGCACTTCCAGTGAGTCTCGCCACACGAGGTGGAATTTCTCCAGCTCTTTGCCCCGGATGGGGCAATTGACAATAGCCCAGCGTTTTAACGCTGGGTCTCACGAGTGTCGACCTCTCGTCTTTGTTTTTCTTTTCGCCCCAGCGGGGCGGCTCGGATTGCCACCCAGCCGATGCCAAGGCTCGATCGGGGCCGTCCCTCCGGGACTTATGAGGATTTAATAGTTTGCTCAATCCCAGCGTTAAAACGCTGGGCTATTGTCAATTGCCCCATCCGGGGCAAAGAATGCGACTGGTCCCGTGACGTATGACTGTCTCGCCAAGTCGTGCCGAAACCGAGAACTGGTTCCCGGTCTGTCCCGAAGCCGGGTGGTCGGAGATTCCCCTCCCCCGACCCCCGCCGCGTCATGCGGCTGGTGAAGGAGGTCGTTGGCTAGCCCATCTCAAACAAAAGTCGCGTGGTCACAGAAGCCGCGTGGTCACCCGGCGATGAGCGACTCGACACGGTCGAGGGCGATCTCGATCGTGTCGTGGATTTCGACGTTGACGCCGAAGGGGTTCTGCTCGGCGTGCTCGATCAGTCCGGCGACGGCGCTGGAGTTGAAGTGCTCGCGGTAGCGCTTGACGCATGCGCGGGCGTCGTCGAGTTTCGGCTCGGTCGGTTGGAGTGCGGCCAGGAGTTGGCCGTCGAAGCCACTCATGATCTTGTCCAGCGACTTGGCGGCCTCCGCGGCGCCGGGCACCTTCTCGCGGCGAACGACCGACTGCAGCATCTTGACCTGCTTGCTGACCTCGGCGAGCACCGGGGCCCAGGTCCGGTTCGCATCGGTGACCCGAAAGTATTCTTCTTGCCGCCAGGCCTCCTGGCTCTCGTCCGGCTCCTCCTCCTTGTCCCAATCTGGGTTGAAGTCGTTGACCTCCGCCTTGAGCGAAACACCCACGTCCTTCATCGCGATCCGGATCAGTTTGGCCAACGTCGTCGGGCCTTTCTTCGGGTCGCGCAAGTAGAACCCGAGCGCTGCTGATCCGCCCGCTGCGAGGCGGCAGATGCCGAGGTAGACCTTGCCGATGTCGACCGTTTTCTCCGCCTTCTTCCATGCCGCCTCGACCGCGGGCCGGTTGAGCTTTGACTTGTGCAGGAGCAGCAGCGTCTCGTCCCCTCCTTTCCCAACGGCGAACCCAAAAAATCGCTTGTCCGACTTCGCAGCCGTGAGCTGCTTCTTCAATTCCGCGTCTTGCTGCGCGCCCATGGGCCTCCTCCGATTCGGTTTCGCAGCGCCCTCGCAGGGTGTCGTTGCGATCGTTATTGGTCAATTGTCCGGTCGTTGGAATTGCCGCCAGCCTTGTCGATAGCC
Organism: Singulisphaera sp.; assembly: GCA_027451445.1. GTDB lineage: Bacteria > Planctomycetota > Planctomycetia > Isosphaerales > Isosphaeraceae > DAIDJG01. The sequence goes on from DAIDJG010000321.1 coordinate 28,151, forward strand.
AGCCTCAAACCGCGGCCGCGGCGGACAGAAGAACGAGGACGTCCTCGACGTTTTCCTGGGAGTCCTCGTTGTTGCCGGAATCGTCCTCGCCCGTGTCGGACAGGGACGACGACTCATTGTTTTCGCGGGACACGCGGCAAAGCGTGGCTGCGATACGCCACCGCCCTTCTAATGCGAGTCGGGCAAGCAGACAGAATCCTCGGAGTTTTCCTGCACGTTGACGTTCAAGCGCACGGTGGACTGAGGCGGCATCGAGTTGCTCTAATACCCCACGTAGGGACCTTCCGAGTCGTCACCCTGGAGCGTGGTCTGCGAGCTTCCGGAGGACGACACGCTCTGGAGTCGCTCGCGGATGAGTTTTGCGAGCGCGGTGGTGTTGAGCTTCTTGCGCGCGAACTGCGCCTTTTCCGCCAGGGTCAACACGGCAATTTCGTGGTCCTGGTAACCCTTCGACTTCAGATTATCGTCGCCACCCCACGCCTTGTACTCCTCGCCGTCGCGATAGTTTCCCGTCCGTTTGGCGCTTGTGGGATCGAGCTGGCCGCGCGCGATCGCGACGCGGGTCTCGAGGTCGAAGTAGTCGGGGTCCAGTCCCAGCTCCTTCAGCTTGGCGTCGCCGCCGTGCTTGCTGTACTCGGATTCGAGTTCCCGTTCCTGTTTCTCTCGGATCTTTCTGGCTTTATCCTCCGCGGCGCCTTGGTTCAGTTGGTTGTGAGCTCGGATGGCTTTGACGTTCCCCTCGGAGTCGAGGAACGTCTGGCGCGTGGTGGTGACCTTCGACTGCTTGCTCACGATGTGAATAATGCCGCCGAGATTGTTCACGGTGTTGGTGAAGTCATGGGGGCTCATATTGAGACCCAACTTCTTGTTCACCAGCTCGGCAATCTTTTGGGCGTCGCCCTTGACGAGCTTGAACTCCTGCTCGGTGAGCCCCTCCGAAACGGAGACGCGAGCCTCCTTGTTCTTGATACTGAAGCCCTTCTTGAAGAGCTTGGCCTGGAGCTGGTTCCGGAGCTTGACATGGGTCTCGTATTCCGCTCCGAGATCGCCCTGGCGCTCGAACTTGGCGATCTTGCGCTCCAGGTCGTTGATCTGTTGCGCCAGTTTGACTTCCTCTGCGTGCTTCTGCTGGGTCTCCTCGTCGTCGCCGAGCGGATTTCCGTCTGGGTCCAGCAAGGTACGGTCGACAAGCGCGTCCTTGTCTTCAAGATGGTTGACCATCTTCTTGACGACCTGAGCATCCGGCTTGTAGTGGCCGCTGACGTTGTCGATCTCGCGGATATGGCCGCCCTCGGTCTGCACGTTCCCCGCCCCGCCCACCTTGCCGCCGGCCAGCGGGGTGCTGTGGTGCTGAATGATGCGCTGCACGACCTGACCGTGAGCCAAGATCAGGCCGGGGAGGACGCTCTCCTTGCCGGTCTCACCATGTCCTTGCAGCTTCTCGACGTGGCCGTCCGCAAAGACCCAGTCCACGCTCGCGGTGTCGAACAGATGGATCTCGCCGCTCTTGGAATCGATGACATACCCGTGCTTCTTGTCGTCGACGGGCTTCCCATCGATATCGACCAGTTTCCCGAGGTTTCCGACCTTGGCCTGACTCCGCTGCTGTTCCTCGGGCGTTTTCTCGTAGCGTGTGACGTACGAGGTGTCTTCGGGCTGTGCGTTGAACCCGGACTCAGCGCGCCAGCCGACTTTCTTGTCCTCGTCCTTGTATTCGGCTCCGAGCCCGATCTCGGAAAGGCCCTGGCCCGACTTCTTTGCGATCGCGTCTTTCACCAACCAGCCGACGCGCTTCAATTGATCGACTGCCGCGACGAACTTGCCGTGCCCTGCGGCCGTCGTGGCTTTCTCGTACTCTTCCTGGATCTTGGGCCCGACGTCCTTGTCTTTCAAGACATTCTTCAGCCCCGCGCGCACCTTCACGTTGAGCGTTTCGTACTGCTTCTCGGCTTTCGCCTCTTCCTCCTCAACAACGGCTTTCTTGTCGACCTTCGCGCCGCCCGCAACTTCGATCACCGCGGCAATCCAGTCCTCTTTGCTCTTCATCGGGCCGTACCTCCGTAACAGGGACTTCAGACCCCTCGACCCTCGAGTGCCGGCTTACTCGCGTCCACCGCAAGCGTTCCTAATTGAACCACCCACGACCAGCCAAATCAAGCAGCCGAACCTGTGAGACATCCGCGCCAAACTTCAAGGCAATGACGGTCTCGTCGCGTGTTTGTGACGGCGAGGCACGTTCGCAATAAGGCTGTGAGGCGAGTGGCGGAAGTCGCGGCTCAGTTGGGTATCCGATGGAGCGCTGGTCTGGCATAGTGAGTGACGGACGATCCGAGTCCGGGGAGGGACGCTGATGGCAAGGCCAAAGAAGCAAGCGGTCAAACTCGACGAGCCCACCGACCAGAGCAGCGTGCGACTCTACACGCTGGACGTCTTCCTGATCGGCGGCCCGGTCACTGAGAAATTCCACAAGCAGAACCCGGTCGTCTCCCGCATCATCCAGATCCGGGGCGATCAGACCCTCGCTGACTTGCACAACGCCATCTTCGATGCCTTCGCCCGCTGGGACGAGCACCTGTACGAATTCCAGTTCGGCAAGGGACCGATGGACCCCAAGGCGAAGCGGTACGTCCTGCCAGATCCATACGGGATGGATATGGGAGAGAAGAACCCGCCTTCCGGTCGGGTCGATGAGGCCCGCATCGACTCGCTTGGGCTGAAGGTCGGTCAGAGCTTCGGCTACTGGTTCGACTTCGGTGACGACTGGTGGCACCAGATAAATGTCGAAACGATTGATGAGAAGGTTCCCCGAGGCAAGTTCCCCAAGGTGACGAAACGAGTCGGCAAGAGCCCTCCCCAGTATGCCGACGAGGACGAGTAACGGACATTCCTTGCAATCGGGCGAAATCGAAATCCATCACATTTCGTCTGAGAGGAAACACAGGCCGCGCACTTTCTCCGGGAGGCTTACGGGTTCTGGTAAAATGCAAGGACCCTGATTCCTGTGCCCGTGGCCGTATGTCTTTTCCGAGACTCGGTAGAGTTCTCAGATTTCGTGCATGTCCTTCTTTCGATCGGTACAGACAGCTTTCGGGGGGAACTTTGGCGGGGCATGCCTCTAGGCCTGCCGGGCTGGGATGTGGGGACATACCCGATCAAGCCCAGCGAGAACAGAGACGCCTCCTTGGCCGAGGCGTAGCTGATCAAGCGGGAATGGCGGGCGTGGAGCTGAGCGAGGCAAATGTGTTTTGCCGAGGATGTGGAGATCGCCACGATGTCGAACGATTACTTAGTGAATGCCGCCTTGGAACACCAGGATCTGATCTTCAGAGCGTACGAGCTCCACGAGAAAGGGAGGCCAATCGTTCTCTTCGACATCGAGGAACAACGAATTTATGTTTATCCCTATAAAGAGTTTAAGGAAGATTTGACCCCCAGGAACCAAGTCTCGTTGCAGGACCAGTACGAGAAGGCACTCTCGGAGGACGAGATCGTCGTGTTCGTTCGGGACAACGTGGAACGGAAGCTGGTATCCTTCTCATTAGCGCGCGAGCGAGGCGATACGAGGGGGAGTCGAGCACGGAAAAAGAAAAGGCGACGGAGGTAGTGAGCTGGTAGCGCTTGGAGATACTGGCCATGCCGGAAACCCGGAGCGTTTGAAGATAGTAGACAAACTCACCGCGTTTGAGCAAAGGATCTGAAGGACATGGAGCGATGCCGTCCGCGCAGATGACCACGATTTCTTGCGCGAACGGTGTTCCGCATCGCGTTCCGAGCCGTTGACAAACATTACGCCGGCGTAATAATTAGACCTGGTCTCTCGAACCAGGGTCGAGTGTACGCGATGACCGAACCACTGCATCTCAGTCGGCGCGAGCGGATTGAAGAGTTTTTCCGACGGCTTGCTGGGGCTCCGCGAGCCGCCGACCATGACGAGGCGATGCAGCAGGTGACCGATATCCTCAATCGGGTTGAGGACGAAATGACCTCGATCCCTTATGACCCCACGTTCCCGTTGAACGACGGGCGGATGTACCCTCCCCAGCCTGACAGCAAGAAGGCGGTAAGCGGGCGTCCCGACGTGAATCGCTATCGAAGTCGCGGTCATAGCACGCTAATCGGTGACAAAGGGGCGATCCAGATCATCGACCACGGGTCCAATACAATTGTTTTCAACAAGCCGGGGGCTGGCGGTCAGGTCATCTGAAGCGGAGTTTGCCAATGAATTCCATCGAGGAACTTCGTGATGCTCTTGTGAAGCGGTTTCCTGACGTTCGAATGGAGATCGATGCCCCTGCAGAAGAGACAGGTCTCTGGCAGCTCGATGTCCGGCCACCAGGGAGAACGCCCTGGATCGTGGCTGAATGGAAGTCTGACCTCGGTTTCGGCATTTCGACGCCGGGCGCGGACGATTATGGATTGAAACCCGACGAAGTCTACCCCAGCGTGAAAGCGGCCTACGACCGTGTGGTCCGGCTGATTCTCTCCGGTGGACAGACTGAACCTCCCGAAGCGGTGCGACTCGCCGAACTGAGGCAGCTCCGCAAGCTTTCTCAATCTGAAGTCGCGCATCGTGCGGGAATCAAGCAGGCCGCGATCGCGAGAATCGAAGGACGGGGGGACATCCTGCTGAGCACGCTCCGCCGTGTCGTCTCCGCAATGGGAGGTCGGCTCTCGATTCGGGTGGAATTCGCAGACGGCACGGAAAGAGAGCTGGGCGACTGGAATATTCCAGCCACGCCCCAAACTTGAAGCGGTTAACGAGATTGGGGGATGCACGGTGGCAGGCTGGGAGGCGAACGGGCATGCCGCTCCAGATGCCATCCGCGTTTGATAAAGAAAAGAGAATTTAGCCACTGATGAAACACTGATGAAACACGGACTTCTGATTCAGAGGGTTCCTTATCCGTGTTTCATCCGTGTTTCATCAGTGGCCGCACAGAATCTGGAATCCATCTTTCGTTCCCGCTCAGACCGCCGGGCTGCCATCCAGACGGGTGAGATCAGCGAGGTATTTCTCGCCCTCAGTAGGGTTCGTCATGAAAACATAAGCGGCCCATCCGAGGAGGGTTGAGAGCGATTCGCCTTCGTGCGCGGGCTTGCCCTGGAGCCGGTTGTGGATGGCCGCCCTGAGGCGACGGCGGAAGTTGCGAGGAGCGCGGGGAGGGCTGTCGCCGTTGACCACGAGGCCGGTGATCCGCTGCCGGCCGCCGGGGCGAGAGACGGTTGTCTTGTCGGGGTGGAGCTCGAAACCTTCGTTCTCGACGATCCGGCGAATCGATCCCAGCAGCGTGCCCACCCGCGGCGGACCATTGTGTCCGGCGGGGAGGCTGAAGGTGAGGTCGTCGGCGTAGCGGGTGTAGCGCCAGTTGAGCTTACGGGCAAGGCCGGCGAGTCGGCGGTCGAGCCGAAGACCCAGGGTGTTCGTCAATGCGGGGCTCGTCGGCGCCCCCTGGGGAAGGCAGCGCGGGCCGAGGGCCACGTAAAGTGGGACCGATCGTGAAATCGGAGCCATTTACGATCGTTTCGTGGGAGCCACTGTGCCCTCCATTCATACGGTGGTCTTTGTTCACCACGTGCTTTAACTTTGTCTTGTTCTCTGTCCTCCTTCCCCGGGCTGCCTTAGAC
>DAIDJG010000322.1 GCA_027451445.1 Singulisphaera sp.
AGGTCCACGATCGTCCTCAACCAACCAGTGCGAGCGCTTGGGGTCGGCAGCGTACTTGGGGTTGTTCTTGTTTCTGTGCTGTGTGGTTTGAGCGGAGGCTGGATCTTCGTAACGTTCCTTCAAAAGACCGACTCAACTGCGCGGGATAACGCCGAGTCACCCGACGCCAACGAGGCCGCTCGGATCGCCGGCGAGAGAGAGACAAAACTCCAGGCGCAGATCACGCAAATCGAACAGAAGGTCAGCGGCCTCGAGGGACGGATCGACATCATCCCGAAGCCCGAGCCATTACCCGACTTTGCGGCATTTCGGCGCGACCTGGACCAGGCACTGAAACGAAACAGCAATCTCGATAACGTGCCAGACCACCAACAAAAGCAGGACCAAACTATCGACCAACTGCAAAACGCCCTCAAGACGCTGCGCAGCGAGCTCGCGGTTCTTGATAAGCGGATTCAATCGGTTGAAACCTCCGAGATCTCTGCGGTTCCTCTTCCGGAAGCGACGCCGCTGGGCCCACCCGCGGACAAGCCGTCCGCGTCCGCCACGGTGAAACCCCGGGCGGCCACCTCGGTCCAGGTGGCGGCCCCCCGGGTGGCGCCCGCTCTGGAACGCGTGCAGCCGGCCGAGCTCGCCCAGGGTATCGAACTCTACAAGCAAGGGAAGTACAACCAGGCTTTGAGTATCTTCAACAAGCTGCAACTGACGCACCCTAGCGACGCACGCGTGTGGTATTTCTCTGCGCTAACGCAAGGCCGCTACGCCAATGAATGGAATGGCGGACCAAAACGCCTTGTCGAAAGAGGACTCGAGCGTGAAGCCGCAGGGAGTCCCGCGGCGGACCAGATCGAACTTGCCCTGAGCGTCCTCGGCAACGATCCGGGCCGAACCTGGCTGGCCGAATGGCGCAAGCGGTCGAAGACGCCGTGATTGTGCGCGACGATCGTGGCGTCACCTCACACCAAAGAGCACCATTTCCCCGTCGAGCGCCGATTCTCCGCCGGTAGGCATGGAGCGAGCTCCCTGCGCGATCCGATGGAGAGGACAGCCAGGCTCGGTTTGCGCCCACAATGACCCGAACGGGCGTCAAACTCGAGCCTGAACCGGCAAGGACGGGCCCCATGCATCCCACGGTCGTCGCATTCCTCACGCACCTCAAGAACGAACGAAACGCCTCAATCCACACAATCCGGGGCTACGAAGACGACCTCGGGCTGTTCTGCCAGTATCTCGAAGAATGCTCCGGGCAAGGTCTGGACCCGACCACGGCGGACGCCCAGCGACTGCGGCGCTATTCGGCCTGGCTCAACGGACGCGGGTACGCCGCAACGACAATTGCCCGCCGGCTCGCCAGCCTACGGTCGTTCTACCGCTACCAGCGCAGGCAAGGCGTCATCACATCGAACCCCTCGGGCGGATTGCGGAACCCGAAGCAGCCTCAGCGACTTCCCCGGCTACTGCGGGTCGATGAGGTCATCCGGTTGCTCGACGCGATTCCCACAACCGAGCCATTAGGGGTCCGCGACCGGGCCATGTTTGAAACGCTGTACGGAGGCGGGCTCCGCGTCAGCGAGCTGGTGGGCCTGGATCTCGACGACATCGACCACGAGCAGGGGCTGGTCCGCGTGCGCGGCAAGGGGCGCCGAGAGCGTCTCAGCCCCGTTGGCCGTATGGCCGTGGAATGGATCGACCGCTGGATCGCGCTCCGCCAGCCAAAATTGACCGGCGAGCGCGCGGTTTTCCTTAACCGACACGGCGGCCGGCTAACCACGCGCAGCGTCGGCCGGCTGCTCGAATCGTACCTGCTGCAACAGGGTCTCGACCCCGCCGCCAGCCCGCATACCTTGCGGCACAGCTTCGCAACCCACCTGCTCGACCGAGGCGCCGACCTGCGCAGCGTACAGGAACTTCTGGGCCACCGCAGCCTTACGACGACTCAGATCTATACACATGTCACCAAAGAACGCATGCTGGACATTTACCGAGATTCGCACCCACGATCGTGACCCGTCATTTGCGGCATTGTCGACAATTTAGGCTGGCGTCGGTTGCATATCCAGTAAACGTGACCTAAGATGAGCAACTACGATCTCGATTTTCGCGTTCGTTATCCCCAAAAACGAAACGGGCCAGAGCATTGAGAAGGGGCACGGAATCTGCAAGCCCCAGCCAGTTTACGAGTTTGAGCCACGATTTGCGGTGGCGTAACTCGTTCGTGCGGAGACCGCCGTTTGACGCCGGGGCTTCTGTGACATAGACGTTTCATCAGACCGACAGTTGTGTGACGCTGAGCAACACTCGGCGGTGTGGTCGGGACGAGATGCCGAGGCAGGCAATGTGGCCCCGTCGACGCCCGCTACGCAAATGGTCTCCCGCCAACGTCTAAAGTCCTCCCCACGTGTCTCTTGATGGTTCAAGGACGATACATCGGCCCCCATGGTCCCCCGGGTGAATATCGCGAGAGAACGAACCCATGAACAAAGCCCGACTTTTAATCGTCCATCCCGAGCCTTCGACCCTGGCCTTGCTCACGTCGATGCTTCGCTCTTTGGAACACGTGATTGATGAGGCGGCCAACGATCGGGTCGCAGTCCGACTGATGGAACGGGGCGGAGTCGGCTTGGTTTTGGCTTGTGTCGATCCCTCGGATCCCGAGGGTTTGGAGTTACTGGCGTATATCCGTCGCAAGCACCGCCACGTTCCTGTGATCTTGCTTTTCTCGACGGCCAATATCGATCGTGCCAAGGAAGCGCTCAGGCTGGGCGCCTTGACGGTCCTGAAGTACCCCGTCCCCGCCACCGAGCTTCGCGCTGCGGTGACGCAGGCGCTGGGTGCCGCGTCCGTCCCCGTGACGAACGGCATTCCCGCCCCGCACATCAACGGCACTCCCACCCCGGCCCCCGCTGCCGCAACCCCAGCGCCCTCGGCGCCGAGGGCGGACGTCTTGGCTCGCGAGCTGGGCGTGATCGGCACGGACGCCAGCCTCCGGCAGGCCATCGAGCTCGCGGGCTCGATCGCTCCGACGCGGTCCCCCGTTTTGCTCGTCGGTGAGCACGGCACCGGCAAGACCCTGCTCGGCCGGGCGATCCACAATCTGGGAACATGGAGCGACCAACCCTTCGTCACCCTCGACGGCGCGGCCCTCGCCGACCTCCAAGCCGACCGCGAGCGTTTCGAGTTCAAGGCCGACGCCCTGGGCGACGCCCCTCCGGCCGAGTGGTCGGCCAAGCTAACCCAGGCGCAGGGCGGAACGCTCTTCCTGAGCGAAGTTGCCGCGCTGACGTCAACCCTCCAGTGGCACCTCCTCCGCGCGTTGCAGGGCAGAGAGGCTGACCCGACCGGCCTGCTCCCTGGGCCGGCGCAAGACGTTCGCTTCCTGCTGTCGACGAGCGAGAATCTCGCCGCCCTCGTCGAGCAAGGGAAGTTCCGTCAGGACCTCTATCACCGCATCAGTGTGATTTGTCTCAAACTGCCGCCGCTCCGGCATCGGGGCAACGACATCGAGCAGCTCGCCGAGTACTTCCGGTCCCGGTTCGCTCAGGAGTTCGGCAAGAACGTCGTCGGCTTCACCCGCGACGCCCTCGACGCCCTGCTCAAGCACGACTGGCCCGGTAACGTTCGTGAGCTCGAAGGCGTCATCCAGCGCGGGGTTGTGCTCTGCCAGGGGACCCGGATCACCTCCGGCCACCTCTCCCCGAGCCTCGGCCACGGCCGCACCGCCCGAACCTCGCCCAAGGCCCCGCGGCCTCACCTGCCGATGAGCATCCGGCCGCTGAAAGAAGCCCTGGAGGAACCCGAGAAACGGATCATTATCCAGGCGCTCCAGGCCCTGAACTGGAACCGGCAAGAAACGGCCCGCGTGCTCGACATCAACCGCACGACGCTCTACAAGAAGATGAAGAAATACGGGCTGCTGGTGGACGGGCCGATTTGGGTGAACTGACCGCTCACGCTCTTGATTTCTGCCAATGCGAAGGGCCCGCCGGAATCTGTTCGGCGGGCCTTTCGTCGTTGAGTCGCAGCATGAAACCGGCATCCTGGGTCGTCACGTCGGCGGCTCCGCAAGACCACATCGCGGCCGCAGATCGTCACGTACCCACTTACGCAGTTCGCGAGCCCACTGGAGATTATCCGTGGTCATCCTCAGTGCGATAAAGCGTTCGACATCCGAGGGCTGCAATTCCGGAAAGGCCAGGCTCGTTGGGCAGGACTCGTAGCGTGCATTGGCCCGCAGTCGATTCATCGTCAATGTAGTTCCGTCAAATCGCCAGACCTCGGAAACGCCCAGTGCTACGTAGATCGCCATCCGGTCAAGGGAAGACGGAGTGATATCCACCTCAATCGCGAGCTCGGGCGGGGGATCAGCCTCCAGGTCGATCGGCTCGTTCCGCCGCGCGATGTCATGATACTTTATGTAATAACACTGGTCAGCTTCTATACCCTTGTTTACGCTCGACTTTCTCCATGTCGTCATGCCCAGCGGCTCGCACTCAATATCCAACTCCTGTGCAAGCCGCGGCACGAACAGGCCGAGCAATTGTGCCGCCCGCTCATGCTGTTGAGAGGGCAAAGAGACCTCCATTGACCCGCTGTCATACGTGACGCGAATGCGGCGTTCGCCGACGATTTGCAACATCACTTCATAGCCGTCCCACGTCACCTCGCGGGCGAGCATGCGAAGCTCATTCGGTTCCGTGCTTACCTTTGTGGCGGGCATCGCCAGCAGACCTTAATCCTGAGCGTTCCGGTTCGCGCGTCGTTGGAGCCACAGAATCACCAACGACACCGCGCTTGTAATGTGAACGAAGCCCAACATCCAGATTGGAAGCATCCAAAACACCATGGCACCTGGATTCGTGAGCAACTTCGCACCAAAATCGAGATGCACGACATTGCCGGAGCCAAGTGCTTGCTCTTCACCGACTTGATGGATCAGCCAGAGCATCAGCTCTTGGCTGTACCAGAACGTCACGCCCCCCGCCATCAAGAGCGCGACGGCTTGCCCAAGAACGAGCACCGTGGCTAGCCGCCGCTTCTTCATTGGGAACGCTGTCCCGGCCGGGTTTAGCTCTTGATAATATCCTTCACCGTCATCCCCGCCGGGATCATCGGCAAAACGTGCTCCTGGTAGGGAACAAGCACGTCGAGAACATACGGCCCCGGATAGGCGATCATCTCCTTGAGGGCGTCGATGACCTCCGACTTCTTGCGGATCTGGCGGGCCTGAATCCCGAAGCCCTTCGAGATGGCGACGAAATCGGGATAGGTGACGTCGGGCAGGTCGCCCTCGCCCTGGCCGATGGCTTCGGGGTGGTCGACGGGGCCGAGGTAGGTGTGGGCGCGGTTGCTCGCGTAGAAGCGGTCTTCCCACTGCACGACCATGCCGAGATGCTGGTTGTTGAGGAGGATAACCTTGACCGGCAGGCTCTCACAATGCGCGGTGGCAAGTTCCTGGATGTTCATGACGAAGCTGCCATCGCCATCGATGTCGACGACCAAGGCGTCAGGAAACGCCGCCTGCGCACCCAATGCTGCGGGAAGGCCGAAGCCCATCGAGCCCAGACCGCCGGAGGTGATCCAGGTGCGAGGCTTGGTGAACTTGGTCCACTGCGCGGCCCACATTTGATGCTGGCCGACGCCGGTGGTCATGATGAACTCGCCCTGGGCCAGATTCGAGAACTGGTCGAGGACGTATTGCGGCATGATCGCGTCGTCGCGCTGGTCGTAGGTCATGGGGTCGCTTGCGCGCCAGGCATCAATCTGCTTGTGCCAGGCCCGCCAGTCGCCCGCCTCGACCAGCGGGTTAACCGCCTTCAGGAACGTGCGGACGTCGCTGTTGATCGCGATGTGTGCGGGCTTGTTCTTGTTGATCTCCGAGGCGTCGATGTCGACGTGGATGATCTTTCCGTGCTTCGCGAACTCGCTGAGCTTGCCCGTCACGCGGTCGTCGAACCGAACCCCGAAGGCCAGGAGCAGGTCGGCCTCGTTGATCGCGTAGTTGGAATACACGGTGCCGTGCATGCCAAGCATGTTGAGCGACAGGTAGTGATCGTTGGGGATCGACCCAAGCCCCTGCAAGGTCATGCCCACGGGGATGCCCGTCTTGGACGCGAATTCGCGCAATTCCTCCGCCGCACCCGAGGCTACAACACCGCCACCGCAGTAGATGATCGGCTTCTGGCTCGCCTTGATCGCCGCGAGCGCCTCGCGGATCTTCTCCGGGGCGGGGGCCGGCGGCAGCCGGTAACCGGGGAGGTCCATCGGGACGTCGTAATCGGGGTCGTTCACCAGGGTGTTTTGAATGTCCTTGGGAACGTCGATCAAGACGGGGCCCGGCCGGCCGGTGCTCGCGATATGGAAGGCTTCCTTGACGATCCGCGCCATGTCGCGAGCATTCTGCACCAGGTAATGGTGCTTGGTGATCGCCCGGCAGACCTCGACCATCGGCGTTTCCTGGAACGCGTCGGTGCCAATGACGTGGGTGGGGACCTGCCCGGTGATTGCGATGATCGGCAGCGAATCCATCTTGGCGTCGGCCAGGCCGGTCACGAGGTTCAAGGCGCCAGGCCCGGAGGTCGCCATGACGACGCCGGGCTTACCGGTGGCTCGGGCGTACCCTTCGGCGGCGAAGATCCCTCCCTGCTCGTGCCGGGGGAGAATCGTGCGCACCCGGTCTCGGTAGCGGGTGAGCGCCTGGTGCATGGGCATGCTCGCGCCGCCGGGGTAGGCGAAGAGGACGTCCACGCCATGGAGTACCAGGGACTCAACCAGGACATCGGCGCCGGTCAAGGGTTTCCGGGTGGTCGTGGTCTGCTGGTCGATGGTAGACACGGCGGACGATCCTCTCTTTTCGATTCCTGCGCGGGGTTGCGAACAAAGACAAGTACCGTGATTCTAAAGCATGGACCGCCCTCTAACAACCCGCGATGGGCTGAACGGGCGCCGCGACGCTGACACAACCGGCCTTTCGGGAGTTCGCTCGAAGATGCTGAAAACCGCCCTCGTCACTGGTGCCTCCGCCGGTCTGGGACGCGAATTCGTCCGCCAGCTTGTGTTGGAGCGCGGCATGACCGTCCTCGCCACGGCACGCCGTCAGGAGCGTCTCGAGGCCCTGGCGGCCGAGCTCCCCTCAGGACGCGTTGTGGTTTGCGCTGGTGATCTCGCTTGCCCCACGTTCCGTGCCCGACTGTGGGAGCAGGCGGAAGCCCTCCCGGGCGGACTCGATGTCCTGATCAATAACGCCGGATTGGGCCACTACGCGGATTTCTCCGACCAGGACCCGGTGAGCGTGCGTCAGATTATCGAAGTCAACGTCATGGCGCTCATGGACTTGAGTCAACGAGCCGCACGCCATATGAAGGCCCGCGGCAGCGGCCAGATCGTCCAGGTTTCGTCGGTGCTTGGATTCGTCGGCATCCCTTACTCGGCCGTCTACGTGGCGAGCAAGCATGCGGTCAACGGCCTGGTCAAATGTCTGCGGTACGAGCTACGGGGGACCGGTGTGCGCGTTTGGGCAGCCTGCCCTGGACGGACGGAGAGTGAATTCGCGGCCGTGGCCTTGGGAGAACCCTCTCGGACCGATCGCGTCCACCACGGCGAGCCGACGGATAAGATCGTCCGATCCCTCCTGCGGGGGCTCGATCGCCCCCGCGCGTTCCGCTTACCCAGTTTCCAGGCGTGGATCGCGGTCACGCTGGCGCACTGGCTACCTGGACCATTTGAGTGGTGGATGGAGCGTTGGTCGCCCGGCCACTTCCGCGGGGAGTTGGAGCAGGCACGAGCGGTAAACCGCACAAGCGTTGGCTCTTAGCCCATCATTTCCTTGATCGACCGGACGAAGTGGTTCCCCTTCCCTTTCGCCTTCAGGTCCGCGGCGAAGGCCTCGGCATCAGCCTTCCGAGGATACTCGAACGTGGCGACGGTCCGCCCCCCGAGGTCACACACCGCCCAGACGACACGCATCCGCGCCGCCGGCGCCGGCTTTGGCCTTCGCTCGGTTGGTTCGGAGCGCGGCTTCCGTTCGGGAGGAGTGTTGATACCGAGCGCCTCGGCAGCCTCCGCAGCAGCGCGGAGCTCGTGACGATTGAGAGTGCGGCGTCCCATGAGTGGTCCGTTCTCACGACGATCCGGGAGGAAAGGTTGGCCGTGCAATCCGGCCGTGAGGGGGCTGGAAGAAGTGTAACATCGAACGCCGTGTCATCAAGAGGTGATGCCACGCAATAGGACGTCCTCAAGCCTGGTACCGCGGCGCGATCTCATCACGAACCCAGGAACGAAACGCGCGCGCGACGCGAGTTTCTCCCTCGGATGCGAACAGATGGAGGAAACGAGCGAACTCGGTGAGCGGCAAAAACGGGAAAATCGCGCTCTGTTCCTGGATCATATACGTTCCATCAGGTTGCAGCCTGTGAACGCTCAGCGTGTCCCCGTCGAAGGCCCAGAGCTCTGCGACTCCAAGAGCTGCGTAGATGCCCTTCCGATTCACCGAACTGTGGCCGAGGTCGATCTCAATCGCCAGATCGGGGGCAGGGTCCACCGTGAGATCGATGTCCGGTTTGAGACCCACGAGTGGCTCGTTCCGAATCCAGTAACATGCGTCAGGCTCGAGCGCCTTTTCAAGATCGGCTCGCTGGAATGTGGCCGACCCGCCGGAGCGAACGGGGATATCGAGTTCCTCGGTCAGCACGTCGAGAAGACGGGTACACCTCTTCTTGAACGACTCATGCCGATGGGGATGCTGCGTGATCTCCAATGTCCCACAGTCGTACGTCATACGGATCGGGTTGTCGACCAGATCACGGGCCAGCGATTCATACGTCTCCCAGCGGATCGGGGCGAGTACGATCCGAGTGTCTTGGGAAGTCGGGCCCGACGCGTTGGCCATGGACTGTGATCCGCTCCCAAGTCTTCCTATTTCGTCACGATTGAGCCGGCAGCCGATAGAGCACGGTCGTCCCTACGCGCTGAAAGCCGAGCGACTCGTACAGTTGAAGTGCCGGGACATTGGTCGAGCGTGTCTGTAGCACCACGGCCGACGTCATGTCAGCCCGCGCCTGGCGGAGGATCTCGCCGACGAGGTGACGGCCGAATCCTTTGCGCCGGTGCGTCGACGCCACTTCCATCTCGATCAGCCCAAGACGCGAGCGTCCGTCGAAGCGGCCGAACCAGTTCATGTCCCACGTCGTCGCACGTGCGAGTTCATAGTCGTCGGTCTTGGCCAGGAGCCGGAAGCATGTGGGGCGGAAATCGCCAAAGGCGTAAGCCTCCCACCAGTTGCGCGGCAGCTCGTCGTCCTCGATCTCGACGCGCGTCGCCCGGCGGATCAGGAAGCCACGAGGGTCGCGCGACTCAGGACCGGTCAGGTCCGCCTCCATCAGCACCGTCTCTGAGACCGGTTCGAACCCCGCGCGGCGCACGGCGCGATTGAAGGCCATTTGCGAGGGAAGGATACCGGCCCATTCGCTACCGCCGTACAGCCCCCAGTAGAATGGGTTGAGAGGATACTGCCCCCCCGCGTAGATCACCTCCGCACCCCGCCGCCGCAGGTAACGCACGGCCTCGTCAATCAGGTTCTGCTCGAGCTCGGCGTCATCGAGACCGGGCTCCACGACGAGCATGGCGACCGTACCCATCGACCGGTTCAGGCGATGCGGCGGACCGATCGGCTCTTCGGGTCCGAATCCGGCGTGGACAAAGGCGACGACGCGGCCACCTCGCTCAGCCACGATCAAGCCCTGGGCCTCGAAATGCGGGCGGTTCATGACCTGGCCGTCGAATTCGTGCGCGCTCAGAGGGCACGCCGTTGCGAACTCGGGAACCCCTCGGTTCCAGAGCGCGGCCAAGGCAGGCGGGTCGCCGTTGCGGAACGGTCGAAAGTGCGTCACGAGTCCTGTCGCGCAAGATGTTGAGGCACGCGGGGTGACTGGAGAGCGACCACCACGAGGCGCCTCAGACGGGGGGAACCAAGGCGTCAGACAACGGCTACCAGCACGTCCTGACCCTCAACCTTGACTTCATAGACCGCTTGTTTGATCCGCGTGCCCAGAGGTGTCTTCCCCGTCTGGACATCGAACTGCCAGCCGTGCCAGGGGCAAGTGACGCACGTTCCCTCGAGCGGCCCATCGGCAAGCGGCCCGCCCTGGTGAGGGCAGATTCCGTCAATGGCCGAGATCGTCCCTCCAACGTTGAAGAGCGCGTAAATCCTGCCCTCGTACTCCACTTCCTTCGCACTCCCCGGGGGTAGCTCGTTTAAGGTTGCCATCTTGACGAAGCCCGGCATCCGACTCATCTCCTCGTAAACCCGCTCGGCCTGACCGGCGGTTCGCGCTCTCTCTCCGCGAAGCTCACATTCCTTCTTCGCACTTTATTCCCTACTGTATCACAAGCGTCGGCGCGAGGGGAATCGGCGAGACGCGAGAGGCCGATTCTCCACACGAACGACGATTCCTGTCCCAAGACCTTCGAATTCCAGAGATTCTCGACCATGCTTGATGCCCTCGTGATCGCGCCTCATCCGGATGATGCCGAGCTGGGCGTGGGAGGGACGATCGTCCGCCTCTTGAGTCAAGGCTGGAAGGTCGGAATCCTCGACCTGACCAGTGGCGAGCCAACCCCACTCGGATCGCTCGAACGCCGGGTTCAGGAAACCGCTGCCGCAAATGCCGCCCTCGGCAACCCCTGGCGACAGAACCTCGGCCTACCCAACCGGAGCCTGGAGCCGTCGCTTGCGAATCGCCGCACCCTCGCCGCCGTGTTCCGCACCGTTCGGCCGAGGATCTTATTTGCCCCATTCTGGGAGGACGCCCATCCGGACCACACCGCCGCGACGAAGCTCGTGGAGGATGCCCGCTTCTGGAGCAAACTCTCGAAGAGCGACATTCCCGGAGCGCCATTTCATCCGTCACGCATCTTCTATTACTTCAGCGTTCATTTGCGTATCGCCGAACGTCCGAGCCTGGTCCTCGATATCTCTGATCAGCTCGGGGCCAAGCTCGAAGCCCTGCGCTGTTATCGCTCGCAGCTTGTCGACAATCAGCCCGAGGGCGTCCCTGGTGTCATTGACTCAGTGTGCGACCGCACCCGCTACTGGGGACACCTGGCCGGAGTACGCCACGCGGAACCATTCGCGAGTCGGGAACCGGTTGGACTGACAAGCCTGCGGGACGTGCTTCTCTAGCACCCGGACCTTTACCGGCTGCGTCGGAGACGATCACGGAGCGTTCGCGCGTTGGGCTCGCCCTCCTGGACCGCAAGATCGGCGTTTTTGAGAGCGGACTCGTGGTCTCCCAGATCGAGGTAGGCCAGGGCGAGGTTGTAGTGGATCAACCCGCGGGTCGAAGCGTCAGCGGCAGAGCCGATCGCGTGCTGAAAATCGGCGATGGCGTCCTTGAGACGGCCCGCCTTGTAGGCAAGAATCCCACGGTTGAGCGCCGCGGCGGTAAGGTGGGGATCGAGTTCGAGGGCTCGGTCGTAATCGTGAATCGCGGCCTCAGTGCGACCAAGTTTTTCGAATGCGAGGGCTCGATTGTAATGGCACCCCGCCTGGTCGTGATCGAGCACGATGCACTTACCGAACGCAGCCACCGCCTCTTCAAAACGGCCGAGCAGGAAGGCACAGCGGCCGAAGTAGAAATTGGGCCAGAAGTCGTCCTCCTTCTTGTCGAGCGTCCTCTGGAATTCCCTCGAAGCCTGCTCGATCTGCCCCGTGCGGAGATACGACCGCCCGAGATCGTAGTGCTCCCAGGCCGTCTTCGGTTCGGGCACCGGCCGCGGCAATGACGGCGCGATCCCCAATGCGGCGGCGAGTGCCTGGCGCTCGCGATCGAGCGCCGGACTGGGATCGGCCAGCTCGCGAGCCTCGTCAAGCACGCGCAGCGCCTCTGCGGACGCCGCCGCGCGTTCCTCAGGTGCCGCAAAGCGAACGCGGAAATCGGCCCAGACCAGTGCGAGTTCGAGCAGGTCCGTTCGCACACCCGCTTCCGTCTTGAGGTCGAGCGGCGCCCCCGCATTCTGGACCAGGCGATCGCGCTCCTGCCAGATCGCCCGGATGTCGTGGATGAGCCTCTGGGCCTCGTCGCGCGACGGCGGCGTGAGCCCGTAGTTGTAACGGATCAGATCGGCCAGCTCGTGCAGCTTGCTTGCCTTCCGTCCGCGCTCGGCCCGCGCTTTTGCGGCGTCCAGGGCATGCTTCAGCCGATCGGTGGCGGGCATCCACCGGGCAAGCTCAAAGCCGCGGTCGAGCCGGCGCAAAGCGTCGTCGTACTGGTGCTCGGCGACAAACCGGCGCGCGTCCTTGAGCACGGCTTCGACCTCCCGGACTCGCTGGACATAGAACGACCCAGCAAGGCCGAGCGTCACGCTGAGCGCCGCCACGGTCGTCCAGACCGCCGCGGCACGCGTCAAAGAACCGGAGCGCCGCTTTTGCCACTTGCTCCAACGCTCCGTCAGGCTGCGATTCGGCACCCCGCGCAACGGGAGGTGATTGAGATGCCGGCGCAGGTCGTCGGCCAGGGCCGACGCGTTCGGATAACGCTCGCTCGCCTCGCGCGCGGTGCACTTCTTGATGATCTCCTCGAGCCCCACACTCACCGCCGGATTAAGGCTGCGCAGCCGGGTTCCCGGCTGCTTGGCACCCTGCCCGAGCGCTTCCCGCATCAGCATGCCCAGGGCAAAGAGGTCCGAGCGGCCATCCACCGCCAACGGAATCCCGCGGCCCTCGTTCACCGCAGAAAGGGCTGCCTGCTGCTCGGGCGACATCCACCCTGGCGTGCCCCCAAGCCGTTCGTACATCCAAGCCCCCGGCGCAATGGGGCCACGGGCCAGATGAAAGTCGAGCAACATCGGTTGGCCGTCGCCGGTGACGAGAACGTTGGACGGCTTGATGTCCATGTGAAGCAAGCCGCGATCATGAGCATACGCGAGCGCGTCGGCCAGGCACGCCCCAATCCAGCAGACCGCCTCCACGTACGTTGCCTGCTCGAGCGAACGGCGAAACGGCCCTCCAAAACCGGTCGCACCGGGTTGCGAATGAGCGTCGAGCGCCTCAACCAGATGCCAGCCCCTGCGCTGGGGCGGCGGAATGTCGGCCAAAGTGTCGAGCAAACGGGAAAAGCTCGTACCGCCCAGATACGGCATGCAGAGGGCCCGCAAGCCGCACTCGGGGAACGACTGCTCAGCGAAGAGCGGGACGATATGGGTATGCTGCAAACGGGCCAGCGAAAGGTGCTCTTCCTGATCGCTCGGGATCACCTTGAGCACCACGGGCCGATCCGCGAGCTCGAGCTGAGCCGCGAGGAACGTGCGGCCCGACGCACCCCGGCCGAGCTCCGCCAGCAACCGGAACGGGCCCAGCGATTCGCCAACTTCGGGAAAGCGCGCGGCAACTCTCGGACCGAGCAGCCGGTCACAGCCGAAGATGAGCTCGATTTCGGATTTCCACTGCGGAAACCGGCCGACGACCTCGGCCGTGGCAACTTCCTCGCCCGCCTCGCGCCGAAGGCTGACCTCTTCGTAAATCAAACGGATCGCCGCTTCGGTGCGCTGCACGGGCGACCGCCGCAGCACGTCTTCCACCGCCAGACGCTCGCCCCGTCTCCAGGCCGCCGCCAGCGCCTCGACCTGGACCGTCACGCCGAGCGATCCCTGGCTCGACGGCGGGTTGACGGGCTGAGCGGTAGAGTTCGGCATGGCGAAAACTCAGGACGCCGAATCGACGGAGGGAGGCGAAGCCTCGTCCCGGGTCGCGGCGAGGCGCCGCGCCAGGTCGTAAAAGATCCGCCGCACGCTCCCTTCATGCAAACCGGAACGTGCGGCCATTTCCTTGAGCGAAAGCCCTTCGCGCCGCATGATCAACAACTGGCGGTGGGCCGGCGGGCAATGTTCGAGCATCTGTTCCCAAAGCTCGTGCCCCTGCGCCTCTTCGCTCGGCCGCGCCTGCGATGCGCCCAGGTATCCCTCAATTCCGGAATCCTCGAGGGGTCGTTCGCGCTCGAGGGCGCGGTGATGCTGCCGACGGCGATCGATCAAGCGGTTGTGCGTCGCCCGCAACAAGAACGCCCGGAGATGATCGCGATCGGCAAACCGCCACCCCGAGGCGCGGAACCGCCCCAGCACGTCGGCCCAGACCGATTGCACGATGTCCATCGAGTCGAGCTTCGCCCGCAAGGGACCCGTCAACTGACGGCGAACGGCCATTCGCAAATAAGGCTCGTAGGTGAGAAAGGCCCGCTCCGCAGCCTGCTCATCCCCGTCATTGAGGCGCGTGATCAACTCGTCGAGGTGATTCTCACTCATGAAAGTCTCGATGACCAGGGACCGGACGACCCGAAGGACTCCTCGAATTCGAGCCCCCCGTCGCGCCGTCGCGGCCTGGCGTGCAGCGTCTCCTCACGACGCCGGCGCAAGCGACGGCGTGCCCACTCCAGCCCGCTCACAGCGAG
The DNA here is from genome assembly GCA_027451445.1 of Singulisphaera sp. Classification (GTDB taxonomy): domain Bacteria; phylum Planctomycetota; class Planctomycetia; order Isosphaerales; family Isosphaeraceae; genus DAIDJG01. Next base: position 14,439 of record DAIDJG010000322.1, read on the forward strand.
CATCAAAATCAACGGGGGCGGGTTGAGCGTCGCCTGTTCCTCGTTGGCTGCGGAATCAGCATCCGTGTCCTCAAACCGCTCGAAGAAACGGTCCACGGCCTTGGCCACCGCCGACCCGTCGAACGGCAGGAGGTCTGCGATCAACCCGAGGCCTTGAGGCACAGGCCGTTCAGGTTCCGACTCGGCCTGCTCCGGCTCTTCCGACCGAAGTGCGGGCCGAAGTACGGTCACAGCCTGAGATGCAGTCGCCGGCGAGGCACTCTTCACATCTTCGGAATACTTCAAAAAGTCGTCGCCAGCCGACGACACTCTGAGCGGACCCGCCGCACGCGTATGCGACCGATCAAAATCCTGGTTCAAAAGCTCGTTGGCAAAGGACGGATCATGCAGCGCCAAAACGGCCGCGACGGCCCCTCCAACGCCAGTCGTCATCCCTCCGATCACAACCGCCACTTCGCGCCCCTCGCGCATGGGGATCGTCGGTGAGTCGGGCTGGCTTTCGATCGTCGGGTCGGACTCGTGTCCACCTTGATTCTGATAAGCCACCTTGGTCAGCGCGGCACGGATGGCCGGCCCGCTCGCACTAATCTCGATTGTGGGAAGGTTCGGCCCGTTCGGCGCGACATACGCCGCGCTGGTAACGTTGGTCGGAGCGTAAGATTCGTCGTAGACAAACGGAGAGAAAAGAGGCGGCGTGTGCAGCCATTCGCCCGCCGATTTCGACCCGCCATTGGCGCCCGCAGTCGCGTAATGCTCCACGGGGGGATGGACGATGAGAATGGAGACGCTTTCCGTAGGCATGCCTACGGAAGACTCGGTCGGCGGCTCGGCATAAATGACCGTCACGCCGCCCTCACCAGGCGTCGATGTTACCGTGTTCGATTCCGGCGGAACCATCGTCCCGGACGAACCGCCCGAAGACGGCGACTCCGGTCCCTGACGATAAGGACCTCTGAAATGGAGCATCGTCGAGACATACCCGACCGTCGGGCCGCCCGACGGTGACACCTCGGTCGCAACCGGGTGAATCACCGTGGCGACATGCTCGACGTGGTTATTTCCGGACGCATCGCCCTCCGGAGCGATCGGCGTGACGTATGTCGGCCCATCCGACCGGTAGAAGCTGTTGGCCGGTGAACGGAACTCGGCGTTATTCGGACCCTCCACGGGGCTCGCATACTCAGCTCCCCGAGGCGCGGGTCCCCAGGGCACGTAGACCGACGCCGGTTGCGTGAAGCCGCTCAGGAGCGTTCGCTCCTCGAGCAGATCCAGAACTGGCAGGCGACGTCGGTACGGTCCCACGTGCTTTCTCCGAGTCCGGCTAGGTCGTAAGTGTCCGTGTGTTAAGAAGGGAGACCCATCCACGATAAAGCCTCACCATCGTAGCCGAGGAGGCGTTTTGTATCCAGATCCGTTGGAGACAGGCCCTCCAGTCACGCCGATCGGCTCCGTTGGGAGATTTCTTGAATCAATCGTGTGGGAAAAACGCTGCGCTGCGCAACAACCGGTCATGGTTTCCGACTGATGTGCCACTCGAATGGACCACCGCTCCACGAAAAACGTCGCGCCTCCGGTGATCGGGGAGACCCTCGTCGATCATCGCAATCGAGGCGCTCGCCCTCCGACATAACTAACGTAATCGCAATTTGCTGCGGACTTGCTTTCCGCTCGAGACCGTACTCAAAAAGGCCACCCCACGACTTAAGTTGTCCTGGCATTGACCCTTAGGGACACGACTCAGGAACGGGTCAATCCTCGACGTCACGGTCCGATCGGAGGGGTCGCTCCGAGCGCGGCGCGACCTGATAGGACTCCGTGCATGGATGCAACACTGGCCATACGATGTTCACCGCGCATTTGTGACACCGCGAAACGCAGTTTCTTTACGAGCATGCAAACTCGAAGGTTCTCTCCAACAAAAAGAATCGTCAGCCCGCGCGCGAATTGGACACCAACCGCTTCACAAAGGCAAGGTCCGCGGCGGTCTGCTCGATCAGTTCGGGAGTTGTCAGGTCACGCCAACTGTGTGCTCCCTTGTACTCGCTGTGCAGTGAGACCGGTCCATCGTAATGCAGGCCGTCGAGAGCCGCGAAAACCTCGGACCAGGCCACGAGCCCATCAACGAGCGGAACCTGCTCCGCCTGCCATACCTTCTTGGGATTTCCTGGCACGGACTTCCAGGCGAAATCCTTGACGGCGACGAGCCGGATCTGAGGGCCGAGCAGTTCCAGATTCTGGCGCCAGCCCCCGCTGCCCCCTTCAACGGCCGCGTGGCCCGGGTCAAAGTACGAGGCAACATACTTCGGATTACGATCGCGCAACAGGGTCGCGATGATCGCCGGCTGACAATTCACGTAGCCCGGGCCACTGTGGTTATGAATCCCCAGCGTCACCTGCCGGGACTCGGCAAGTCGCTCGAGACCATCGAGCGCGGTCCGTGCATTATCGATCGCTTCCCGAAGCTTGCCTTTCTGGGCATTCCAATAACCAAGTTTAATCCGTCGGATGTCCTGACGCGCTGCGGCGTCGAGAATCGCCTCGACGTGCGGATCGGTCGCGCGAGTGATGGCGGTGCTCATCATGGGAATGGTGAGCCCTTCCGCATGGATCGCCGCCACCGCGACCGGGAGATCTTTCTCGACCTTCTCGGGAAGTACGTGTCCGCCCGGCCGAACGGTAAGGTCGACGCCATCGAACCCGAGCGCCTTGATCCGCCGCGCAGCTTCTGCGATCGAGAACTCCTGAAGCATCTTGGTGAACATCACGAACGTCAGCGCCATGGTTCGCGTCTCCCGGCGTTGTTCGGCCTCGAGGGAAGACCCCAACACGTTTTTCGCGATCATCTTAGCCGTCTCATTCAGCCTGGTAAACCGGTCGATGTTCCCTTCGGGGAGCCCGCTTTCTTCGAAACGGCATGAAATCTGGGGTCGTACATTCAAGAACGTCGCTAATGATGAAAGACGCCCCCCCGAACAGTCGTCCCGGCGTTTTGTCCAGTGGGGGAGCGGTCGGCCCATGGTCCAGCAGGTACTCGAACGGGCGCTGGCCTTGCACCGCGAACACCGTTTGCGGGAAGCGGCCCGGCTTTACGAGGAGATCCTGAATCAGGAGCCAAACCACCCGGATGCGCTCCACCTCCTCGCCGTCATTTCGCTCCAGACCCGTGAGCCTGCACGCGCCTTGGCATTGATTGACCGCGCGATCGTCGTCCGTCCACAGACGGCCGTGTTCCATGCCATTCGCGCCGATGCCTATCGCATCCTCGGACGATGGGGCGATGCCGAGCGGTCGTGCCAACAGGCGCTGCGTCTCAGACCCAACTCTCCGGAGGTTCTCAATACCCTGGGGGTTGTCCGGTTCGCACAAGGGCAAGCGTCGGCGGCATGCGAGTGCTTTCGCGAATCGTTGCGATTACGGCCTGCGAACGCAGAGGCCGAGAATAATCTCGGCAATGCGCTGCTAGCGCTTGGTCAACGGCTCGAGGCTCTCGAACATTTCCGCGCCGCGGTGCGGATCAACCCCGCGTCGGCCGAGGCGCAGACGAACCTGGGACAGAGCCTTCTGGAGTGCGACGATCCGTTCGCGGCGCTGC
>DAIDJG010000323.1 GCA_027451445.1 Singulisphaera sp.
CGTCCCGCCCGCCCCCTGCCTCAGCCAGTACAACAGCCCCAGCGTCGCGGCGCACACCGCCACCAGTCCCAACACCAACTGCCATGGATGTAAGCTCGGCCGCACCCGCTTGCAGCTTACACTGCCACCGCCGCCTCTGTCACCCGCGACGCCTTCCACAGCGCCACATACGGCTCCAGTTCCTTCATCATCCGCTCAAACTGGCTCAGGTCCAGCGACTGCGCCCCGTCGCTCACCGCCTTGTCCGGCGTCGGATGCACTTCCACAATCAGCCCGTCCGCCCCGATCGCCACCCCGGCGCGCGACAGCGCCGGCACCAGGCTCCGCTTCCCCGTCGCGTGGCTCGGGTCGAGAATCACCGGCAGATGCGTCAGCTCGTTCAGCGCCGCGATCGCCGCAATGTCGCACGTGTTCCGCGTCACCGTCTCAAACGTCCGGATCCCCCGCTCGCACAAAATCACGTCCGGGTTCCCGTGCGCCACCACGTATTCGGCCGACATCAGCAGCTCTTTGATCGTCGAGCTCATCCCCCGCTTCAATAGCACCGGCCGCCCGCACTTGCCCAGCGTCTTCAACAGCGAAAAATTCTGCATGTTCCGCGCCCCGATCTGCAGAATATCGGCGTAGCCCGCCACCAGGTCCACGTCCCGGTCGCTCATCACTTCCGTGATCACGCCCAGCCCCGTCGCCTCCCGGGCCTTCTTCAACAGCTTCAGCCCCTCTTCCTCCAGCCCCTGGAAATCGTACGGCGATGTCCGCGGCTTGAACGCCCCGCCCCGCAAAAACTTCGCCCCCCGCTCCGCCACTCCCTCGGCCGCCTGCATGATCTGCTTCTCCGACTCCACCGAGCACGGCCCGGCCATCACGATGAACTCATCGCCCCCGATCTCCACCCCGTTGGCCCGCACCTGCGTCTTCCCCGTCCGGAACTCCTTGCTCACGAACTTGTACGGCGCCGAGATCCGCACCGCCTTCTCCACCTGCGGCATCGCCTCCACCGATTCCAGACACGCCGTCACGTCCCCCATCCCCACCACCCCGATCACAACCCGCTCCTCGCCCTCGATCGCGTGGATCTTGTAGCCGAAGTCGCGGATCCTCTCGCACACCTGGTCGATTTCTTCTTTCGTCGAATGCAGCTTCATGGAGATGATCATTTTTCCTTGCCCTCTAAAAACGAAAAACCCACTCTTTCGAGTGGGCCGCTGATTTCTTCACAACGTTTCGCGTCAATCCCACTCGTCAGGACATGGTTCCGTACCGGAACCAAAATCGAAACGAGCTGAAATAGCCGCGCCGCATGAACCTAGAGTATACGCGCTCCTCCAGCCCCCATGCAACCACCCCTTGCTCTGCCTGCGCCCCAACCCCGCAGCGCCAGAGAATCCACAATGATCGCCCGCCCATCCGTCAGCGCCTTCACCGAATGCCACGCCTCCGCCGGCACAATCGCCCCCACCCTCACCCAAGCCCTCAACCTCAACAACCAGATCAGCCGCTACCAATACGACGCCAACGGCAACCAAACCCAGGACCCCGCCCGCAACGCCTTCTCCTACGACATCGAAAACCGCCTCACCTCCGCCCCCGGCGCCAGCTACGCCTACAACCCCGCCCACCACCGTGGCTGGCGCTACACCTCCTCCTCCGCCACCTACCAGATCGTCTTCCACGGCGGCAGCCCCACAGGCCAGAACCCGGTCTATGCTACGGTAACCTGCGTGGACACCCAGGTCCTCAGCCCAGCCATCGCCGCCACCCCCACCGACAACATCGCCAGCGTCCGGGCGGACTTGAGCGTCCAGTTCGGCCAAACCACCCCGTCCACCTTCTTCCCCTGGGGCGAAGAACAAACCTCCACCCCCAACGACCGAGTAAAATTCGCCACCTACCGCCGCGACTCCGAATCCAACCTCGACTACGCCTGGAACCGCTACTACAACAACGCAACCGCAAGGTTCATGAGCCCCGATCCGTACGCGGCCAGCGCCAACCCCCAAAACCCACAATCCTGGAACCGTTACGCCTACACCCTCAACGACCCAATCGGAGCGAACGATCCAACTGGGCCTGACGACGCGGCGTGCGACGACGGATGTAGCGACGCTCCGTACGGTGACAGCGGCAGCACCGGCGGCGATGGCGGAACAGGTGGTTCCAGCCCCACCGCAAACTACACCTCAGCCGACCTCACCAGCACGCAGTGTTACGACCCGAACACCGCCGCCCCAGCGCCGTGTTCCAGCAGCTCCACCGGCCCGATGCAGACAGTTGGCGACCCCAGCACCAGCAACACGATTAGTGTAACGACATCCCCCACGACGCCATCGGCAAACGTTGGCAGCCCGGTCACGCAAACTGTACTGCTCACCCAAGGCTATCCCGGAATCCTGATCTGGAGCCCGAGCGGATCGCCTGTGGGTTCAGATGGCGGACCACCCAACGGATATCAGATCGGTTCAGCGATCGGGTCCCACACACCCACGCCCCAAACGACCCTCACGGCGTGCCTGACAGGCGAGCTGATCAACAACTTTATTGGTGGCGACGACCGAACGGCTGTCACACTCCTGGTTCACATCGGAGCGGTAATCGCCAAACAGGGCGCCGGAACCCTCCTCCCCGGCCCAGGCTGGATATACACAGGAACCGCGATTGTCTGGGACGCGGCAATGATCGGAAGGTCGTACCTCACCTGCAAGCCGAATTCGGGAGGCCAATAGTCGTGAGCCAGCAGCAGCGAACCGTACTGCACAGCCGAGTGGCGCTACTAATCGCCCTGTCATTTTGCATCTACGCGGCGCTTCCCCGTTCAACTACCTCGCTCAGGGCAGTCCACGAGCCGGATGGGCAGGCAGACCCGGTAATGATTTTTGGCCTGGTTGCCGGAATGGCCATCGCTGGCTCAATTGCAGCCAGGTCGCCGCTCCCGGCCGACCGCATCGTGTTCGGAGCATCCGCACTAGCGCTAATGTTGAGCTTGGCGTCTCGACTCATCCCGGCAACAAATCTGCTGGTTGCGACGCTAGCGCCGCTGGTCTGGGGAGTCGCGGCTGTTGCATCCCTGGTCTTCCTGGCTCGGGCGTCCCGACAACGGACCGGCTGAGTCACTTCCCGCCCTCATCCGCCACCAGCCGCTCCCCTCGCCCGCTCCCTGCCAACACTCCTCTACGGCGTCCCCCTCCGACCCCTGCTGCCGCGTGCTCGGTGAACACCCCCGTCCACGCCACCTCCACCTCCCGCCGGGCCTCCCAAACCCTCCTCAGCCACGCTCGCCTCGACGGCCACCGCCTCACTACCTACAAAATCCTCTTCACTATGCCCACCACCGAATACCCCGCCTATGCTACCGTCACCTCCGTGGACACCGACGTCTACTTCGCCGGGCGGCTGATTGGCCAAGCCGCGGGAACCAGCTTCACCGCCACCCCCACCGACAACATCGGCAGCGTCCGCCAGGACCTCAGCCTCTACCCCTCCCCCACCGCGTCCACCTTCTTCCCCTGGGGCGAAGAACAAACCTCCACCCCCAACGACCGCGTAAAATTCGCCACCTACCGCCGCGACTCCGAATCCAACCTCGACTACGCGTGGAATCGCTATTACAACAACGTGACAGCCCGCTTCATGTCCCCCGACCCCTACTCACCCAGCGCCAGCCCGTCGAACCCGCAGTCCTGGAATCGCTACAGCTACGTGCTGAATGATCCGATCGGGATCAACGACCCGACCGGCCGCGACGACGCGGCCTGTGACGACGGCTGCAGCGACGCCCCTTACAGCGATTCCGGCAGCACTGGCGGCGACGGTAGCTCGGGAGGTTCCAGCTCCACCGCTAACTACACCTCGGCCGACGTCACGGGCACCCACTGCTACGACCCAAGCACCGCCGCACCAATACCTTGTTCCAGCAACTCCACCGGCCCAATGCAGACCGTTGGGGACCCGAACAGCAGCAACACGGTAAGCGTGTCAGCGGGAGGCAAAGGCGGGCAGATAGCAAGCGCCACGGTCACCTCGAGTCTCCCAGGGATAGCCCTAGGCGGTGCCGTAGGAGGTCTATTCGGACCCGCCGGAGGAGCGATCGGAGCAGTTTTGGGAAGCCTCTGTGGTATCGGCGGCAATATCTCTTTCGTCCCGTCAACTGGATCGCTCTACGTAGGCCCTGTCGCCGCCTGCGGCCTCGCAATACTCGGCGGCTCCGGCTATCAGCTTTCGCTCACCAACGTGCCCCCTGGCCAAAATCCGAACAGCATAGCGAGCGGGATGAGCGCGACCATCACGTACCAGCCGACCCTCTTCACGGGTTCAACGGCCACAATCTCACCCGGCTCAGGGCCTGCCGTCGTCGGGGTTTCAGCGGGCACGAGGGTCGCCGTCTCGGCTAGCGTCGGGTACAACTTCTGCGTATGGCACTGCACACATTGACCACCCGCCTCATCGGATGGATCCTGGTTGCGGCCGTAGTTTGCGTCTGCGTCTTCAACGCCGTCGTAATGATCATTTCGCCCAAGACATGGTTCTCCCTTCCGGACTGGATCTCAGCGAAGGGTACGCTCCGTCCAGAGCGGTATGAACGTGGCACCGGTACGCTCCAGATTCGCCTCCTCGGTGCCGTGGCGCTTGCCTTCATGTTCTACCTGATCTACTCGGCCGTCAAATCGCTCTGACCATGGCGCTGCGAAGCCCTAGACCGCCTCCACCCTCGTCCTTCTTCCCCTGGGGCGAAGAACAAACCTCCACCCCCAACGACCGCGTAAAATTCGCGACATACCGCCGCGACTCCGAGTCCAACCTCGACTACGCGTGGAATCGCTATTACAACAACGTGACAGCCCGCTTCATGTCCCCCGACCCGTACGGTGGAAGCGCCCACCCGTCGAATCCCCAGAGCCGGAATCGGTATGCGTATGTGCTCAACGATCCGGTGGACGTGAACGACCCAACAGGCCACGAGGCCTGCTGGATCGACGGCTACTTCAGCGACGAGGGCTGGAATCCCGACCAGTGGGCCTCAGTGCCCGGCAATTGCCCGGGCTTCGCGGAGTTTTACGCTACGGGCTTCGGCCGGCCAGGCGGAGGCGCGCCATCCGCGTTTGTAGCCGCCAAAGACCGCGTTGCAGACGACCTGAAAAAGCCTAACTGCGCCAAAGACTTCCTCAACGCGCAAAACGACATCAAAGAGCTTGCCAAAGTTAGCCTTGGAGACCTTGGAACACCGAGGTTCCAGACGCAAGACGACGGCTCAGTCATAGGGACGCCCCCACCACCGTCGAACCTGTGCGCAGGCGCCCTCGGGTGCTACTATGCACTTTCACAAACAGTCGTCATAAACTCCGTGATCGACTGGGCGGATCCGAATAGTTCAACCGAGACCCTTGACGGTGCAGCCCACTCGTACCCAGCCCTCTCCGCGTATGCTAACTACGTTGGATACCAGGGCCTGACGGCGGGTCAATTCCTCGACCTCATCATCCTCCACGAGTTATCGCACTACAACGGCGCAAGGGGAAATCCCGATAAGCAGAGCGTAATGAAGAACTTGTTGACGGACTGCATAAAGTGAGACGAAAAAAAAGAACACTGCTCAGCCTCGTCGCCCTGATTCTCGGCGTCTCTCCTGCCCTGCCCGCCACTCCTCCCTGCAGCCTCCGTGTCCATGTCGTCACGCCCTCCGGAGTGCGCATCGCTGCCCCCGTCACGGTTCGGGAGCGCGACGGCCGCCTCACGACCATAGACGAATATGAAGGTGACGCCGAGTTTTGCGACTTGGGTATTGTGCCAGTCGAGGTGACCGTCGGACGGACCACCATGTGTAACAGCGTCACCGTAGCCGACGTCCCGGTCCGCTGGAACCAGTCCTACACCCTCACCATCACCTACGACCCCATGGCGTGCGGCGAAGAACCGCCGCCTCCCCCCGTGCCCGTCTGTGAGATCGTTCTCCACGTCTACAACCGCGGCGGCGCGCCGATCCCGGGAGCACGCATCAGCCTGATCTCGCCGGCGCGCGTCACGCTCGTCGCCGACACCTATGGGCGGGCCTTAAGGGTTGTGAGGACGGGCGCCACGCTCCGCGGCACGGTAACTGCTCCGGGACATGAGGCTCGCCCCTTCTCGTTCCTCTGCGGTCCAAATCAAACGGCACGCGAAGAACGACTGCATCTCAACGATTCACAATAGTCGAGCGCCACCAGTGTGCAGCTCCAGACCCAGAACCTCGGCCAACTCTCTGTAGGGCCGGACGAATACGGGAGGATCGTCCCGCAAGGCGGGTATCCGCCGGCAGAGAACGCCGACGGCGCAATCATCATCATTGTCAACCCTCCACCCGGCTGGAACAACCTGGCAGCAGTCAAGGCACTGAATATCGCAACGAATATGCAGACCACTTACAACTACCTTACGTACTTGAATCAAGTCCTCGGGGCGAACATGAGCCCGCTGCAAGCCGACACTCTCATTCTGTTACACGAGTTCGAACACACGCCGCTCGGCGGGAACGCATCGGCGAACCATCGAGGGAACCCCACCGGCTACAACAAGGCCATCTATGCCAAATGCATCAAATAACCAGAAAGCCCGAAGAGTGCGCATTCTGCGGCTCACCCTAACCATCGCACTCGGGCTCGCCGCGAATGCCAAGGCAACGGAGGTCTGCATGTACGAGTTGACCGTGACTTCGCCAGACGGCAAACCCCTCGTCTCCAGGCCAGTCGCTGCAACGCAAAACGGACAGCAGTTCGCATCGGTCACTACCGACGGAAAAGGTATAGCGAGGATATGTGACTCGCCCGCGACGGCCCCAGTCCACTTCCACGTTGGCGGCGACGGCTGCGGTGCCACCACTGTCAAAGGTACTCCACGGTGGCGGACGACCGTGGCCATTCACGTAACACTGACGAACTGCCAACCGGAGTCGGGCCTCACATACTTCCCGCAGCGCTGTTTTTATCGCCTTCGCGTGCTCGGCCGGAGCGGCAAACCGATCCAGTCAGCCCTTCTGAGCCCGGCAGGAACGGCAAGAGAGGATGGGCCGCCGCTGAGCGACAGCTACGGGAGGATCTCTCGAACCGTCCCGACTGGCCAAAGCACTCGTGTCGTCGTCGCCAAGCAGGGATACGCGCCGGCCTCGCTGACGCAAGACTGCGCGGCGACCGACACTATAGTCCGCGACCGTGTGATCGCTCTCAGCGCTGAACCCAATAGCCAATCCCACCGCGAGAACGAGTAAGCAATTCAACACATTCGGCTCTACTTTCGAAGACGACCAGTGGAAGAACTTTCTCGAACAGGTGAAAGCACTCTGCAATCGCAAGTAACTGCCCCGGCCTACAGGTGGGAATGAAATGATTTCTGAAGGCATGTTAGTCATTTTCACCGCCTTGGCTTACGGAAGAGCCGCGCTTATCGGTTTCCTATGCGGAGCCCTCCTGGCGATTGCCGACCGCCAGCACCGCGATGCGCTCAAGCTAGCGTTAGACGCCGCACTCGGGATGGCCGGGCTGACGATTTTTTCCCTACTGACCCTGCCATACGGGACTCACGTCATCAACAAGGGCCCCAGCCAAACCGCACTGATCGCAAGCAGCATCGTCCCGGTCATCCTCTTTAACGCCGTCAGAGCGGCACGAGGCCGGAAGCGCTAGCCGGACCATGATCCAGTGCGGCACTGTCTACCCCCGAACCCCATTCCTTCGAAAACTCCCCCTCCCAACCCGCTGAATCGGCAGGAGGTTGTTGGGGAGGCCGCTCGGAGTGTGAACCAAGTAAATGCTGCTCGACCTGGCGTCCGGGTCAGGTTCACGCACGGGCTCGTAGGCGCCAGACTGGGGCCGACCTCGAATCGCCCGGCGACTCTCCCATCTTCCCCCGGCTGCACCCCGTTTTCATCCCTGCGTTGTGCGACGCCACAGACGCCGAATGTTGGGTCACGCCAACCCACATCCCGCCAATCCCAACAAAGAAAACCACTTCCACAGTCCCCATCCCCTCCCCGTTCCACCGAGCACGCTACCCTGATCCCAGATGCCGCTCCACTCTCAACTCGCCCCCGCCGCCGCGCCCCTCCCCTCACCGGAAGCCCCACCCGCCGCCGCGCCCCGCCCCGTCTCCTCCCACCTCCGCCCTCCCACCTCCGCCCCAATCTCCGTAATCCACATCACGTTTCGTGACACAATTTTTTCCCAATTTT
>DAIDJG010000324.1 GCA_027451445.1 Singulisphaera sp.
GAAAGGGGCTAAGCCGCCGATGCACGCCGATGCTGTGTACCCTTTTTCCGCGATCGTCGGCCAGGACGGCATGAAGCGGGCGCTGATCCTCGCGGCGATCCACCCTGGGCTCGGGGGCGTTTTGATCCAGGGGTCGAAGGGAGCGGCCAAGAGCACCGCCGTGCGGGCTCTCGCCTCGCTGCTGCCCGAGATCGAAGTCTGTCTCACCGACCCGTTCCACCGCGCTCCGGGCGAAGACGTGACTGGCTGGCCTCTGCCCGAAAACACACGTTTCGAGCGCCGACCGGTTTCGCTGGTCAATCTACCGGTGGGCGCAACCGACGACCGGGTCACCGGCAGTTTGAATCTCGAGCGGGCGCTCTCCACGGGGCAACGCGACTTTGAGCCGGGTCTCCTCGCCGCAGCGCATCGGGGAATTCTCTACATCGACGAGGTCAACCTGCTGGGCGATCATCTGGTCGACTTGCTTCTCGACGCGGCCGCCATGGGCGTAAACCACGTCGAACGCGAAGGCATGACGTTTCGCCACCCTGCACGGTTCGTCCTCATCGGCACGATGAATCCCGAGGAAGGCGACCTTCGACCACAGCTCCTCGACCGCTTCGGACTTGCCGTGGAGGTCGAGCCCATGCTCGACCCCACCGCGCGCGCCGAGATCGTCCGACGTCGGCTCGCATTCGAGAGCGATCCGCACGCCTTCCGCGCCCGTTGGGCTGACGCCGACCGCCGGGAGGGCGAACGGATCGTCGCCGCCCAGCAACTCCTGCCGTCTGTGGTCGTCCCGGAGCCAGTCCTGAACGATCTGTGCGCGTTGTGCGCCCGAGCCGGTGCCGACGGTCTGCGCGCCGACCTCACCATTTACAAAGCGGCTTCGGCGTTAGCGGCGTACGAAGGACGCACGACGGTGACGGCTGCCGACGTCGAGGCCGTGGCCGAACTGGCGCTGGCGCATCGCCGCACCTCGCCGCGTTCCCCGACAACGCCGCCCCCCTCGGGAAATGGCTCGACAAACCCACACGCCGAGAATCCTGGTCAACCCGAACGAGATCATTCCGAGCGTCCAAGGTCGCCAATGTCCGACGCGAGAAACGAGGGAGGATGTGACACGCAACAGTCTCTCGAAAATGACCCGCTGCACATTGCTCCCGGGGAGCCCCTCGCCTCATCGCGTGACCTCGTGTTCAACGCGAGGCGCCGGTCACAAAAAGTCGCCGGGAGACGAGGTAAGCTCGTCGTGAGCGATCGTCGCGGGGTGTACGTGCGCGCCGCCCTTCCGAAGGGCCGCGCGATCGATCCCGCACTCGTTGCGACGCTCCGGGCCGCGGCCCTCTGGCAAAGGACGCGAGGCCGCGTCGATGGTGCGGCGTTGATCGTGCGAGGTCACGACCTTCGTGAGAAGGTCCGGCTCCGACCCGCGCGGCGGCTGATCCTGTTCGTCGTCGATGCGAGCCGTTCGATGGGTGCGCGGCGGCGCATGGCAGAAACGAAAGCGGCCGTTCTGTCCTTGCTCGTCAATGCGTACCAACAGCGCGATCGCGTTGGCTTGATCACGTTCGGCGGATCGGGCGCCCGGCTGGTGCTTGCCCCCACCCGAAGCGTCCGCGTGGCAGCACGTGAGCTTCATTCCCTGCCCGTTGGTGGCACGACGCCGTTGCCGCATGGACTCGAGCTCGCGGCACGGGTCGTAAACACGGTCCGCAAACGCGAACCGGGAGTGGCGCCGCTTGTCGTGCTCTTAACGGATGGGCGCGCTAACGTTGCGCTCGTTCCAGGAAACAACCCGGAGAACGAGTCAGTGGCGCAGGCGCGCAGGCTCGCCCAATCCCAGGTCGCAGGCCTCGTGATCGACACCGAGACCGGGCCCGTTCGGCTCGGGCTCGCGTTCCGGCTCGCCCGGGTGTGGAACGCGGACTTTCAGGCCCTCGATGACCTCGCCGGCAAGCGTTTGCCCGAGGCCGTCCGGCGTGCGCTCCTGGCCGGTTGACGCAATCCTCTACGAACACGGAGTTGCCCCACAATGAGCGACGATACCCCGGAACCGCCTCGCCCCGATCCCAAACGCAGGCACGGTCTCATCATCGTCAACACCGGCGATGGCAAGGGAAAAACCACCGCCGCCCTCGGCCTGGCGTTTCGCGCCCTCGGATGCGGTTTCAAGGTCTTCATGGTCCAGTACATCAAGGGCAAGTGGAAGACGGGCGAGAAGAAGCTCGCCGACCGCCTCGCCCCCGATATCGAAATTCGGCCCATGGGAGACGGATTCACCTGGGACACCAAGAACCCCGCCCAGGACATTGCCACCACCCTCTCCATCTGGGACGTTAGCAAAGAAGCCATTAGTTCCGGCAAATATGACATCGTGATCCTGGACGAGATAAACGTCGTGATGAAGCTGGGCTACCTCGATCCCCAGGTCGTCGTCGACTTCCTCAAGGCACGCGACCCGCGCCAGCATGTCGTCCTCACTGGCCGAGGAGCCCCGCCGCTCGTGATCGAAGCTGCGGATGTCGTCTCCGAAGTGGTGCCCGTCAAGCACCCCTACCGATCGGGGATCAAGGCCCAGTTGGGGATCGAGTTTTGAACGAACAAACCGCATGCCCTGATGCACCTTTAACGACGAAGATCAAGTCGTCCGCCCAGCTCTTGTTCTGCCTCGGCTGTTGCTGCGGACGGACCGATCGCGGGCTACCCGCTGTGCCCGTCGAGCGCATCAAAGCGATCTGGAAAGCGGAGAAGCTCAACCGAGACGTGCAATTGACCATCTCCGGCTGCCTCGGACCGTGTGACTTACCGAACGTCGCCGTCGTCATGACCGGCCAGGAAATGCACTGGTACGGGCACCTCAACAGCGATGCCCACTACGATGCCTTCATCGCATGGGCGCGCGCGTGCGTCCTGGAGAGTCGAGTCCTTCCGCTCCCGCAGTCGCTCGACGCCTTTCGTCTCGATCGTTTTGCCAACTCCGCACTCGTCAGCGACGAACGCAAGACTCCAGTGGTCCCAACAAGATCCGACTCCGGCAGCTCGGACGAACGCCCACCGTCCTGACGGATTCGCAGGGTGGGTGCGGAACTCAGGCTTGCCTCACCGACGACCCCCACTTTCCTCACGTGGAAACGCTCGGCGCGAATGCCCGGTGCGCGATCGAGCCCAGGTTCCGAAGTCTACCTCCGACCTAGGGGTCGGACAGGCCGCGAGGGAGCCATCTTGCGGAATCTGAAGCGGTGGGGTATGAGAATTGCTAAGTCAGAGAAATTTAATCGTCGGCCATCGTCCTATTCCCCTCGCTCCGTCCCGCGCATCACCTGTTCAAATTTCGAGAGCAGTGATGCGAGAGAACCGAGCACCGGACCGTTGTCGACGAGCGTGGTGACCGACGCTGGTCGTGTATCGCCTGATCGAAAATTGACGTCGGCAACCAGGGACATGGCGGGTAAAGTTTCGCGCAACCTCGCTGAACCTGCTAGACTGAGCGTGTTATGCACAAGGGAATCGCGGTCAGTCCGGGCGTTGTTGTCGGCATCGCGTATCGCGTTGAGTCCGTTTTTGGGACCAGCGATCCGCAGACGCTTGCCGATCCCAAGCTGATTCCCACGGAGATCGAGCGGTTTAATAACGCGGTCTCGACGTCGGCCCACGAACTGGAAGCGATCGTCACAAAGGTTGCCCAGCAGTTAGGCAACGCTGAGGCCGACATATTCAAGAGCCATCTCCAGATTGTCAACGACCACGGGCTGCTCGATCGCGTCCGCGCCCTCATCGAGAAGCAGCAACTCACCGCGCTGTCCGCACTGCAAATTGTTCTCCAGGGCTACGCGGCAAGTTTTGCGCGCATCGAACACGACTACTACCGTGAACGCCTGGCGGACGTACGCGATGTGATCTCCCGCATTGGCTCGCACCTCACCGCCCCGCCGCTTTCCCAGCCATCGGCAAATTCCGAGAACGGCGAGGAGCCGGTGATTCTCGTTGCGCACGAGATCATGCCGAGCCAGGCGATGAGCCTGGGAAACATCCCGATCGCCGGGATCGTCACCGAAACCGGAGGAGGGACGAGTCACGCCGCGATCCTCTCGCGCAGTCGCGGGATTCCTGCCGTGTCCGGTGTCGTCGGCATCACCAACGATGTCCACTCCGGAGACCTCATGGTCGTGGACGGCCGCGATGGCGTCGTGATCGTCCGGCCGGATCGCGAGGCCACCGCGGCCTATCGCAAAATGCAGCGCGAGTTCTTCGATCTCAAAGACAAGCTCGTCCTGAACCGCGACCAGCCCGCGATGAGCGCGGACGGCGCCCAGATCGAACTACTCGCCAACATCAACAACGTGGCGGATGCCCAGGCTGCCGAAAAAGTCGGAGCCACGGGTGTCGGCCTCTTTCGAACCGAGTATCTCTTCCTCAGTCACGCCGACGTCCCCGACGAGGAAGAGCAATACCAGCACTACCGCCAGATCATCGAGGACTCGCCAAACCGCGCTGTCACGATCCGTACGCTCGACCTCGGCGGCGACAAGACCGTGCCCTATCTCGGCCGGCGCAGCGAGGCCAATCCCTTCATGGGCTGGCGCTCGATCCGGCTGTCGTTCGAACATCCTCGGCTGTTCGAGCGCCAGATTCGCGCGATCCTGCGCGCGGGGCGTCACGGCAAAGTGAACATGCTCTTCCCCATGATCACCACCCTGGAAGAGCTCCGGGTCGTCAACCGCATCGTGGAAGAAACGCGCCGGAACCTCCGGCGCGAGGGGGTTCCGTTCGGCGAAGACGTGAAGACCGGCGTCATGGTCGAAGTTCCCGCCGCCGCCGTCTGCGTCGACGCCATCCTGCGCGAAACCGACTTCATCTCCATCGGCTCGAACGACCTGATTCAGTACCTCGTCGCGGCCGACCGCGACAACCCGAAGGTCGCTCACCTGTGCGAGCCCTTGAGCCCTGCCATTTTCAAGGTGTTGCAAATGGTGCTCGACGCCTGCCAGCGCACCGGTACGCCAGTGACGCTCTGCGGCGAAATGGCGGGCCAACCGCGCTCCGTCCTCGTGCTCTTCGGGATGGGACTGCGACGCTTCAGCATGAGCCCTGCGTTCGTACCGACGATCAAGGCGCTCCTCGCATCAGTCACGACCGCGCAGGCCGAACGCTTCGCCCACCAGGTGCTCCAACTCAAGACGAACGAGGAGATCCGTTCGTACTTGAACGCGCGCCTCCATGAGGTATCAAGCGCCCTTGAAGTCTTCGATTCAGCCTGAGCCGGCAGACGTGCTTCGCAAAAAGACCGGGCAGCACTAGGTTGCTCTCGGCAACGTCGCTTGCTACTCTATCCCCCACTTCGGCGGAAGCACCTGGATCCCTATTGGGATTCCAACTCTCCCCCGTGCACAGCCGAATCCGACAATCTCACAAGATGTTGTTCTCATTGTTGGGAATGGCTCCAGGCGAGGTTTCTCGACCGCGAGAATGCCGGGGCAGGTTCTCGACGGCTCCGAAACGGCTAAGCCTTTATCGTGCTTGCGGTTGAGCGAAATCGTCGAGCACCCGACAAACCACGGCACTGGCTTTGCTTCTGAGCCCCGGCTTGCGATCCCAAGCTTGCAATTCGTGCGTCCATCCATGGCAGAATCGCTGAGCTTTTGAATTGCGGTTCCCCGAGAGGCTGGGACTGACCGATGGCAAAACGTCCGAGCGTCAAAGAAATACTGGAATTGGCACGTAAAGGGGGCGCGGCTCAGCCCTCCGGCGGAAGCGCCGAGGAAGTGCCCGCGGAGGAGTCGGCCCCGGAGCCGGCAGCGGCGATGGAAGCAGCGCCCGCGCCGGCCGCGGACGTGCCCACGCCCTCCAGTTTGGGCCGTCCTCTGACCCTGAAGGAAAAGCTCGCCGCGGCACGTGCAGGCGGTGCGGGCGCACCACCCGCCGCGGCCAAGCCCGCGGCGGCGGCTCCTCCAGTCACGGAGGAAGCCGGGGCCGAGGCGCCTGCGGAGGCCCCGCGTGCCGTCCCCGCGCCGGCCGCACCACTCGGGCGTCCGATGACGCTCAAGGAAAAACTCGCAGCCGCTCGGTCCGGCGGTGGCGGGGCCGCTCCCGCCGCAGGGGCGAAGCCGGCGGCAGGAGCCGCCAAACCGGCGGCAAAACCCGCAGCCGCTGCGGGCGCAAAAGCGGCGCCGCGTGCCCTGCCGCCGCTGGAAAAGATCACGGATCCCAAGGATCTCGCCGAAGCCGCGCGTCAAACGGCAGCCAAGAAAGAGAAGGAAGTTGCGGCCAAGCTCGCCGAAGCCACTCCTCCCAAGGCGAAGGCGGCTTCCAAAGAAGTCAAGCCGTCGACCGTCTTGCCCAAACCCGGCCGGGCGACCCCAGGTGCGACTGCGGCCGCCACCACAGCGCCCGTCTCCCGGCGCCGGCAGTTCTTCAAGGCGGCCGCTGAAGTCTGCTTGTCGTGGCTGTTCATTGCCTGGGCGACGTTCGCGGCCGGCTGCGCGATCTTCACGGCGATGATGGGACGCTTCATGTTCCCGAACGTCCTCGCCGAGCCGCCGAGCACCATCAAGATCGGGCTCCCCTCGAACTTCGACCCCGAGGACGTCAACGAACGCTTCAAGGCGGAGTGGGGCTTCTGGGTCGTGCGCTCGACCCGCTACAACGGACAGGACATCATTTACGCCTTGCAGTCCGTGTGCACACACCTCGGCTGCCCGCCCAACTGGCTGGCCGGCGAGCAGAAGTTCAAATGCCCGTGCCACGGCAGCGGCTTCTACATCAGCGGCATCAACTTCGAAGGCCCCGCGCCCCGGCCGCTCGAGCGGTTCAAGGTGACCGTGGCCGACGACGGACAGATCATCGTTGACAAGAGCCAGAAGTTCCAGCAAGAGCTCGGGCAGTGGTCCGACACGGACAGCTACATCCAGGCTTGATCGCTCATGCCTCGAACCGAGGCTCCCCGGGAAAGTCTCGGTTCGAGGAACCGCATAACGCACGGAATTCCGAGGAAACCTCGATCGGGTTCGATCCGTCACCATAGGGACGATCATGGGTATCGCTGACAAGATCTACGAATCGCAACTCTGGAAGAGCATCTTCCGCCACCCCATGCCGACCGATCGTCGCAACCGGGTGGTGGTGATGTTGACGAACTTTTTCCTGCACCTGCACCCGGTCAGCGTCCGCAAGCAGGGGATCGCCCTCAGCTACACCTGGTGCATGGGGGGAACGACGTTCTTCCTGTTCATCGTCGAAACGGTGACCGGCGTCCTGCTTATGTTCTACTACAGGCCGACGCTCGAACATGCCTACAACGATATCCTGGCTTTACGCGACGTGACGACGCTTGGCATCCTCCGCGAGTTACATCGCTGGGGGGCGCACGCGATGGTCATCACAGTCTGGCTGCATATGTACCGTGTGTTCCTCACCGGCAGCTACAAACCGCCGCGCGAGTTCAACTGGGTCGTCGGCGTGCTGCTCTTGGTGCTCACGTTGCTGCTCTCGTTCACCGGTTACCTGCTGCCGTGGGACCAGCTCGCGATCTGGGCCATCACGGTCGGTTCCAACATGGCCCGCGCGACGCCGCTCGCAGGTGTCGAAGGGCCCGGTGCGTCGCTGCTCAAACTCAATGGCGTCAGTCTGATCACGTCGGGATCGGATGCGAAGTTCGCGCTATTGGGCGGCCGCAGTGTGGGCGAGATGACACTGAACCGGTTCTATGTGTTGCACTGCGTGGCGATCCCGCTGGCCGCTGCGCTCCTGATCATGATTCACTTCTGGCGCGTCCGTAAGGACGGCGGCATCAGCGGCCCGATGTAGGATCGAACTGGAATGTGCTGCGGGGCCCGATGAGTCGTCGAGGCCCCGTTTCGATCTGGTCCGCGCGCGGCGGAATTGACCTTCAAACCCTACGAGCCACGACGAAACGGCCATGCACCATCCCGACCTGACTCCCGGCGTGATGACCGGGCTCGCTTGGTATTTTCTGCTCGCGTCGGTGCTGAACGCAGCGGCGGCGGCGTACATCGCGTACATGGAACTGGTCTCCGAGGGCGCATCGCGCGTCGGGCTCGCCCCGAAGACGCGCAAGCTGCCTAACTGGCTGGTCGGTGCGTTCTTCGCGCTCTACGGCCTGGCGGTTCTGGTGATCCTGGGCCGCGATCTGCTCCCCAACGCCACGCTCATCGCTTACTCGCTGTGTGCACTCGCAAACGTGGTCGTCGCACTCACGGCCGGAGCCGACGCCGCCCATTTCGCAGAAGCTCATGATGCGGGGCATGGCCGAGGGTCCGAGGTTCATGGGCCCAGCCTGGATGACCACCAGCCTGCGATCGGCCTCGGCAAGCCGATGAACCGGACGCTCTGGACGCTGATCTGGGCGATCATCGCGGTCATGTTCCAGGCCATGGGTATCACCTATGCCCTGGGCGGTGCCGCGATCCTGCCGCAATTCATCCGCGACGGCGTCGATGCCGTTTCCGGACCGACCACGTTCTTCGTGTTCTCGACGATCGCGTTCATTCTCATGCTGATGTTCCGGAAGATCGTGTCCAACGGGATCGTCGCCTGGGCTGGCGTCAACGCCGTCCTGGTCCTGTTCGGATTGAGCATGACGGACTGGGACTTCCGGGACATCGTCACCAAGCCCGACAACGTGCCGATCGTCGGTATGATCATCCTCGTCGGCTACTTCACCTGGCTCTCCCTGCGACGCGCGTACATCAACGACTCGCGCATGGCCCTCGGCCTGCCGAACCTCGAAGAGATGGAGCCCGAAAAGACGCTCACGTGGCCCGACCTGGTGTACACGGAGCTGATCTGCATGGTGGCCCTGACGATCTTCCTCGTCGTCTGGGGTATCGCCCTTCAGGCTCCCCTCGAGCAGCCCGCCAGCTCGACCGTGGCCCCGAACCCGTCCAAGGCGCCCTGGTACTTCCTCGGGCTTCAGGAAATGCTGGTGTACTTCGACCCGTGGATGGCCGGCGTCGTCCTCCCCGGGCTCATCATCGTTGGCTTGATGGCCATCCCCTACATCGACACCAACAAGGCAGGGAACGGCTATTACACCATCAGCCAGCGAAAGTTCGCGTACATCACATTCCAGTACGGGTTCTTGATCCTCTGGGTCGTGCTCATTGTGCTCGGCACGTTCCTGCGAGGTCCCAACTGGAATTTCTTCGGACCCTATGAATACTGGGACCTCCACAAGGTCATCCCGCTCAATAACGTCAACCTCTCGGAGATCGTCTGGCTCCAGGTGCTCGGGCTGGCAAAACCGGAGAATATCCTGAAGCGCGAGTCGCCCGGCTTCCTGGTAGTGCTCGCCTACTTCTTGCTGGTGCCGCCCCTCCTGGCCAAGATCCCGATGTTCAAGAAGATGATCGCGCAGGGCGGCTGGTTGCGCTACTTCGTTCTGGCCGGGCTCATCCTCTTCATGGCAAGCCTGCCCATCAAGATGGTCCTGCGCTGGACGCTCAACCTCAAGTACATCATCGCGATCCCAGAATACTTCTTCAATATTTGATCGGTCGCCGGCCGAACTCACCGCTCAGCCAACGATACCCAGGACCGAAGACATGCCCGCGACAGAAGAAACTTACCGCAAACAGCCATACCTGCATATCGTCTTCGCGATCAGCTCCGTCGCGATGCTGCTGTCGATCGTCTGGATGGTCATGGCCGATCACCTGCGGCCCTGGAAACAAGTCCAGCGCGAGTTTCACAAGGTCGAGGAAGCCAAGCTCGAAAAGGCGAAGGCGGATCGGCTCGCGGAGCAGCAGAAGAAATCTCAGGCGCAGATCGACGACCTTAACGCCAAGATCGAGGCGGCCGAGCAATCGGCGGACGCACACCGAAGCGAGCTCCGGGAAATCGACAACGAGATCCAGCACCTCGAAGGCGAGTTCACGCTGCTCGACAACCAGAAGCGGTTTCAGAAAGCTGAGCTCGACAGCAAGCGCAGCTTCTACGATGGAATGATCGATCGTGGTGAGGATCGCCAGGCGCGGCTCTACCGGGTTGGGACCATCGAACCCGCGGAGGCGGTCTACGACAAGCTTTCGTTGGAGCATGAAGCCGCGCAGAAGAAACTCAACGAGGCGAAGGCCAAGCGCGAAGACGTGCTCGGGCACGTGGACGACCTGAAGAAGAAGAAAGATGACCTGACACGCGACGCCGATCGCGTCGCGAAAACGCTGGCCCAAAAGGACCAGCAATACAACGGCATCGCTGCCTTGATCCGCGGGTTGCCCGGTATCGACCTGATGCCGCCGGAGAAAATCCAGCAGATCAGCCTGCCCGAGCTCACCATCAACTACAACTTCAAGGAAGTTCCCCGCTACGACCGGTGCACGACGTGCCACCAGGGGATCGACCGCCTCGGCTACGACAAGGATGCTGAGGGGCAAGACATGGTGAAGGTGCACCCCGCGTTCGCGTCACACCCGCATCTCACCGATGGTGCAACGACCGTCGATCCGACCGGCAAAATCGTCCCCGCGGGCCTCTACCTGGACGGCAACGGGCCGCACCCCATCAACAGCTTCGGCTGCACGATCTGCCACGGTGGGCAAGGATCCGGCACCGACTTTACCTACGCTTCGCACGAGCCTAACGACCTCGAAGAGAAAGAGCACTGGGAGTCGAAGTACAACTGGCGCGAGATTCATCACTGGGACGAGCCGATGCTGCCGAGCCGGTTCCAGGAATCAAGCTGCCTGAAGTGCCACCACCTCATCACCGACGTCCCCCAGGCCAAGAAGCTTCAGGCGGGGTACGACCGGATCGTGAAGTACGGCTGCACGGGATGTCATAACATTGGTGGCGAAGGGGTCATTGGCCCCGACCTGAGCGAGGAGCCGCAGGTTGGCCCGAACCTCGCCCACATCGGCTCGAAGGTCTCCAAGGACTGGGTCCTCAAGTGGATCAAGGATCCTCACGCCTTCCGCCCCGACAGCCGCATGCCGCGCTTCTATGGGGTCACCAACAACGACAGCCCCAAAGACTGGCCCAAGAACCACGCCGAGATTCAGGCGATCACCCACTACCTCTTCGCGAAGAGCCAGCCTCCCAAGGAGTTCGTCGATCCCCCGGCCAAGTCCGACGCCAAGCACGGTAAGGAGCTCTTCCTCCAGAAGGGTTGCCTCGCGTGCCACTCGCACAAGCCCTACACCACGGCCGACGTCCAGCCGCAAGATGTGAAGGACATCAACCCCAAGTACAAGCCCGACGCGTCGACCATGTTCGACCCCAGTGGCTTTCCCGAGTCCGTTCGGGACTACGCCAAGGCCAACTACGGCCCCAACCTCTCGAACATGGCCGCGAAATTCCAGTCGCACGATCAGGGTTACAAGTGGCTCGCGAACTGGATCAAGGCCCCCGAGGCCTACCATCCCAAGAGCCTGATGCCCAACCTTCAGCTCTCGATGCAGGATGCGGCCGACATCGCAGCCTGGATCCTGTCGGTTCCCGGTGAGTGGCCCGTGAGCGTCACCGTACCAGGAGTCGACACCGATGAGGTGAAGGAAGGGCTCGATGAGCTCGTGACGCTCTTTGTGAAGAAGGGCAGCTTCACCCTCAACGGCAAGACGCAGACGGTGGCCTTGAGCGAAGTCGACGAGTTCGTCAAGCACCTCAAGTCCGAAGAGAAACTGCTCTACATCGGTGAGCGGACCATCAGCCGGCTCGGTTGCTTCGGGTGTCACAACATCCCGGGCTTTGAGAACGCGAAGCCGATCGGCACCCCGCTCGCTGGCTGGGGCTTCAAGAGCCCGGCCAAGCTCGACTACGGCCATATCGCCGAGTACATCGACGCGCAACCCGAAGACGACTCGGGCGCACGAGACGGCACCGACCTCTACTATCAGGAAAAACTGGCCGATCATACGCGTGCGGGCTTCCTGTTCCAGAAGCTCCACCGCCCGCGCAGCTATGACTACAAGAAGACGAACGAGGACATCAAGGCCTGGGACGAACGCCTGCGCATGCCCCAGTTCGCGTTCGCCAACGACAAGGCCGCGGTCGAGGAAGTGATGACGTTCGTCCTCGGCCTCACTGGTGAGAAAATCAACGCGCGTTATCTCCCGAAGACCCGTTACAAAGCCTCGCAGTTCGCCACGGCGCAAGGCGATAAGAACCTGAGCCGCCACAATTGCGTCGGCTGTCACGTCGTCGAGATGCCGCGTTACACCATTGCGGGGGACAAGCTCGATGAAGCCATCCCTGATCTGAAGACCAGCGTTCAGGTCGCCTACAACAACCGGAATAGTGACTATCTCAAAGAATTCTACGGGTCGCTGACCTTCGATCCCAAGACCCCGCCGGTTCTCAAAGCGGACGACGGCAAGGACGTGACGATTGAAGGAATGCCGATTGGTCTCTTTGAGAACGACCTGACGATCCAGCTCTGGCAGCCGGTGACGATCCGCGGCTTTACCTTCAACGTGGGCGACAACATCACAGTCAACCAGCTCAAGCTCAAGGAGAAGACCCCTGCTCGCGGCGGTAACTTCGCGTGGCTCTACACCACGACCGAAGCGGACCGTACCGGCACGGATTTCGCGTCGTTGTGGAACCGGATGCCTCCACCCCTGGTGCGTGAAGGTCTCAAGGTGCAGACGCCTTGGCTTACGGCTTTCCTCAAGGATCCGTATCCCATTCGGCCGGCCGTGAACCTCCGGATGCCTCGGTTCCACTTCGGCAAGACGGAGAAGGACGCAGCGACTGAGACCACCGATCTGGCGAACTTCTTCGCGGCACGCGACCATGCCGAGTTCCCCTACCAGCAGATTCCCGAACGGACCCAGGAGCACCTCGCGCAAGCGGACAAGAAGCACCCGGGTTACCTCGAGGCTGGCTGGCAACTGATGACCAAGGGGGCGTGCATTCAGTGCCATGCGATCGGTCAGTTCAAGCCAACCGGTGGGGAGAAAGTGGTGAACGGGCCTGACCTGCGGCAAGTTGCGCTCCGGTTCCGGCCGGGATACCTTGAGGAATGGCTCGCCAACCCCCGGCGCCTGGTTCCGTACACGGCCATGCCTCAGAACATCCCGCCCCACGGCCCGCCGCCGCCGTTCGTGCCCAAGACGTTCGAGGACAAGCCGCTCGACATGGTTGAGGCGGTTCGCGACACACTGCTCAATTACATCAACGCGGTCGAACAGCAGCTCGCCGGTTCCAAGCCCGAAACGGACAAGTCCGCCACCAGCCCGAAAGCGTCGGGAGCGTCGGACTGAGGGTTGAAGCCAAGGGGGAGCCTCGTCGCTCCCTCGTCGACAAACGCCAGGGAGGGGCGGAGGAACGAATCCGCCCCTCCTTTCGTATTATGGATGTTTACCTAGCTCAAGAAGCCTGAGGAGACTGTGATGACGTTCACCTGGATGCGCCGAGGCGCGGTCGTGGGATTGGGGTTCGCCGGACTGTTGACGCTGATCGTCGCCGGTTGCGGCGGCGATCAAGGCGGAGCGGACAAGGCCGTCGTGTATCCGGAACAGGGCGTGAATATCCCCACCGCCAACAATGCGGGCTCGACCGCAGGCTCTGCCGGAGGAACCTCCGCAGCGCCCGCACCGGCCGCGTCGACCACGGCGACGCCGAGCAAGTCAGAGCCTGCCGCGGCATCCGGCGGCTGGGGGACGCTCAAGGGCCAGGTGGTCTTCGAAGGGAATCCGCCCGCTCCGGAGGATCTCGTCGAGAAGGGCAAGGCCCCCAAGGATGAGACCTACTGCGCCAAGGACGGCCCGATCAAGTCGGAGCGTCTGGTGGTGGACGGCGCCTCGAAGGGTGTCAAGAACGTGCTCGTGTACATCCCCAAGCCCACGGCCGTGAACGAAGAGGCCAAGTCGGCAGCCACGTCCAAGGATTTCGTGTTCGACCAGAAGGGGTGCGTCTTCGAGCCCCACGTCGTCGCGTTCATGAACGGTGGAAAGCTCACTCTCAAGTCGAGCGACCAGGTCAATCACAACGTCGACGCCAAGCTGAAGGCCAACTCGATCTACAACCAGATCCTGGCCTCCGGTCAGTCGATGGTCTACTCCCCGAACGCTGGCGAACGCACGCCTTGTGAAGTCATTTGCGACATTCACCCCTGGATGAAGGCCTACTGGCTCATCCTCGACAGCCCGTATTTCGCGGTGACCGACGACAAAGGCAACTTCGAGATCAAGAACGTGCCCTCGGGCGCCCAGAAAGTGGTCGTCTGGCAAGAAGCGGTCAACAAGGGTTTCGTCACCGCGCCGTCGGGCGATGAGGTCAACATCAAAGCAGGCGACACCACGACACAGAACTTCAAGATCGACGGTAGCAAAGTCTCTGCGGCAAAATGACCCCTTGAGCGCCTCGCAATTGCGTCGCGCACAGTCGGGAGGGCGAGGCTCCGTCCGAGCCAGCCTTGATCCATCGGCGAGTCTTCGAGCCGATGGATCATCGCGCGCCGCCCAGGGGTCTGCGTCGTCACACGCGATGTTCAGAGGACTCGAAGACTCGTCCTCCGAACAGGGCTGGCTCGGACGGAGCCTCGCCCTCCCACAGGCATGTCAATGCCAAACATCAAACGATCGCGTGAGGGCCTGGCGTGCGAAATGCGAGTGAGAACCGTTCTACCTGGACACCACCGCCGGCCCGACCCGTTTCCCAATGAAGTGATTCGTGTCCACTGGGGACTGCCACCTTCGACATCACGAAGGGGCAGTCCCTGCTCCGTTTCCCACCCTTCGCCCTGATGTTACAATCACACTCCCGCCCCCTCCTCGAGAGCGAGGTCGAGGGGAGCATGGCAGCGTAGCGTCGGCGTTCTTACCCGAGGATTGCACCCCATGAAGCGGTTTGCAAATTGTGGCCTGGCCCTGCGAGGGCTCGTGACATGTCTCGCGGCGTCATTCGTGTTTCTGGGACTGGTGGGTCTTGCCGGTTCTTCTGCCACCGCGACGCCACCGGTCGCCACCGTCGCGGCCAACCTGGTCACGGCTGATGGTCAGTACGCCACCATCAAGGGCCGTCTCGTCTGGGGCGGAGATAAAGCCCCTGCGCCCGTCGAGCTCGACCTGACGAGCAAGAAGGATCCGGCTTGCGGCAAGGGCGGAAAGCTTGTCAACCAGGGGTTGATCGTCGATCCCAAGACCAAGGGCGTCAAGTGGGGGATGGCCTACCTCGTCAAACCGATCGGCACCAATCCCGACAAACCGATCAAGGACCATGTCGGGACACTCCTCAAGTCCCTGGCCGAGAAACACCCGCAGGTCGAGATTGATCAGGTCAACTGCGAGTACGTTCCGTACGTCGTGGCCGTCACTCCGGAGCAAACGCTTCTGTTGAAGTCGAGCGACGCCACCAACCACAATGTGCACCTCTCGTCATTCACGAACGAGGCCTTCAATATCCTGCTCCCCCCGAACGGTCAGATGACCAAAAAATTGGTTCCGGAAAAGCGCCAAATGTCGTTGAAGTGCGACATTCACCCCTGGATGCAGGCCTGGATCTTCGCGTTCGACCATCCCTTCTTCGCCGTGACCGGCGATGACGGTTCATTCGAGATCAAAGGTGTACCTCCCGGTACATATAAGATGGTGATCTGGGAAGCGGCCGTCGGTTACGCGACCTCCGGCGGAGGGGCCGGCATGGAAGTGAAATGCGAGGCTGGTAAGACGACCGACATCGGTGAGATCAAGCTCGACCCGGCGAAGGTCAAACTGTAACCGATGAACGCCAGAGGTGCCCATGTTTGCACTCGTCGCGAGCATGGGCACAGCGTCTATGCACCAACGGGGAGATCCCATGATGCGTCGCCTCGGCCTCGGAATGAGTCACGCCGTGTGTGCCTTGCTTCTGCTCGGTGTCGCGCTGGTGCGAGCCGAGGACGAGAAGGCGAACTGGATCAACCTGACCGATCAGGGGCTCAAGGCGTGGAAGCTGCCGAACGCCAACTCCACCGCCGACTGGGCCGTTGCAGGGCAAGTGCGCCTGAGCGAGAAGAATCCGAAGCGGCTCGAGTACGACGCTGGCGACGGCATTCTCGTGAATGGCCCCAAAGGTAGCACGGCGAACATTGTGACGCGGGAGTCGTTTGGGGATGTCGAGCTTCATCTCGAGTTCTTCATTCCCAAAGGCTCCAACTCCGGCGTCAAGCTCGAGGGCCTGTACGAGGTCCAGATTGCGGACAGCTACGGCAAGCCGCAACCGAAGGCGAGCGACTGCGGCGGGGTCTACCCCCGAGCCGAGCTCCTGCCCAGATACCACTATCTCGACGAGGGACACCCTCCCACCCTCAACGCCGCCAGGCCGGCTGGCGAGTGGCAAACGCTCGACATCGTTTTCCACGCGCCTCGCTTCGACGACAAGGGATCCAAAACCGCCAACGCCCGGTTCGACAAGGTGGTCCTGAACGGCCAGGTCGTTCACGAGTCACTCGAGCTCGCGACTCCGACCGGGCACGCCTGGAAGAATCGCGAAGTCGCCTCCGCGCCCATTCTTCTCCAGGCGGACCACGGGCCCGTCGCGTTCCGCAATATCCGCGTCCGCCGACTGCCCTGAACGTGATCTACGGAGATCGTGCGGCCGCCTGCCACCGAATCCGTATCGAGTCCGCCGTGGGTCGCCTGACCCGTAACGCATTCCTCCTCGCCTGTGGTCGAGTCCTACCTTGAACCTTCGCCAGCGAATCGGACGCTCCATCCAATTCCTCGGCCTCCTGATCCTCCCGTTTGGAATCGTGTCGGAACTGGAAGGCGCCGTCACGCTCGGACAATCCATGATAATCGCGATGGCGGGCGGGGGTCTGTTCTATGTGGGATATCTGATGCAGCACCGCGAGTGATTCTCGAGCGCTCGCCGAGCGGTTGACTTCCCTCGGCGCATGGTGTACAATCGAACCGTATCGCTGCCGGGCTTTCTCACATCGGGGTCGGCAGTTCTGACGCCGAACCATATGGCGCGCAAGGGTGCCCCCATGCCGTGCGCCTTCGCCAGCAGTCCTCGTCGGCGCTCAGGCGGCCTACATAGACACGATGAAATCCAGCCGGATCCAGGAAGTGACAGCATGGTGAGCGGTCAGCGGAATCCGCAGACAAGTATCCAACAGCAAATTTCGGATATCTCGTAAATCTCGGAGCCCCTTTCTTCGAAGTGCAATCAAGTATCCAACAGCAAATTTCGGATATCTCGTAAATCTCGGAGCCTTTCTTCGAAGCGCAATGCACGCGGCTATGAATAAAATAAGCGTCTTGGACACATTCCTCGCCTTTGTTCGCTCACCGAGTTGTACCGCTCGAAGCGAGCGAAGAGTTCGCATTATTTAACAACAATGAACCATGGTTCTCGGGTATGCCCGCTTCATTGGCAGGCACAGCTCACTTTGAGGGCGTGAGCCAGCTCGTGAATGGAGAAATGAAACGGTCGGAGAAGGCTTTCGGGCCTGGGCCGAGCTTGGTACCCGATTTGCGATTGCACTTTGGCGCTGAAATTGTGTCCAATGTGTGGGGAGGCATCACGAGCTGGCAGGTTTCGTGCCGATCCGTCTTGTCAAAGCCTGCTCTCAATTCTTTGACCTTGTCGGCTAGTACGGGCTTGGCTTTGCGCCAATGATCTGTTCAGGAAGCGCAGTAGCACGAGGTTGGCGGTGTTTCGCTCCTTTGTGCAGGATCCTTCTCCCCGGCTCGTCCGGCCAATCAGGGCCCGCGGGCATGGAGGGTCAGGTTATGACGAAGTCCCCAACGACGGTGCAATTCTCCTTCCGGTTCCCTTCCCGGCTGGTTTTGTTCCTCACTTCGATTGTTCTCGGCCTACCGCTTTCCCAAGGCTGGGCTCAGGTGCCCCCCCGTCTCACAAGCAAGTTCTACCCCGACTTCAGTGATACGGCCGACGCACTTCTGCGGAACGCAGCCAGCCATGCCAAGGATGGGCAATGGGCGGAAGCGATCGATATCTACCAGCGCGTGATTCAGCAATACGGCGATAAAGTCGCGAGACTTCCCAAGGATGACCCCGCAGGCGATCCCACCGGGGACTCATTCCTGTATGTGGACCTCCGCCAGTTCTGCCAGCGAAGGCTGGCCGCCCTCCCTGCCGATGCGCTGGCCATCTACCGCCGCCGGGTCGATACCCAGGCGGAGCGCTGGTACAAGCAGGGTGCCGCCGAGCGCGACCGGACGTTACTCCGGCGCATCGTGGAGCAAGCGTATTGCAGCTCGTGGGGCGATGATGCGCTGGACCTGCTCGGCGACCTCGCGTTTCAGGAAGGCCGGTTTGACGAGTCGTTGGCACTCTACCGACAACTCGTCCCCGACGGTGATGCAAACCGCGGGGGCCTTGTGTATCCCGATCCGAGTGTCGAGCTGGCGCGGGTCGCTGCAAAAAAGCTGCTCAGCCGCGCTGCGTTGGGCGAAAACCCGCCTGGCCCTGCGGATGTCGCGGCCTACGCCAAGGCGTATCCGGACGCTCGAGGGAACCTTGCCGGACGGACAGGGCTGTACTCCGAGATCGTCGCCGCAGCCATCAAGAGCGACCACCTCACTCCTCCGGCCCAACCCGACGGTCGCTGGCCGACGTTTGCCGGATCTCCCACGCGCACCAGGGTCGTCCCGGGCCCGATTGACGTCGGGTCGCTTCAGTGGCGCGTTGAGCTTCCCGTGCCGAGCCACTCGGAGGGCGGCGGCCGCACGCCGTTCGTCCGAGGCATGCGCGGGATGCCCTTTCAACCACCCCAGGTCTCACCGGACCGCCTCCTGGCCTACCACCCCATCGTGATTGGCGACCAGGTGCTCGTCTGTGATGAGAACCGGATCCTTGCCTACAATCTGAACGACCGCCCCAGCGGCCCCACCACGGTCGTCGAGCCGGCGTGGAAGCGCGAGGAGGGCAGCAAGGGGATGGCGCCCGCGATGCGCACCATCCCTCGAGTTCCGCGCTACACGCTTACGGCAGTCGGCGACCGGATCTACGCTCGTATGGGCGCAAGCACGCTCCCCGTGCTCGGCGGCATGGGCCCCAGAAACCGCGAGGAAAAGAGCTTCCTCATTGCGGTGGACCGGAGCACGGAAGGGAAGTTGATCTGGAACAAGCCGGCGCCGGACGTCGAGCTCCCCAAGCGCCATGCCGAGGCGCAGAACCGGCCCGCAGGGTTTGAAGGAACCCCGGTGGCGGACGCCCACAACGTCTATGTTGCCATGACGGACCGAGGCGAGCAAACCGCCACGTACGTCGCTTGCCTCGACGCCGATACCGGCAACAAGCGCTGGGTTCGCTATCTCGGGGCCGCGTCGCCGGAGATCGACAACAACATGGGGATGGCCTTCGGCATGGCGCCAACGCTGATCCCGAGCGACTTCGGTCATCGCTTGCTCACACTCGATGGCACATCGCTTTACTACCAGACGAACCTCGGTGCCGTTGTGGCGCTCGACACGGAGAACGGCGCGATCCGCTGGGTGGCCACCTACCCGCGTCAGGATCGCGTTGGTGGCGCGGACGGACGCGACCGCGACCTCAATCCGGCAATCGTCCACGACGGGCTGGTGATCGTCGCGCCCGACGACGCCACATCGCTATTCGCCTTCGACGCCGCAACCGGCCGACTGGTTTGGAAGTCGCCCGCATTCGCCGACGATGTCAAACTCGCGCACGTGCTTGGCGTGGCCAAAGGGCATGTGGTCGCGACTGGCAACCGCGTCGTGCTGCTCGACGTCAAGAACGGAAACATGGTCCACTCCTGGCCTGACGGAGGCGGTCCCCCCGTGACGGGCTTCGGCCGTGGACTGCTCGCCGGTGATCGCATCTACTGGCCCACCCAGCGCGAGATCCACATCCTCGACCAGAGCACCGGCCTGCCGACGGATCCCCCGATCCAGCTCAAGGAGGCATTCGGTACCGAAGGCGGCAACCTCTGCGTCGGCGACGGCTACCTGATCGTGGCACAATCCAATGCCCTGGTGGTCTTCTGCCAAAACAGCCGGCTCATTCAGCGTTACAAGGAAGAAATTGCCCGCAATCCCGATCAGGCCACAGGCTACTACCGCCTCGCCCAGGCCGCCGAGGCAACGGGACAGGAAGCGCTGGCGCTGGAATCACTCACCAAAGCCCTCCATCGAGCGCGCCCCTCAGAGAACATCGACGGCGTGCCCCTCGTCGAAGCCGCCAAGGTCCAGGAGTACCGCCTCCTGATGAAGCTCGCCGCACAAGCGAAGGGGGCGAAGAACCTGGCCGAAGCCGCGCGCTACTTTACTGAAGCCGCGGAAGCCGCCCAGACGGATCGCGACCGTCTCCATGCGCGTCTCACGCTAGCCAGCATCCAACTCGACCGTGGTCAGCCCAAGGACGCTGTGCGCATCCTGCACGCTCTTCTGAACGACGACCGCCTTGCTTCGACGAATGTCGCCGCCGAGGACGGTCATCGCACGATCCGGGCAAACCTGCTGATCACCGACCGGCTCGCGGGCATCGTGCGCACCCAGGGTCGTGCGGTTTACGAGGAATTCGACCGCAAGGCGCAGTCGCTTCTCGAACAGGGCCGGAAACAAAAGGATCCGCGACTGCTGGAAGAGGTCGCACGCGGGTATCCGTTGGCCGAGGTCTTGCCGGATGCACTGCTGGCGCTCGGAGCATTGCAGGAATCCAAGGCCAGACCGGCCGAAGCGTCGCATGCCTACAAACGACTCCTCGCGCTCGAACCGGAGAACTCCTACCGCGCACGGGCGCTCTGGGGTCTGGCCCGCGCCTACGAGGGACAGCGGCTCTGGGTCTCCGCTCGGGATGCCTATTTGCAAGCGCAATCACGATTTGGCGATGTGGTGCTGAACGAATTGGGAACAGACGCCACGGTGAAGCGGCTGGTGGCGGAACGGCTCTCTCGGGCGCCGTTCGATCGCATGGCCGACGACGACGCCGAGCCCAATCTTCCGGTCCCTTTGTCGCGTCTCTGGTCGCGTACGTTTGAAGGACCACAGCACCCGCTTTCGGCCGTGGGCATACCACCGGCTTCGGCGTCGAGCCGAATCTTCCTGGTCCAGGGGAGCACGCTCCGCCCCGTTGAACCCGCCACAGGTGTCGCGGCCTGGACCGCGGAGCTCGGAAGCGCTCCCGTCTGGGCTGGCTATCTGGCCGATAAAGTCCTCGCCGCGACGGAATCGCGGGTCGTGGCGCTAAGTCTCGACAAAGGCGAGATTGAATGGCAGTACCCGCCGAACGCGCAAGCTCCAAGCGCTCGCGGACCGAATCCATTCGCAAAGAGCACGGCCGAGAATAACGAGTCCCAGGAGCCCTCGTTGGGGCGGTTCCACTCGTTCAAGATCGTGGGCGAGCGGCTCTACATTCAGTGTGGAGACCAGAACGGTGATCATAAGCTCCTGGCGCTCGACGGCGACTCGGGACTCGTCGACTGGACCTATCGGCCGGCGGGAGGCACAATCAACCCGAATCTCCTGATCGGACCCAACCAGATCGTGTTCCAGGTCCGTAGACCGAACTCGATCCAGGTTCTGGACACGAGCACGGGCCGTCGGCGTGCGGAGTGGCCGCAAACCGATGAGGAGGCATGGCCCCGTCCGCCGCTGCCAATCGACGACGAGCGAGTCGCTCTTGTCTCCGACGTCCTCACGGTCGCGTTATTCGATACCGTGCGGGGCACGAACTCCTGGGTGTTCCGAGAGAGCGACAAACTCCCCACGCATGGGCCACCCCGGCTCTTCGGCGACTCCGAGCGTCTGCTGATGCTCCATAACGGAAACGAATTGATCCGGCTCGACCTGTCCACCGGGGTCAGACTCTGGTCGCTTCCGCTCGGCATCGAAGACCTTTCCGAGCGCCCGGACGCGCTGGTTCGAGACAGTCAGCGCGTGTACTGGACGAGCGATCGTATGATTCGGGGGGCATCGCTTGCCGACGGCCAGACCGTCTGGAGTGCGCCGCTGCTCGGCCCGGAGTCAGGCTGGTCGCTTGCGTTGACCGAACAGTGCATTCTCGTCTATCCCCGCGCTTCGAGGTCGCTGGAAAACGAGTCGCAGGGGACGTCGCTCGTGCTTCGGCGCCGCGAGAACGGAGCGTTCGTGCAACGGCTCTGGTTCCGCGAAGGTTTGGGCCACACGCCGGCGCGGCACCCGGCGCGCGCCGTGCCGAACGAGATCGCGATCCGGCTGTCCCCGAGAGGCGCCCTGCTGGCGTCGCAGGGGGGCATCTGGGCGCTGGGTGCCGGCAAGAAGCCAACAACCGACATGCGAACTCCCGGACCCTAGCACAGCAGGAGCGTTTCCCACCGGCCCCGCGTGTGCGATCGGTCGGGCGTAACGCCACCTTTTCTTGACCGACGGAGATCCTCCGCGTGAGCGACGAAACACCTGTCGAACCGTTACAAGATACGGACCTGGCCGCCGTCGAACGTCTCAAAGATGCCTTCAACAAGCTCAAAGGCGAGCTGGGCAAGGTCATTGTCGGTCAGCAGGCCGTCCTGGAGGAGTTGCTGATCGCGATCTTTGCGCGCGGACACTGCCTCCTGATCGGCGTCCCGGGCCTGGCCAAGACGTTGATGATCCACACGTTGGCCGACGCCCTCAACCTCACGTATAACCGGATCCAGTTCACCCCGGACCTGATGCCGTCCGACATTACCGGGACGGAGGTCATCCAGGAGGACAAGGCGACCGGCATCCGTCAGTTCAAATTTCTGCGCGGGCCGGTGTTCGCGAATATCGTCCTGGCCGATGAGGTCAACCGCACGCCACCCAAGACCCAGGCCGCGCTGCTGGAAGCCATGCAGGAGCGCCAGGTGACCGTCGGCGGTGAACGCCACCGGCTGCCTGACCCCTTCTTCGTGCTGGCGACCCAGAACCCGATCGAGCAGGAAGGGACGTATCCGCTACCGGAAGCCCAGCTCGACCGCTTCATGCTCAACATCCTGGTTGACTACCCGGAAGAGGAAGAAGAGCTCGACATCGTCCGGCTGACGACCTCGCTGCGCAAGCCGAATGTCACCAAGGTCCTCTCGGGAACCGACATCCTCGAGCTGCAAGAGATCGTGAGGAAGGTCCCCGTCGCCGATCACGTGGCCCGGTACGCGGTACGTCTGACCCGCATGACGCGACGTGAAAAGGGCGAGGTGCCCGACTTCATCCGGGACTACGTAAGCTGGGGTGCCGGCCCCCGGGCGAGCCAGTACCTCGTCCTCGCCGCCAAGGCACGCGCTGTGCTCTTTGGTCGTTACTACGTTTCGACCGACGACATCCGCGCCGTCGCCGGCCCCGTCCTTCGCCACCGGATCATTACCAACTTCAACGCCGAAGCCGAAGGCCTGCGGCCCGACGACATCGTGCAGCGGCTCGTCAAGACCGTCGCCGTCGACGAACACGAGAACGAAAGTGGAAGACTTCCAAAAATTTTTAAATCCGCAAACGCTGGCTAGCCTCGAAGGCATCGACCTCCAGGCGCGCCTGGTGGTCGAAGGCTACGTCGCGGGCATGCACCCGAGTCCGTACCACGGGTTCTCGGTCGAGTTCGCCGAGCACCGTGAGTACGTGCCGGGTGACGACATTCGCCACGTCGACTGGACGGTCTGGTCCAAGACCGACAAGCTCTATCTCAAGCAGTACGACGAGGAGACGAACCTGCTCCTCTACCTGCTGCTCGACACGAGCGAGTCGATGGCCTACTCCTCCGGCGCGAACGTGACGAAGCTCCAGTACGCGCAGTTCATCGCGGCGGCCCTGGCCTACATGACGCTCCAGCAGCAGGACTCGGTCGGCCTGGCTACCTTCGATGAGAAGGTGGTGCGCTACATCCGGCCGGCGGGCCAGCCGTCGCACCTGAAGGAGGTGTTCCACCTCATGGACAAGTCTCCGCCGAAGCGGAAGACCGACATGGGGCAGGTCTTTCACGACCTGGCCGAACGCTTTCGCAAGCGCGGCGTGGTGGCCGTCTTCTCCGACTTCTTCGACGACGTACCCCGGATCGTCGCCGGCCTCAAGCACTTCCGGCACCGCCGGCATGAGGTCATCGTGTTTCATATTTTGGACCCGGCGGAGCTGGACTTCCCGTTTCGGGACACGACGCTGTTCAAAGGCCTGGAAGGCTTGCCGGAAGTGCTCACCGAACCGCATGCCCTGCGTCGCGCGTACCAGGAGGAGATCGGCGCGTTCCTGGATGAATTGAAGAGGAGCTGCCGGATGGTGGACATTGACTATGTGCCGTTGCGCACCGATGTGGAACTCGACGGGGCGCTGTCGAGCTACCTGGCATCGCGCGCGACGCGGATTCGTTGAGAATCGTTTCCCATGAGGGTCGATCGGCCGGAACATTATTATCAAGTAGCCCAGGAACGAATCGCGCAGGCCGAGCACCTTTACAATGAAGGGTCAAGCTATGCGTTAGCAATGTATGTCTCGGGACTTGCGGTAGAATCGTTGATACGAGCGTTTAAACTTCGGCGCGATTCGACCTTCGATGAGAAACACGACTTGGAACGTCTCTTCAAGGCAAGCGGTATGCTGGACGTAGAACCCGCGATCCTCGCCGCCAACGGCGTGCTCGATCGCGATTCGAAGAATTACGTCAGAGAACTTCAATCCGCACTGACTGAAGTTGCCCGCATTTGGTTGAACAGCTTTCGATTCGCTTCGGAGGCAAGGATGCGGGCCTACTTGAAGAGATCGCTGCTTGACCGCGGGATTCGCGGTGACTACTTGAAGGCGAACTGCGGATTGCTTCTGAATGCCGCGAAGCGTTTTATTCGCAAAGGGTCGCAGCAATGGAATTCCTCGAAAAGCTAAGAACCCTGCTGGAGCGAGAGTTCCCGGCTCCCTCTCAGGTTGAACTCGACGCTGACGACCGGATCACAGCCATCATCGTTTCAGAACGATTTATTGGGCTTGAGCCGTTGGAGAGAAGCCAGATCGTTGAAGGTTACCTTAAGACAGTACTAACGAAGGAGGAGCGGGGGCAAATCCTGATCATCGTGTGCGCGACGCCAGTGGAAGCAATCGCTGACCGAGTGTGCTGGGATCCGGAGGAAGCCGCCGCCGCGAGACGCGGATCGCGAACGCCGGAGGAGTGGGTGCAATTCGTCGCTCGATTGAAAGTCCTCCTTGAACGGGAGTTCCCACCTCCCGCCAGAATTGAGTTGGAAGACGATGATGGGATCATTGGCGCCGTGATCACAAAACGGTTCATCGGACTTCCTTCCCGAGCACGAATCGACATTTTATGGGACTACTTGGACGAGAATCTCACAGCAGAGGAACAGCGCAGGATCGTCACCATCGTATGCCTCACTCCTCCCGAGGCCAGGGCGCACAAAAGGTTCAGGAGATCGTCCCGACCGAAGCCGGAGAAGAAGGAGAGCACAACAACTCGCTAGTACGGTACCTAGCCGCAATCACCCATGAGTCATTCGCACGATGTGATCGCCTCGTTTTCCTGCGGGCGACGTTGAGGAGATAAGCTTGGAACCACCGCTCGTCTGGGCCCTTGGGTTTGCAAACGGTCCGCTCCTCTGGGGCCTGGGCGCGGCCTCCGTGCCGATCATCATTCACCTGCTCAACCGGCGCAAGTTTCGCGAGATGCGCTGGGCGGCGATGCAATTCCTGCTCGCGGCGATTCGCAAGAACTCGCGGCGGATTCGGATCGAGCAATGGATCCTCCTGGCGGTCCGCACACTCCTCATCATCTGCATCGTCTGCGCGATGGCGAAGCCGTTCCTCGAAAGCGTCGGCGCGCTCCCCGTGCTCGCGGGCCAGCGGACGCACCGCGTCCTGGTTCTCGACGGCTCCCTCAGCATGGGCTACACGGACGGCGATGTGACTCGCTTCGAGCAGGCCAAGCACCTCGCAGAACAGCTTGTCAAAGATGCCCGCCGCGGTGATGCGATCAGCGTCGTGGTGATGGGCGACCCGCCCCGCGTCGTGATCGGCGATCCTTCGCCTAACCACACCGAGGTCCTCAAGGAGATCAACGAGATCACCCTCCCGCACGGCGACACCGACCTCACGGCAAGTTTCAACGCCGTCGACAGGGTGCTCGAAGCGTCGACCATCAGCCAGAAGGAGGTCGTCTTCCTCACCGATCTCCAGGCCGCCAGTTGGCGGAAGCAGGACGCGGCGAAGGATGAAGGTCTCAAACGGGTCCTCGCCCGGCTCGAGTCGCGCAAGCCGCGCTCCGTCGTCATCGACCTCGGCAAGCAAGGCGGTGAAAACCGAGCCGTCACGAGCCTCCGGCTGACCGAGCCGATCATCACCGTGGGATCGACGGCGCTCGTGCACGCGGTGATCCACAACTTCGGTCCGGACAAGGTCGAAGGCGCACGCGTGCGGCTGCTCGTGGACGGCCAGCTCGGGCCGGAACAACCACGCGACTTGCCGGTCGGTGAAGATATCCCCGTCGTCTTCAACCACACGTTCACGTCGCCTGGCGACCACCTCGTTGAAGTGCAGATCGACGACGACCCGCTCAAGCTCGACAACCACCGCTGGCTGGCCGTACCTGTGCGCGAGACCCTGAACGTCCTGCTCGTGGACGGCCACTTCAAGAGCGAGCCCTTCCAGGCGGAGACCGACTACCTGGCCCAGGCACTCAGCCCCGCAGCGGGGTCGGAAGGAACACCGTCGACGATCCACGCCGAGGTCGTTGCCGAATCGCAGCTCTCCCGGCGCGACCTGGCACCGTACGACGCGGTCATGATCTGCAACATGGCCCAGTTCACCGAGTCGGAGGTCTCCGCGCTCGACGACTATCTCAAACAGGGCGGGGGCATCGTCTTCTTCGGGGGCGACCAGGTCGTCGCTGATAACTACAACCGCCTCCTCTACGCCGACGGCAAGGGCATCCTTCCCGCGGCCATCGGCCCGTACGTGGGTGACGCGTCGAAGAAAGAATCCGGTTTCGGGTTCAACGCCCTGGGTTTCAAGCACCCGCTCGTCAAGGCGTTCGCCGGCGAGTCGGACCCCGTCATGGCTGGCCTCACCAGCACGAAGACCTGGCAGTTCCAGAAGCTGAAACTGCCCAAATCGTCGACCGCGGAAGTCGCGCTCGCGTTCGACAACGGCGACCCCGCAGTGATCCAGACCACGCGCTCTCGGGGCACCGTCATCCAGGTCGCCACGTCGGCCGACGCCGGCTGGACGAGCTGGCCGCTGCACCCAAGCTTTCCGCCCGTCATGGAGCAGCTTGTCCTCCAGGCCGCGGCGGGCCGGCTGGCCGAACGGAATGTGAGGGTCGGCCAACCCCTCGATCAGGCGCTCCCGGCCACGGGCGCCTCCGCGCCGGTAACGGTGGTCGCGCCCGATGGCCGATCCCTTCCCTCGAAGCTGCAAGGGGCAGGGGGGGTGAGCCAGCTCCACTACGAGGCGACCGACCTGTCCGGACCCTACCAGGTCAAGATCGGCCCACCTCTGGCGCTGGACGTAACCTTCGCCGCGAACCCCGACCCGGCCGAGAGCAACCCGTCCAAGCTCGACCGCGCCGGTCTGGCCGACGCCGTTCCCGGCTGGAGCTTCGCCTATCTCACGAACTGGCGCGAGCTGACGGGAAACGCTGCTGCCGTCAGCCGGCAAGGCGAGCTTCACCGCTCTTTACTGTATATGGTCCTCGTACTGCTCATGGTCGAATCGATCCTCGCCTGGCGCTTCGGGCATCACGCGCCTCAATGATCAAATCCGCCCAACCCTTGGGGGCTCTCGCACGTGTGGGACTGGCTGCTAAGACGTCTGGCGGATCGACTCGGAGTGGAACCGGCAAGGGCCGGTGAGGCGATCGTTCCCCATATTCGGTTCGAACAACCCTGGCCCCAGGCCGTCACGCTGCTGGTCGTCGCCGGCTGCGCTGCGCTCATCGTCTGGCTCTACCGGCGCGAGGGGTCGGCATCCCTCGCCTACAAGCTGTGTCTCGCCGCACTGCGGCTCACGCTCGTCGTTCTCACCGTCTTCATGCTGTCGGAAGCCGTACTCTCGGTGGAGCGGACCGGCCTGCCGTATTTTGTCATCATGGTGGACGACTCGGCGAGCGAGCAGATCGTCGACCAGTTCGAGAACCCCCGCACCAAGGCGGCGGTCGCGGAGCTCGCCAAGCACTCTTCGCAGCCCGAGCCTAACCGCCTCGCCGTGGCCGAGGGGTTTCTCGTCCAGGACAACGCACGCCTGATCGCGGAGCTGCAGAAGCAGAACAAGGTGCGCCTTTACCTCGTCTCGGGGACACCGAGGCTCCTCGCCGAAGTCGACAAGCCGGAGGAGATCAAAGCTGCCGTCGAAAAGCTGCGCAAGGTCGCGCCGACAGGCGGCCAGAGCAAACTTGGCGACGGAGTCCGCGAAATCCTCACCGAGCTGCGCGGGGTACCCCCGTCGGCGTTCGTGCTGTTCAGCGACGGCCAGACCACCGACGGTGAGTCGCTCGCGAAGGCCGCCGAGCTGGCGGCGAAGAAGGGTGTTCCGATCTACACGGTGGGACTCGGCAGCCCCGAGCCGGCTCGTGATCTCGAGCTCACCGAGCTGCTCGTCGACGACGTGGTGTTCGTCGACGACATGGTTCGGTTTCAGGCCAAGCTGCTTGCGCGGGGGTTCAATGGACAGGAGGTCACGATCCGCCTCAAGGAACGCGACGCGAAATCCGCGGACGCCAAGGAGGCACGCGTCATTGAGTCGACAACGGTGACAGCTCCGCCT
This sequence comes from Singulisphaera sp., assembly GCA_027451445.1. GTDB lineage: Bacteria > Planctomycetota > Planctomycetia > Isosphaerales > Isosphaeraceae > DAIDJG01. Next base: position 28,593 of record DAIDJG010000324.1, read on the forward strand.
GACAATCAGCCCAAACGCGTCGAAATCGGCCACCGCCCAAAGCAAACAGGCGAAGTCATTTACACGTTGGAGATCGACCCACGCCCGCGCGAGCTCCAGACGGAGAACAATCGCATCGAGCGCACCGTCAATGTTCGCAAGGAGAAACTCAAGGTTCTCTTCGTCGACAATGAGCCGCGGTATGAATATCGCTACTTGAAAAACTACCTCGAGCGTGAGGAGACGATCAATCTGAGCGTTGTGCTCCTCTCGTCCGACCAGCAATACAGCGAGCAGGATCGTTCCGCCCTCTCCACGTTCCCGGCGGCCAAGGATGAGCTCTTTGGCTACGATGTCGTCCTGGTCGGAGACGCCGATCCGAGCTTCATGAGCCAGTCTCAAATGCAGAACCTCGTCGAGTTCGTCACCCAGAAGGGCGGAGGCATCCTGTTTATCGCGGGTGAGAACTTCGACCCACTGAGCTACAAGGGATCACCGCTCGAGCTCTTGCTTCCCATCGAACTGGCCGAAGCGCGTAATCCGACGGCTCTCGGCAATGCGCTGAGCGCGTTCAGGCCGGAGCTGACGGTCGAAGGGCGGGGCAGCCCGATCTTCCGGTTCGGCGACGACGAGGCATCGAGCAACCAGGTCTGGCAGAATCTGCCCGAGCTCTTTTGGCTCATCGAGTGCCCGCGCAAAAAGCCAGCCGCGGTGGTCCTGGCGGAACATCCGACACTGACCGGTTCCGACGGCAAGCTGCCGGTCATGCTTTATCAGTTTGTGGGCGCGGGGAAGTCGATGCTCAACACGATCGACGACACCTGGCGCTGGCGCTTCCGGGTGGGCGATCGTTATTTCGGGCGTTACTGGATTCAGACGATCCGTTTTCTGGCGCGCTCAAAGCTGCTCGGCCAGAAACAGGCCGAGTTGCTGACCGACCGCCGGCGCTACCAGCGGAACCAGCCGATTCAGATCCGCGTCCGGTTCCCGAACCCGGCCCTCGCGCCGGCATCGGGCGAGGTGAACGTCCAGATCGAGCAAAAAGGTCAGGCGCGAACCCTGAAGCTCAAGACAGCGCCGGGCTCGAAGAACATTTTCGAGGGCGCACTGCCGCAGGCGCCCGAGGGCGAGTATACCGTACGCCTTCTGCCTCCTCCCGTGCTCGAAGGCCCGATCCCAACCTCAACCTTCCGGGTCGATCCGCCCGCCGGTGAGCTCGAACGTCCGCAAATGAACGAACCGGAGCTCCTGCGCGTGGCGCAGACGACCGGCGGCAAGTTCTACACGCCCGAAACGGTTCAGACGCTTCTGAAAGATCTCCCCAAGCCGCAGAAGGTACCTCTGGATACCGATCCGCCGATCCCGCTCTGGAACACCTGGCCGGTGCTGGCGCTGTTCCTGGTCGTGCTCACGGGAGAATGGTTGTTGAGAAAACGCAAGCAGATGGTATGATTACCCTTAGAGAGAAGCTCGCCCGGCGCCTGCCGGGCTGGAGGCCACGATGAGCGCCCAACGTCTGGAATCGCGGATCGCCCGCCTGCGCGGGCAAGTGCGCAGACTGCTGGCCTTGTACGGGATCGGCTGGGTCGTCGCCCTTCTCATTCCGTTGATCATCGTGGCCGGTCTTGCCGATTGGGCCATTCATCTTGACCTCGCCGTGCGCCTCATGGTGCTGGCGCTGGTGGTCGGCGTCGCCGTCTGGATGACGCTGAACTACGTGATCACACCGCTCATCGTGCGGTTTCAGGATCTCGACATCGCATTACGGATCGAGGAACGCTGGCCTGGCCTGAACGACCGGCTGGCGAGCACGGTGCAGTTCCTCCGGATGGCGGCCGACGACGAGAGCATGGGCTCGTCATCGATGCGGGCGGCCACGGTCCGGCAGACGCTGGAAGAGACGGAGTTCATCGACTTCCGGAAGGTGATCGAGCCCCGGCCGGTGATCCGCGCATTGTCGCTGGCGTCCGGTTCGCTGCTGGTCGCGCTGCTTTTCCTGGCGAGCGCTCCGCAACTGAGCACCATCGCGATGCGGCGTCTCTTTATCCCGTTCGGCGGCGATCGTTGGCCGCAGATGACGCACCTCACCTTGCTGGAGAACGAGACTCCCCGCAAGGTGGCCCGGGGCGACTCGTTCACGCTGGCCGTCGGCATCGGCAAGAAAGATCGCGTGCCAAGCTCGGCCAAGGTGACCTACCGCTTTGAGGACGGTGAAGTCGCTACGGAGTCCCTACGGTCGTTCGAGGGAGGAATCTTCCGGGGCCGAATCGAGACGGTCACGAAACCGTTCACGTTCTCGGTGGCCGCCGGAGACGATACGACCTCGATTCGCAATTTGAGCGTCGCGGTTGTGCCGCCTCCGGCCCTGAAGGATGCGACTCTCACGCTCGTCTCCCCTGAGTACACCGGGCTCGCACCCCAAGTCATGGCCCCAGGGCGTACCCAGATCCGTGCCGTGGAAGGAACCCGCATCGAGATCAAGGCGCTCGCGAACAAGCCGCTGAAGTCGTCGGTTCTCCAGCTCGGCGAGACCACCTCCGACGCCAAGATCCTTTTCGACGCGACTCGGACACAGTTCACCACGTACTTCAACGTCAAGGACTCGACCCCGTTCTGGTTCGATCTGAGAGACACCGAGGGGTTCCGCTCGCGCGAGGCCGTCCGCTTTGACCTGCGAGCGATCCGCGACGAGGCGCCTCGCGTCGTCATCGACGACCCGGCAAACGATCGCGACGTCCCGGTGCAAGCGACGATTCCGGTGACGTTCACGGTGGACGACGACTTCGGTATTCAGACCGCCCGGCTCCTCTACCAGGTCGCCCGGGGCGATTCCGAACCGTCGCAGGACGTCGTGCTGCCGCTCTTCGACGGACAGGATCGGCGCGAAGGACTCGTCAAGCATCGGGAGATCCACTACGAGTGGAACCTTGCGCCGCTGAAGCTGACCCCCGGCTCGATCATCACCTTCCACGCCGACGCGCGCGACTTCGACAACCTGAAAGGTCCGAACGTCGGCAAGAGCCGTGAGCTGCGCTTGCGCATCCTTTCCGACGAGGACATCTCGCGACAGCTCGACGACCAGCGACGAGAAATTCGCGAAACCGCAGCGCGCACGCTCGCAATGCAAGAGCAAGCCAAGACGCCGGTCGACGAAGCCCTCAGGATGCTGTCGAAGTCGGACAAACTGTCGAACCAAAACCGCGACGATCTCAAGAACGCCGAGATGATTCAGCGCCAGGTGGCGAACCAGATCAACAACCGCACCGACGGCCTGGACCAAAAGGTCAAGAACTTCATCCGCGACCTCAAGAACTTCAAGATCGCCAACCCCGACGCTCAGAAACAGATGGAGGAGATGCGGGCCGGCATCGAACGGATCCGCGAGAACCACCTCGGTCCGGCCGAACAAGGACTGTCGCGCTCCACGAAACGGCTCGACGACGGGGCACAAAACGCCAGGCCCGAGCCTGGGGCCAAACCAGACGGCGCTGACGCCGACGGCGCTCAAGCCAAAGCCAAAAACGCCGGCGAGCCAGCAGGAGCAAAGCCTCAAGCGGAACCCACGAAAGCGGCGGGTACGCCGTCGGAGAAGGGTACATCAAAGAGCGAGAACGGCGAACAGGGCAAACCGTCACCGGACTCCAAGCCGGCGGGCAACGATGCCGAAAAGGGCGCGTCGAAGCCGCAGGGCGGCCAGCCTGACGCGGGATCCCAACCCCAATCCAAAGACGCCGCACGCGACGCCGCTCGCAAGAACGACCATCCCGCGCAAAAACCCGCCGATGCGGCCAGGATCGACCTCGCCGAAGCGCAGGAAAACCAGAAGGCCGTCGTCAACGAACTCCGCCAGATGCTCGAGGGGCTCGGCGAGTTCGAAACCTATCGTGGACTCGTCAAGGACGCACAAAGCCTGGCCAAGGAACACGACCAGGTCATGAAACAAGCTGCGGACGAGGCGAATAAACCCGAGCTCACCGGCAAGGCGCCGGAGAACCTCACCGGCGAGCAGAAGGGCAATCTCTCGAACCTCGCAGCGCGGCAGAACCAGGTCTCCAAGGGGCTCCAGGAACTGCTCGAAAAGATGGAAGAGATGGCCAAACGGCTCGACGAAAGCGAGCCGCTCGCCGCCTCCGCCCTCCGAGGCGCCGCCGAGGACGCCAGGAAACAAGGGACCGCGGCCAAGCTCGGGGAAGCCGCGGACCAGCTCGAAAAGAACCAGATGAGCTCGGCGCGTTCCAATCAGGAACGGGCCCGTCAGGACCTCAGAGACCTCGTTGACGCGATTCAAAATCGTCGCGAACGCGAGCTCTCTCGACTCGTCAAGGAGCTGAAAAACGCTGAGGCCGAACTCAAGAAGCTCAACGAGCGCCAGGCCAAGAACCTCAAGAAAACCCAGGAAGCGCAGAAAAACCCGGATGCGAAGGAGCGAGCCGAACAGCTCAAGCGACTCGCCAAGGAACAACAAGAGATCCAGGACGAGCTCAAACGGCAGCTCAAACGCCTCTCGAAACTGAACGCCGAGGCCGCCGCCCGCGCCGGGAACCGCGCGGTCGCCAAGATGGGTAAAGCCCAGCAAGACCTTGACCAGGACGAGGCCGACCAGGCCGGGAAGGACCAGGAAGACGCCCTCGCCGACCTCGAGGAAGCCGAGGAACGAACTCGCGAAGCGCGCAAGGACGCCGAAGAAATGCTCGCGATGGAACAACTCCAAAAAGTCGGCGATCAACTCAAATCCGTTGCCGAACGGCAGGCCAAGATGGTCGACGACACCGTCGCGTTTGAGAAACTGCGCGTCAGCACGGGCGACAACCTTTCCATTGCCCAAAAGAAGGGCATTCGGCGCCTGGGACGCGTCCAGGAGGGCATCAAGGAAGAGACCGACGAGCTGACGGAGAAACTCGAAGGAGCCACCGTCTTCGCGCTGACTTTGAAGCAAGCCAGCGAGGGAATGGCCACCGCGGCCCAACGTTTGCAGTCGGTGAAAACCGACGAAGACACTCAGCGTGCAACCCGCTCGGCTTCGAAACGCTTCCAGCAGCTCCTCGAAGCCCTGAAAGCTGATTCGCCCAAGCCGGGCGATCAACAGCAACAAGGAGGCGGGGGCGACCAAGGAGGCGGAGGGGGCGCTGGTGGAGCAGGGGATGGAATTCCCGCCGCCGCTCAGCTCAAAATGCTCAAAGCCCTTCAGCAAGAAATCAACGACCGGACCGACGTCTTCGACGAACTCCGGCGCCGAAATAAGACCCTCACTCCCGAGCAAACCGCCGAACTCGAACGCCTCCAAACCGACCAGGGCACCATCGCGGATCTCGCCCGCGACCTGACCCGGCCCAAGCACGACGACGGGGAGGAATGATCATGTCCACGAGACTCAAAATATTGCACGTCGCGCTCTTTGCCGGATTCATGCTGGTCGGCGCAGCAGCGCTGCCTGCGCAGGAGCCATCGAAGGGCAAGGACGATGACCTCGATAGCTTCCTCAAGAAGATCGACAAGTCGGCCAAGCCCGTTCCCCCCGTGAAGCCTCAGACCGGTCCCAAAAAGGACGGCGAGCCGTCGAGGGGAAGCGTTTCGGATAAAGACAAGGACATTGATAAATTCCTGGAAAAACTGGGCGTGACGCCAGAAACCCCAGCCCCCGAGGACAAACCGTCCGGACCCGGTGGACCCGGCGACAAGCCCGACCCGGGCGATTCCGGCGAAGGCAAGGAGAAGCAGAAGCCGGATGAATTGAAAGGCCGCGACAAGCAGACGGACGAGCATCTGGAAGAGCTTACAGGCCGCCGTCGCAAGCCGAAGAACCAAAAACAGGGTGACGGCAACGGCCCCCTCTCCGATGTGATCAAGGAGATGCGAGACGTCGAGGAGCGGCTTGGGAAACCTGACACCGGGGAAGAGACCCGGAAGAAACAGACCCAGATCGTCAAGCAGCTCGACCAGGTGATCCAGCAACTGCGCCGCTCCGGCTCATCCGGCAAGCGGAAACTGGCCCTGGTGCGTCAGGCCGGTCAAAAAGGGAACCAGCAACTACCGCTCAATGAGAATCCGGGCAACACTGGCGGCAACGCCCCATTCACGAAGCCCGAAAAGCCCACGAGCAAGCGCTCGATGGCCGGTAGTAAAGATGAGTGGGGCCATCTCCCGCCCGGACTGCGGGAGGAAATGGATAACGTCTTCAAGGAGGAAGGCCTCCCGTCGCGTGAAGACTTGATCCGCCGCTATTACCTGTCCCTTTCCAAGAAGTCCCTGGCGCGGGAGGAGTGATGAACATGTCGTGGCGACGATCGTTCACCAGCCAAACGCTCCGAGTGGTGCTGGCAGCCGGACTGATCATGACGGTCCCGACCGGCCCTCGGGCCTGGGCGCAAGAGAAGGCAGAAAAGGGGGGCGGAGGGTTTGCCGAGCCTCGGCTCGGCGATGTGCCCGAAGGTGCCGCCGAGATGGTTACGGAGCAGACCGATCGCGCGATCAAGAACGGTCTGGCATGGCTCGCGCGCAATCAGAACGCCGATGGGTCCTACGGCAACGGCACCTATCGCGGCAACATCGCAGTCACGAGCCTGGCGGGGCTTGCTTTCATGGCCTCGGGTTCGAGCCCGGGACGCGGGCCCTATGGCGCCCATATCGACAAGGCCCTGCTCTACGTGATGGACAACACGTCGCCCTCCGGTTTCATCGCAGTCTCGGCCGCCTCGACCCACGGGCCCATGTATTCGCATGGTTTTGGAACTTTGTTCCTCGCCGAAGCCTACGGGATGACCCATCGGCCCGAGATTCGCGAGAAGTTGCAGAAGGCGGTTCGACTCATCATCGACACCCAAAATGTGGAAGGCGGGTGGCGCTATCAGCCGGTACGTAAGGATGCGGATCTTTCGGTGACCATTTGCCAGATCAATGCGCTCCGAGCCGCGCGCAACGCCGGTCTGTTCGTACCCAAGGAAACGGTGGACGGCTGTATTCATTATGTCAAGACATCGCAGAACCCTGATGGCGGGTTTCGGTACATGATCCAGGGCGGGGCGAGCTCGTTCCCGAGGTCAGCCGCCGGGGTCGTGGCTCTGTACAGCGCGGGGGACTATGACAGCAAGGAAATTGATGCGGGCGTTGCATACTTGCGACAGTACATGCCCGAGATCAAACTGGGGAGTCGCTACAGCCATTACTTCTACGGTCATTACTACGCAGCCCAGGCCATGTGGATCCGTGGAGGGGACGACTGGAACGCCTGGTATCCCGCGATTCGCGACGAATTGCTCCGCCGTCAGTCGCCTGCGTCGGGGCACTGGACCGACAGCATCTGCAATGAGTACGGCACGGCAATGGCTCTGATCATCCTGCAGATGCCGAACAACTATTTGCCGATTTTCCAACGCTAAGCGAAAGGCTGTCCTTCCGATGGCTGGCACTTCACCCGTCAACCCTTTTTCGCGGACGGCGCTGGGCGTGCTTCTCTGCCTGGTTACGCTCCCGACCTTGGCTCAGGAGCCGCCACCGGTTGGACTGGCCGTCGCCTCCTCGGACCCGGTCTTCAACGTCCAACTGTTCGATGGAAAGTCGATTTCGGGTCGCCTCCGCGAGTTAGGGCCGAAGGCCAAGCTGATCCTGGTATCGGCCGAGGGTCAGGAGCAAGCCTTACCGCTCGCCCAAGTGGTCAAGATCACACGAGACGGCTCCCCCGTGGCCTACGCTCCGGAGGGCTCGGTCGTGCTCCTGCCCGAGGGAGACCGCCTCTACCGGGCCGTGATCCAGGCAACCAAGGACACGACCCTTGAAGTTCAGCAGTATGCTCTCGGGGACCTCGCCATCCCGCTCGAAAGTCTCGTCGGGGTGGTTTTTACCTTGCCCACCGATTCGGACGATGCGAGCGTGCTACTCGATCGCGTCCGTTCGGAGAATCGGGCGGCGGAAGTCGTGTGGCTCGCGAATGGCGACCGATTGTCGGGAAACTTTCTGGGGCTCGAGGAATCCAAAGTCAAGTTCCAAACGGACAATGGCACCATCGCCCTCGATCGGTCGAATGTGAGCGCACTCGCCTTTGACCCTGCGTTGGTGTCCTACCCCAAGCCCGACACGCTCTTCCTGGACGTCACGCTGGCCGATGGGTCGCGATTTGGAGTACGCAATGAGCGGATTGAGGAAGGCCAGTTCGTCGCCACCACTCGGTTCGGCCTGGAAATCCGCGTGCCGCTGACGGAACTTTTGGCCGTCCATCCACGCAGTTCAGCGCTGGTTTACTTGACGGAACGGCCCGTGGCCGGCGAGCAATATACCCCGTATCTCGGGCCGCCGCGCTCTTACAAACGCGATCGGACCGTGGACGGGCACATCTTCCGTCTGGGGGGCCAATCGTACGATCGAGGGCTGGGAACACCCAGCCGGAGCTTCCTCGCCTATCGGATTCGACCGGGCGATCAACGTTTTCAGGCCCTCGTGGGACTGGACGACCGGGCGGGTGCACTTGGTAATGTGGTCTTCAGGGTCCTCGTCGATGGGAAGGAGCGATTTTCTTCTCCGTCGATGTCCGTCCGTGACACGCCCCGGTCAGTGGACGTAGAGTTAACAGGAGGCAGCGTGCTCATACTGGTGACCGAATTCGGCGAACGCGGGGGGGTTCGTGATCTCGCCGATTGGGTCGAAGCACGCCTGATCCGAGGCACCGGGGGCGCTCCCTCCGCTCCCTGAGGCAACGGAATACCATGTCGCACAACGAGTTGCCCGAGACCACGGAGAAGCTCACCGATTTGGGGCACGTCTCTGCGGGAGTCGGTCACCACGTCATCAATGCATTTAGCGCGATTGTCAGTAACGCCGAGTTGTTGCGCCTGAAGGCGCCCCAGAACGGGGGCACGGAGCAAGACGCGCTGGCGGAGACGATCATCCAATCGGCACTTCGCGCGGCGACCGTCGCCCGTCGCTTGATCGATTACACGCGATCGGTCACATCGATCGAGCCGGGACAGGGTGTCTTTACGCCCGCGTCCGTGGCGCTCGACAGTCTGGTGGCCGAGTTCGTCGAACACGAACGGTCCCAAGCCCCTCCAGGCGTCTCCTGGCTCGCCGACCTAGCTCCGGTCCCGCCGATCCAGGGCCACGACATCCAACTCCGTGCGATGCTCAGCCACCTGGCGCGCAACTGCTACGAAGCCATGCCCAAGCAAGGCGGTGCCATCGTGGTCTCAACGGCCACGGACGCCCGCGGCTGGGTGGTTCTCGAGATGCGCGACTCCGGCGAAGGGATGTCCCCCGATACACTGGAGCGCGCGGTCGAGCCGTTCTTCAGCACAAGGCCGGGGCATGTCGGAGTCGGCCTGAGTATCGCAAACGGCATCTGGCGCAGGCACCGCGGCACTCTTTTCTTACGGAGCCAGCCCGGAGATGGGACCGTCGTCAGGCTCTGTATCGAGCCGATACGGACTGACCGCTAACGATCGCGTATATGATTATTTATTAAAAAGCGCGACGAGGTTGCGCAATTCGGCAGATTTCATTCGGGGCATGGGTGCCTTATGCGCGTGTTGGCGAACGCGGACGGAAGAACAATGCCCTCTAGCACCCTAAGTGCAACCAATAATCTTTGGGACCGCTACCTGATGGCACTTCAGGATGTGACGAATCGTCTGAACCGCATCACGCGCGCTTTGGAGGAAGCTGGAGTTGACTACGCCCTGGTGGGGGGCCAGGCCGTCGCTCTATGGGTCGCGACCAAGGATCCCGAAGCCGTTCGCACGACGAAAGATGTCGATCTTCTGTTGCGGCGAGAAGACCTGTCAAGAGCACGAGCCGCCGCGTTGGCTGTCGATTTCGAGTACCTCGAGGTCGTCAGTGTCGGCATGTTCCTCGAGCGTACTGATCCGAACCCTCGTAAAGGAATCCACCTCCTCTGGGCCGGAGAGAAAGTCCGACCGGACTACCCACTGCCTTCTCCCTCGATCGATGAGCGAGAGTTGCTCGCACCGGGAAAGTACGTCGTCTCGCTCGCGGGTCTCATCTGCATGAAGTTGATGTCGAACCGCGATCAAGACCGCGTTCACCTGCGCGACATGATCGATGTGGACCTGGTCCAACGCGATATGCTTCCCACGCTCCCGCCTGAGCTCGCGAACCGCCTTGGGACGCTACTGACCGAGGCGGGTCGCTAATCAGCGACGACTGGCCAAGAACCTACGACGGCGACTCGGCGCTGATCGCCGTACACCATTGGCTGCCTCGGACCAAGCACGTTCCGCCGCCGTTACCTATCATTTCGTTGTGTTGTGCAGCGGTGCCTTTTATGATGAGTGGCAGCAATTGAGCCCCAGGCATGCGACCGGGAGATTGATACGGTGATCGGGACCACCTTCAATCAGAGGTTTACCCTGGACAAGGAGTTAGGTCGAGGGGGCATGGGCGCGGTCTATCGCGCTACCGACCAGATCCTTGGACGCACGGTCGCGATCAAGGTCTTAAAGGAACAAAACGGCGAGGAGGTCGCGAAACGCATCCGGCTCGAAGCTCAGATCCTGGCCCGGTTGCTCCATGACAACATCGTGCGGCTCTACGACTTCGGTGCGGCTGAGGGCACTTATTTCCTCGTCATGGAAGAGGTCGACGGCCCGAGTTTCTCGAAGCGCTGGCGCCAGCTTCCTATCGTGGAGCGGCTTCGCATCATCGCACAGGTTGGTGAAGCGCTTGATTATGCGCATCATCAGGGCGTGATCCACCGCGATATCAAGCCCGGCAACGTACTCCTCACCTCGAGCGACCAGGCCAAGCTCTCCGACTTCGGCCTCTCGCTGATCGCCGAGCAATCGGACCATTCGGGCGCGATTCGCGGCACGCCCAGCTACATGAGTCCCGAGCAAGCGCAGGGCAAACGGGTCGACCATCGAAGCGACCTCTACTCGCTCGGCATCATGCTGTATGAATGCGCCACGGGTGCGCCACCGTTCACGGGGCAGTCGCTTGCCGTCATCGCACAACACATCAACGCGAATCCTGAAGCCCCGCGCGCCCGGTGTCCGACGATCTCCGAGAACCTGGAATCGCTCATCCTCACCCTGATCGCCAAGAAGCCCGAGTCCCGGCCGGCGTCAGGCACCGCGATCGCGTTGGCACTCCGCGATGAGATTGAACGGATGCGCAACGGAGCATCCGGTGGCGGCGTGACTGAACAATCCACGAGCCCAACGATCGCGATACCTAGAGCATTGATTCATCCTCGGACGGTTTCGCCGCCGGCCGAGGTTGCGAGTTCGGCATCCGTCGCTACGAAAACGCCGGTCCCCGTTCGGACGGCATCCTCGTCACAATTCTTCATCGCTCCCCGAGGGGCCGCACCGTTGGCGAGGGAATTGCTCGAGGCCATCCTCCGCGAGCCCATGATTCTCGACCCGAACGAGCGCTACCTGTGCGGGCACTACCTCGCATTTCTTCTGGCGGGGTCGAAACGCCGAAGCTTCTTCGTACGGCGTCCCCTCGACCCGCCAAACGGAGACCGCGCGCGTCACATTCTCGGACTGTGCGCGGCCATGATGGCCGGTGGCTCCGAGGAGTCGGTTCGTAAGGCCGTCGAGTTGATCGAGTCGCGGACCGAAGTGCGGTCGGCGCTCAATCCGATCGTGGTCATGAAGTACCTGGCGTGCCGCGACGATCCTTCCAAGCGCAAACAATTTCGGCAGTTGCGGAAGCAGGTCCTCGAGGCAAGCCCTTATGCACAAAAACATATGGTCGACTCGAAGGGCATTCTCAATCCCGGGATGGTCCCTCAGACGTTCGACGACCTCCGTAAGGTCGCTCCCGTGCGGGCCGAGGTGGACGATCAACTCGTGAGCCGTTGGAACCGCGTTGCCGACGTCTGGCGCGACGAACCGAACTTCCGGAAAGCCGTCCTCGAGTACGCAACGCGCGATGCGCACCGCGACCCCGCCAGCGCCGACCTCTGGCCCGAAGTTGTGTACCCGTTGATCGAACGCGCGCGCTGGCAGCGTCAATTCCGGCCGAAGTACGAGCAGATCTGGGACTACCTCAGCGCGAACGTCTTCCGTGTCCCCGATGCCGGAGTCGTTCTCGACCGCGCGATTCGACGTGCCGTGCCTGAGCAGGTGGTCGTGCTGCTCGACCAGGACGTGAAGGCCCTGGTCGACGAATCGGAGATTGTGATGGAACCCGTCGCGGTCACCGCGCCACCCAGGGAGAAAGACCTCGCGGCTCAAGTTGGCGGCAGCGAAGTGAGCCTCGACGAACTCGTTACGGATCGCGCACCGGACGGTAAGGATGTCACCTGGCTCGTCAGCCCCGATCCCGTACGGTTCACGCAGGGCGAGTTGCGCGAACTCTGGCAAGAGGCGCTTTCCACTCTCGGCAAGCCCGGCGCCAAGGGAGGGCATCGGCATATGACCATCGGAGGTCCCTATCGCCTCGCGGTCATCCCTTCGGTGCGAGGGCGCTCGGCGGGGACCGTCGCGATTCAAGGGATGACCAACAAACAGATCGAGATGCTTACTCCATCGATCCGGCTTGGAGGCTCGGCAAATAAGCCCATCGTCGCCGTGTGGGTCTACCAGGATAACAGTCTGGCGGTCGCCCACATTGATTTTCAAGGGAGTGAGCGGTTCATCCTCTGGCATGCTCCCAACGCACAGCAGTTCAACTTCGGCGATCCCGGCGAGCTGAATCACATGATCTATCATCTCGGCCTCGAAGCCCCCGATCAGCTCGACCGGGCGCTTTCGAAGCGCTTTCGCCCCCGAAATCCGGTGTGAAGGAACACGACGTCGCGTTCTAGAGAATCAGCATCGCATCACCGTAGCTATAGAAACGATAACGTTGCGCAATCGCTTCTGCATACACGGCCTTGATCAGGTCGACACCGGCGAGCGCACTGACCAGGACGAGTAGGCTGCTGCGCGGAAGATGAAAGTTCGTCAGCAGAGCGTCGACGCCCCGGAAGACATGCCCAGGGCGGAGGTACAGCGCCGTCTCGCCGGAAAAGGGAGCGAAGCGGCTGTCGGCTTGCGCGGCGGTTTCGAGGACGCGTGCCGACGTCGTCCCAACGGCCACGATCCGTCCTGTTCTGCCACGGCGAACCTTATTCAAACGCGTCGCAGCCAACTCGGACAGTTCGGCCCACTCGGCGTGCAGGGTGTGCTCCTCGATCCGATCGGCCTCGATCGGCCGGAACGTACCGAGACCGACGTGAAGCGTGAGATCGACGATGTCGATGGAGCGTTCCTTGAGGCGATCGAACACATCTGCCGTGAAGTGAAGCCCAGCCGTCGGCGCCGCCACAGCACCGGGGACCTGGGCGTAAAGCGTCTGATAGCGGAGGCGATCGGCAGGGCCCTCCTGGCCTTTGCGGATATAAGGCGGGAGCGGAACACTGCCGTGTTGTTCCAGGAGCCTCGTTGGCGATTCGTCGCTTTCGGGACGCACCGTCCAGCGACCACCCTCGTCTTTGCTGATCAGGGTCAGCTTCAGACCTCGCCCGACAACAACTTGCTCCCCAGGGCGGGGTCGCCCTCGGGTCGTCGCAAGCAACTCCCAATGGCCATCCGCCAAAGCCCTCAAAAACAGCCCTTCCCACTTCCCGCCTGTGCCTACCCGATGCCCGACGAGTCGGGCCGGTACAACACGCGTGTTGTTCCTTACGAGGATATCGCCCGTCGCGAGCAACTCGGGGAGCGCAGCGAACGGGTGATGTTCCCAACGGTTCTCGCGGCGGTAAACCACCAGGAGGCGCGAGCGGTCCCTCGGTTCGACGGGTTCCTGCGCAATCAGCTCGTCGGGGAGTTCGAAATCAAAGAGTGACGTCTGCAAGGGGCTATCTCTCTGCATCGCTTCGAAGGCAAAATGAGACGATCGGAGCTTCCCTGCATTGTACTCGATCCGTGCCGGACCTTGCCTGAACGCCCAGCGAGTCAAAGGCCGCGTCGCCGGCCTCTCGAGCCAGTCCCCGTCGCACTGGTGATCACCGACCTCGATGTCGGCGGCGCTGAGCGGATGCTCGTTGCGCTGGCGACGGGTCTCGACCGCCGACGCTGGGACCCCACGGTGGTTTGCCTCGGACCCGAAGGAAAAATGGCCGATGCACTTCGGGCGTCGGGCCTGAATCCGCTGTGCCTTTGCGTGGATCGGAAGCGTCCCTTGCAAGCGGTTCTCCGACTCGCTCGCTCGTTTCGTGAGATCAGGCCGGACCTGATCCAAAGTTTCCTGTTCCACGCCAACATCGCCTCGCGTCTAGCGGCTCGGATTGCACGGGTGCCCTGGGCTCTCAGTGGCGTGCGTGTGGCCGAGCACCAAAAGCACTGGCATCTCACCGTTGACCGGATGACCGGGTGGCTCGCAACGAGGCATGTCTGCGTCTCGCAGGGTGTGAGCCGCTTTTGCCAGGAGGTCGGAGGCATCAGTCCGGAGCGCATGGTCGTCATACCGAACGGCGTTGACACCGATCTGTTTGACCGAGCCACAGCGCTTCCGCGGGCGGACCTCGGGATTCCCGAAGGCTGCCACGTCGCTCTCAGCATCGGGCGGCTCAACGTGCAGAAAGGACTGCCCTTCCTACTTGACGCGGCCGAGCGAGTCGCAGGTCAGCGCAACGACTGGCGCCTCTTGATCGTCGGTGATGGCCCGGAACGTGAATGGCTCGTGACCCGAATCGCGAGCACCCCTCTCCTCGCAGGGTGCGTGCAGTGGCTGGGCCGGCGTGATGACGTCCCTCGGCTGTTGAAGACCGCCGATCTGGTTGTGCTCGCCTCCCTTTGGGAAGGGATGCCGAACGTTGTGCTCGAAGCGATGGCGGCCCGGCGCGCAGTGGTGGCAACGGTTGTGGAAGGGAGTGAAGATCTCGTCGTTCCCGAGCAAACGGGGTGGCTCGTCCCACCTCGCGACGCTTCCGCGTTGGCGAATGCCCTGCTCGAAGCTGCACACGACCCGGACCGCCTTCGCGCGCTCGGCGATCGCGGACGCGAACGGGTCGAAGCAAATTATACGCTCCGCGCGATGATCGCAGCGTACGATCGTCTTTGGTCGGGAATCCTGGGTTTTGAGACAGAGTAGGGTGGTGAGCCCGATCGCATCGAGCTCACCCTCCCAGATTGGTCAGACGTCGCAGAGACGCACCGCCTGGCGCAACCCCTCGAGCGGATCGCGCGTGGGGATGAACTCCTGCCCCACGAAACCCTTGTAGCCAACCTCGATGAGCGCTTCCATGATCGGCTTGTAGTTGATCTCTTGTTTGTCGTCGAGTTCGCCACGTCCGGGATTTCCGGCAGTATGCACGTGGGCGATGTAATCCTTGTGCTGGCGGATGCGCCGGATGACGTCCCCGTCCATGATCTGCACGTGATAAATGTCGAAGAGCAGCTTCAGGTTTTCCGAGCCCACGCGCTTGATGATATCGATGCAGTAGTCGGTGTGGTCACCCTGGTAGCCGGGATGGCCCTTCATCGGGTGGTCGGAGGCACGCGTGTTGAGCATCTCGAGGCAAAGCGTGACGTTCTTCTTCTCGGCGTAGCCGACGACCTTCTTGAACCCCTCGACGCAGTTCGTCGCCCCGATGTCATCGGGGATGTTCTCGCGGTATCCCGTGAAGGAGATCACATTCTTGAACCCGAACTCCGCACACGCGTCGATCGCATCCTTCGTGGCCTGGATGACCTGGTCGTGATATTTGGGGTTATTGAAACCCCGTTCGAACGGAGGCCGGCCGCCCATGTCGATCGGGGCAATGGCGCAGACCAAGCCGTGGTTCTTGAGAACGGGGAAGTATTTCGGCGGAACGATCTCGACGCTGCCGCACCCGAGATCCTTCGCGATCTTCGCGGTCTGCTCGACGTCCCAGTACTTCTCGAAACACCAGTGCACGATCGACTGCTTGATCCGACCGTTGTGCGAGGGGCTTTCCGCCGCCTCAATTTGCTGGGTCGCGCGATCCAGGGCGGCCATGCCCAGGACCGCCGCGCCCGCCGTCGTTTCCAGCATGGCGCGCCGGCTGGTCCGCGCGGTTTTGGGCCGTTCGCTCATCGTGTTTTCCTCGGCTCGGAGACCCTTCGAAGCGATCAATCCATCGAGCGAAGATACACGAACACTACGCCGAGGGCAAACCCCTCCTCAGAGCGTCCCTCAAGGTCCCGCCACTTCGGCGATCTTCTCCATCGTCAACGGCCCCGGTTCGCGTGTCCCCTTGCACTTCGGATACTTGGCACACCCGAGGAAGTAACCCCGCTTCCCGCGTCTAACGATCATCGGACCGCCGCACGTCTCGCACGTCTCCTCGACCACGATCGTCTTCAGGTCGACACCCTTCGAAGCCGTTGTCGCCGATTCGCCGAGTTGGGCCTTCAGGTCGTCGGGCATGGGGGCGGTGCCCCGGCACTTGGGATAGTTCAAACAGCCAAGGAACTTGCCGCGACGACCTTCTTTGATCCCCATCGGACCGCCGCACTTCTCGCACTTCACGTCGACCTTGACGGTTGGGACCGGCTTTCCGGCGTCGTCCACCGGCATCGTATTGCGGCACTTGGGATAACCCGTACAACCCAGGAACGATCCGCGGGATCCTTGCCGCAGCGCCATGGGACGCCCGCACTTCTCGCACACATGCTCAGTCTCGACAACTGAGGGAACCGGTTTTCCTTCCGCGTCGAAGTTGTACGCTTCCTTGCAGGCCGGGTATCCCGAGCACGACAGGAATTGTCCGCGCTTGCTCTCGCGAAGCATGAGCGGTTTCCCGCACTTGAGGCACTTGTGCTCCGTCTCCACCGCCGCCGGGCGAACCTGTCCGTCCATCGGGCGGGTGGATTTGCACTCAGGGTACTTCGAGCAGCCGAGGAACTGACCGGTCTTCGAGAACTTCACCACCATGGGCGCGCCGCAGACGTGACAGACCTCAGACGAGGTCACCTGCACGCGCTGCATACGCGTTTGCGCCGTTTTGAGCGCTTCCTGGAACGGATGGTAAAAGTCGTCGAGCACCTTGGTCATGTTTTCTTTCGCGGTCGCGATGTCGTCGAGTTCATCCTCCATCTTGGCGGTGAACTTCAGGTCGAGGATCTTCGGGAAGTGTTCGACCAAGAGGTCGGTGACAATCATTCCCAGGTCGGTCGCGTGGAAGCGCCGCTCTTTCTGCTCGACGTACTTGCGATCCTGGATCGTCTGGATGATCGGTGCGTACGTGCTGGGCCGGCCGATATCTTCTTTCTCCAGCGCCTTGATCAATGTCGCTTCACTGTATCGAGGAGGCGGCTGCGTAAAGTGCTGCGTTGGCTCGAGGGCGTGGAGGTCGAGGGCCTGGCCCACCGCCAGATTCGGAAGGAGTTGGTCCTCCTGCTTTCCCGATGGAGCGAGCACACGGCGATAGCCGTCAAACTTCATCACCTTGCCCTGGGCCTTGAACAGACCGTCTCCGGCGGTGATCGACACGTTGGTGACAGAAAAGATCGCCGCGTTCATCTGGCTTGCCACAAACCGCTTGTAGATCAGTTGATAGAGCTTGAACTGGTCGTGGGACAGGTTGTTCTTGATCTTGTCTGGTGTCAGGCTGAGGTCCGTCGGCCTGATCGCCTCGTGCGCTTCCTGAGCGGACTTGCCCGCCGCGTACCGGAACGGTTTCGACGGCAAGTAGGGTTCTCCGTATTCGGCGAGGATCAGGTCGCGGACCGACTTGATCGCTTCGTCCGAGACGCGAAGGCTATCGGTACGCATATAGGTGATGAGGCCGACGGGGCCGCTGCCGTCGACATCGATGCCTTCGTACAGCTCCTGCGCGATCTTCATCGTGCGCTTGCTGGAGAAGCGCAGGCGGATTGCGCCCTGCTGCTGAAGCGTGCTCGTCTTGAAGGGCGGGTCCGCCTTGTCGGGCTTTTCGCTCTCTTCCACGGCCGAGACCAAGTACGGTGACGACGCCAGCGCATCGCGAATGGCCCGCGCATCGGTCTCGTTCTTGGCCTCGAACTTGGCGCCCTTCCAGTCGGACAACAACGCTTCGAACCGATCAGACTCCTGGGCCGAGCCAGCTGGGCTAACCGTCGCCGTGATCTTCCAGAACTCTTCGGAAACGAACGCACGGATTTCCTTCTCGCGGTCCGCAATCAGCCGAACCGCGACGGACTGAACCCGGCCCGCACTCAAATGCCGGGCGACCTTGCTCCAGAGCAGCGGACTGAGCTGGTAGCCGACAAAGCGGTCCAGGAAGCGCCTGGCTTGCTGCGCGTTCACCATATCCATGTTGATCGGGCCGACGTGCTTGAAGGCTTCCTTCACCGCACGCTCGGTGATCTCGTGGAAGGTCACCCGGCGTACTCGCTCATCGGGCAAACCCAGAGCCCCTTGAAGGTGCCAGGCGATTGCCTCCCCTTCCCGGTCGGGGTCGGTCGCAAGGAAGACGAGGTCCGCCTTCCCCGCCTCCTTCCGAAGGTCGTTGACCGTCACTTTCTTCTTGTCGGGCACGACATACGTTGGCCGGTATCCATGTAAGACATCGATCCCCAAATCACGCCCCTTCTCGGGCAAGTCGCGGACGTGCCCCATGCTCGCTTTGACGACGTAACCCGGACCCAGGAACTTGTTGATGGACTTGGCTTTCTTTGGACTTTCGACAATCACGAGTGCATGCCCGCCCCGAACTCCCTCCGAACGGGGCACTTCCTCGGTCTGCGTCTTCTTCGAGCGGGTGGTCTTGGGAGCAGCCGGCTTCTTCGCCGTCTTGGTGTCAGCGGTGCTGCGAGCGGTGGTTGTCTTGGCGGACTTGCGAGCCACGGTATCTTCCTATCTTCTTCCGCTTGAACTGCTTCGATCGGTCGAACGAGCCGTTATGTCGAGCCGTTCAAGCTGTTGGTGTACACTGTTTGCGATTGCCCTGGACACGTTTCTTGGTACACTACGGGTTGGGCCGGTTGTTCCAAGCCTGCGCCCTTCAAATAGCTAGGGTATCGGGTCGTGTCAAGGGGGAGGCGGGGGCGCCCACCCCGGGACGGCCAGTTTTGAGCCACTTTGAGGAGCCTCAATGCCGTTCGCTGTTTTCCGCCGACACCAGCGTAAGCTGCTCGCGGTCTTTGGGATCCTCGCCATGATCGCGTTCGTGCTCGATCCCTCGCTGTTCCGATTCTGGAACGGGTCGGGTGGGAACACCGATCCCGTCGTGGCCAAGCTCTACGGTAAAAACATCCGCAGGAGCGATCTGTACGAGATGCAGGTTCAGCGGCAGAACGCTAACCGCTTCATGTACGATCTGATCGCCCTGATCAACCCCACGCGCATGCCGCCCGCCCAGATCTTCGGCGAACTCAACACGCGAGCGCTCGTCGATGCCCTCATACTGGAACATGAGGCCGACAAGCTCAAAATGCCGAAGGACAAGAAGGTCGCCGTCGAGTGGCTGCAGAACCGGCTCGGCAGCGTGATGACGACCGAGCTCTTCGAAATCGCACTCAGTCGGTTCAATAGCCAGGCGAACCGAGTGAGCGGCGAGACGATCCTCGCCGACATCGCCAGTCAAATCCGAATCGCCAACGCCGGCCAACTGCTCGGTACGCCCCTCGTAACTCCGCTTGATGTATTCGATGTTTATCGTGACCAGACCGAACGCGTCTCCGTTCGTGCGGTCGCGTTCCCGGTCGAGGACTACGTCACGAAAGTGAAAGATCCGACACCGACCGAGTTGCGCGAATTCTACGATCAATACAAGGATGCACTCCCCGATCCCGACCGTGACACTCCGGGATTCAAGATCCCTCGCCTTGTCCAGGTCGAGATCCTCTCGATCGATGGCGAAGCCCTCGAGCGCCAGTTCCGCGATAAGCTCACGGACGCGGAATTGCGTACGTACTACGAGAATCACCGGGCGGACTATGTCGTCCGCTCCGAGTTTCCGGCTGACATCTTCGCGAAGGACCCCAACGCGTCACTGACGCCGCCGGTGCATCGGCCGTTCGACGAGGTTAAGCGCTCGGTCGAGGTGGCGCTGGGCGATGAGAAAGCCAAGGCCGATATCGCGAATCGCTTCTTGAAGATCCGCGAAGGTGTGATGGAACCGTTTGCCGACTCCTACAACGATGCGCTCGGCGAGATCGCGGAAGACAAGAAGGAAGGAAAGACGCCGACAGCGACTCTGCCCAAACCGACGGACCTCAAGGAGATCGCCGCCCAGGAAGGCCTCACGTACGATAAGAGCCCGCTGCTCGATCGCGAACGCGCCGACCACTACGGGCAAGTGGGGGACGCCGAGGTCGGTACGACTCCCTTCAGCGGCGGTAAGCGGTTTGGTGAGGAGGTCTTTCAACCCAAGTCGACGCTCTTCGAGCCGATCGAGTTAACCGACTCCCGAAAGAACCACTTCCTTGTTCGAAAGGTTCAGGATGTCCCCCCGCGCGTTCCGTCACTGGATGAAATCCACGCGGACGTGACCCATGCCTGGAAGCTCAACCAGGCGCGGCCGCTCGCCGAAAAAGCCGCCCAGGAATTGGCCGAGAAAGTCAAGAAAGAAGGGGGCACGATCAAGGGAGACACGATCGACGGCCGCCCTGTGATCACCACCGATCCCGTCCCGAAGACGCAGATGAACTTCATGACAGGCGAAGCCACTCCCTCGGCGGTCCTCAAGCTGCCTCACGCCGGTGATACGCTCCGACAGGCGATGTTCTCCCTTCAGCCCGAGAGCGTCACCGTCGCCCCGGACCAACCGAAGGCCGTCTACTACGTCCTGACGCTTAAGGACCGGTTCGAGGCGAAGTTTGCGACACTCTATGCGCCAAACAGCGAATACTTCCTCTACCGGCAGGAAGCGCTCGTGAGCCGGATGCGTAGCCACGGCGACGAGTGGATGAAGGAACTCCGGACCGATGCGGGCCTACCGCCGGGATGGTCGCCACCCGGAGAGAACAAGCGGGAATCCGAAGACGCGGAATAGCGTTTCTCGGGCCAATCGAGGGCAGGTCGTCCAGTCGCTCAGTTCCACTGGGCGACTGTTCGCTTGGCCGTCCGGAGGAGCGAGCGCAGGTGCTCCGTGTGTTCGGACTCGGGCGTCGCACTGAGATAAGCCTCGAGTGGATCGATCGCCTCCCCGGGACGATCCAACTGGAGGCAAAGCATACCGAGGTCGCGTTGCTCCTCGGGTCGGTCAGCCCGCAACGCCGTGAGCCTGCGCTGGACGAGCAACGCCGAGGCGAAATCGTCCATCTGAAGGTAGATCGCCTTCAGGTTGCGCAACATACGCGCAACGACCTCATCCGGACGGCAAGGATCAAACTGCTGATCCGTCAGAGATATCGGTTTCCTCAGCAGGCTACCAATGCGTTCCGCGCAGGCGGCACGGTCCAGGAAACCACCACCGTGAAACGGATCGACGAAGAGCGTTTCTTGGTCGCTGTCCATGCGAAGCATGAAATGCGCCGGCAGGTTTACGCCG
Source organism: Singulisphaera sp. (assembly GCA_027451445.1). GTDB lineage: Bacteria > Planctomycetota > Planctomycetia > Isosphaerales > Isosphaeraceae > DAIDJG01. Next base: position 49,951 of record DAIDJG010000324.1, read on the forward strand.
GATAACCCCAGGCCGACCCGGCGCGCGATGGCCTGATACAAGAGCGAGAGACTGATCGGAATCCCCTTCTTGCGCTCGATCACCTTATTCACGAAGCTGTTTCGGGGATCGTAATAGTCCTCGGCATTGCCTTCATATTTCTCTTCGACGTAGAGTACCCAATTGATCTGACCGAGAATCTCCCGCGGCTTATCCAGCCTCGGGCAACGTTCGCGTACCCGGTCTGCCAGGGCGTTCACGGTCGCCACGCACGATGCTGCGTCGAGCTGGGGATAGAAGTCGCACGCGATCTCCAGCGCAACCATGAAAAGGTCGACAGACGTGCCACCCCGCAGCAGGCACTGGAACTCCGGGCTGTCGGCGAAGGGAGTCCGCATCGCGTTATGCTCGATCGGAGATTTCCGTTGGTCGTTAAGCGGATGAGCCAACAAATCGATTGTGACCGATCTGGGATCGACGCGAAGCGTCCCTCTCCCAAAGACGAAAGACCGGGTGACGCTCGAGCGTCTCCCGGTCTTCGACTATCGGTCGGAAACGGCCTGTCCACTCAGTTGACGGCCGGCACCAGCTCGGCTTCTTCCTCGCCGGTCAACCGCTTCACAATCGCGCTCCCCATCGGTGCAAGCGGCGGGATGCTGACCGGACTTGCTGACGGTGCGGGATCCGGCTTTGCGGGCCGGATCTTGGGCAATTTGATTGCATAGGCCAGGCCGACCCACGACATGACCTTGATCGCCCAGTAGGTCATGTCGACTTCCCACCACCGAAGTCCATGCCGGGCGGACGTCTGGAACGCGTGATGGTTGTTGTGCCAGCCCTCGCCATAGGTCAGGATCGCGACCCACCAGAGGTTGGTCGAGTTGTCACGCGAGTCGTGCGACCGATAGCCCCAAATGTGCGTCGCCGAATTGACCAACCAGGTTGTGTGGAGAACCAGGACCGAACGCACGAAGCAACCCCAAACCAGCCAGGGCATGCCCCCGACGGCGTACAGGCCGACGGCCAGAGCGATCGGGAAAATGAAGTGATACTTGTCGAGCCAGCGATGGACCGGATCGCCATTGAGGTCGGGGCACCACTTCTCGTAATATTCGGGAGTGTGGATCGACGTAATATCAGGCGTCATCCACCAGAACATGTGAGCCCAGCCAAACCCCCGATTCGGACTGTGGGTATCCTCTTCCTGGTCGGAGTGAGCGTGGTGGCGCCGGTGGTCGGCAACCCAACCGATCGCACCGCCTTCCGAGGCCATCGCGCCCACCGCGGTCAAAACGTATTCCAGCCACTTCGGACGGGTCGCAAAGCTGCGATGCGTCAGAAGGCGGTGGTAGGTCATGCAGATCCCAATCCCGCCTGTGAACCAGTGCAACACAAGGCAGACCAGGAGCGCCGACCAGCTAAACCAATGGAGGTTAAATGCCAAGAGCGCCCCGACGTGAAGCCCCATGATCCAGATCACAGGCACCCACGCGATCTGCGTCGTGGATGTGGGGCGAGTTGTCGTCGATGTCGTCATACTGAACCCTTGGATCCTTGAAAACGGTGTGGACTCTTTGGAGAGGGGGCGTGCCAATCGCATGATTGTCGGCAATCTTAGGTTGAGAGCGATTGTCGCGCCGAAGTTGGGGAAACGCCGCCTGTTCCGTGTCTCAAGAAGCCTTGGGCACTTCCCACAAGAACAAAAGGACGTTACGAGCCTGGTGGATCGCTTGCTTTCCGCGAACTTTGGTAGGGAATCGCGTGAGGAACTCACGACGCAAAGGCGAGATTCCGGCAGAATCGCGGCTAAGTGTACTGTATCTCTGACGGCGGGACCAAGAGAATTTGGAAAAAAAGCCGAACTCCTCAAGCATTTTCATCGCGTGAGAGAAGCCAGTCCGACCTGAGGCGTAACGACCATGAGAGGCGTCTTCTGCGAAAGCGGCACAATCCGATTGCTCCGCGACCTACCCGAGCCTATCCCCACGGCGGACGAAGTCGTCCTCAGGGTGCGCTGCGCGGGGATTTGCGATACGGATCTTCAACTGGCTCAAGGCTATATGGGATTTCGCGGGATCCTGGGCCACGAGTTCGTCGGTCAGAACGACGCCGGAATTCGATTCACGGCGGAGATCAACAACGCTTGCCAGGTTTGCCCCACTTGCCAATCCGGACGGCCCCAGCACTGCCCGCACCGAACCGTTCTCGGCATCTTGAACCACGAAGGGGCCATGGCCGACTGGGTCACGGTCCCCCAGCGCAACTTGCACGCCATACCGGATTCCCTGGATGACCGCACCGCTGTCTTCATTGAGCCCCTCGCGGCCGCGTTTCGCATCACCGAACAGGTGGCGATCGGTCCCGAGGTACGCATCGCCGTGCTCGGCGACGGCAAGCTCGGCACCCTCTGCGCGTGGGTCGCGCGCGCGTTCGGAGCCCGCCCCAGCTTGATCGGCAAACATCCCGAAAAGCTCGCGCTGGCCGGCGACGGCATCGAAACTCACCTGGCCTCCGAAACCGATTCGCTCGCCCGACACTTTGACATCGTCGTCGACTCCACCGGCTCGAACACCGGGCTGCCAGCGGCACTCAAGCTCGTCCGGCCTTGTGGCACAGTGATCTTGAAGACGACCGTGGCGGCGGACTACACCATCAACCTGGCACCCATTGTCATCGACGAAGTATGTGTGCTCGGTTCGCGTTGCGGTCCGTTTCCCAAGGCCATCGCTGCGCTCGCCAAGGGACAGATCGATGTCCGCCCCCTGATCGGCGCTGAGTTCAACCTCGACGACGCCGAGGACGCGTTCCGAGCGGCCTCGACGAAGGGTGCGCGAAAGGTTCTTCTGCACGCGATGCATTGACATGGATGCGACAATTCGTGAAATCTCTCAGATATCGATATCTTTCGCCGTATACGCCTCTTCCATGATGAATTTGAAGCGCGCCTCGGGCTCTTTGCCCATGAGGTCCGAAACCGTTCGCTCCGTATAGGGACGGTCATCATCAGGGACGACCACGCGGAGCAGCCGCCGGCGCGTCGGGTCGAGGGTCGTCTCGAAGAGCAGTTGAGCGGGCATCTCGCCGAGCCCCTTGAACCGCGTGATGTTGGGCTTTGCGTTCTTGGGCAGCTTGGCCAGGATGCGGTCGCGCGTCGCGTCGTCGGCCGCCCAGTGCGTCTCCTTGCCCCAGACAATCTTGTAGAGCGGTGGGCACGCAAGGTAGATCCGACCGTCCTCAAACAGGGCGGGGACGTGCCGGTAGAAGAATGTGAGTAAGAGCGTGGCAATGTGGTGTCCGTCGCTGTCGGCATCGGTGAGGAGGATCACCTTGCCGTAACGGAGCCGGCCCGCGTCGAACTGATCGTCCATCCCACAGCCCAGGGCACTTACGATGTCCGTGAGCTCCTTGTTATCGAGGACCTTTGCCTTCCCCGCCTGTTCCGCGTTCAGCACCTTCCCCTTGAGCGGCAGAATTGCCTGAATGTCGCGATCGCGCCCTTGTTTCGCCGAGCCTCCCGCGCTGTCGCCTTCGACAATGAACAACTCCGATTCTTCGGGGTTGCTCGAATCACAGTCGTGAAGTTTTCCCGGCAGATTGAGCCGGTTGCTGATCGCCGTCTTGCGGCGCACCTGTGAGGCCGCCGCGCGGCTCGCCTCGCGCGCCTTCGCTGCCTGGATCACGCGGGCCGCGATCGCATCCCCCACACTCTTGTTCTTGACCAGGAAGTTCTCCAGCGCCGGCCGGACCATCGATTCGACCAGGCCCTTCACCTCCGGATTATTCAGCCGCCCCTTCGTTTGTCCCTGGAACTGCGGCTCGTGAACACACACCGAGAGGACCGCCGTGAGCCCCTCGCGGATGTCCTCCCCCTTGATCTCCATCCCCTTCTTCACCATGTCGTGCATCGACATGAAACGCATCAAGGCCCCTTTGACCGCGTCGCGCAACCCTTGCTCGTGCGTCCCACCGTCGCGGGTCGGGATCGTGTTGACGAACGATCGCACGTCCTCCTCGACCGCCTCGGTCCACGCCAGTGCCACATGACAGCGCAGCCCCTCGTCCGCATCTTCACGCTCGAGCACAAAGGGCAGGGGGGCCACGCGCACGTCGTTCCGCAGCCGGTTGACCGCGTCGAGAAAGTCGACGACCCCGCCGTCGTGTCGGAACTCGGTACTCGTCTTGGCCTTCTGATCGACGAACTGAATCGCCAGGCCCTTGTTGAGATACGTTTTGACTTCGAGTCGTTCGGCAATCAACGCCGAATCGTACGTGGCCTCGTGGAAGATCTCAGGATCAGGCGTAAACGTGACGGTCGTTCCCGAACCCCGCGCGGGCTCACCTGGCTCGACCCCGCCAAGCGGCTTGCCCCGTCGATAGCGCTGGGAGTACGTCATCCCGTCGCGGCGGACCTGGGCGACCAGGCTTTTGCTCAGCGCATTGACAACGCTCGCGCCCACGCCGTGAAGACCGCCCGCCACCTTGTAAGCGTCGTTGTCGAACTTGCCGCCGGCGTGCAGCGTCGTGAAGATGACTTCGAGTGCACTCTTTCCGGTCTTCGGATGGGCGTCCACGGGAATACCGCGACCGTTGTCAGACACGGAAATCGTCTTCCCGTCACTCTCCAACGTCACCACGATCCGGGACGCATGGCCGTTCATCACTTCGTCGACCGAGTTATCGACGATCTCCCAAAGCAGGTGGTGGAAACCCGTCTTGTCCACACCACCGATGTACATACCAGGACGACGGCGGACGGCTTCGAGACCCTCGAGGACGGTGATCGAATCGGCGTTATAAGTTCCCGTGGCCATGGGAAGGAGATCCTCAATTCGTTGAGTTAGGTCTGGTCGGTGATTTGTTCCACCGGAGGCACCGGCTGCGCTTCATCGTGGATGATGGAATCCAGCGACCCTCGCTGCAGGATTCCGTAACCCCGGCCGCCTCGGCTCGTGACCGGGTACTTTGTGGCGCGGATGATCTGGGTGGCACCCCGACTCGTGCGCACCGTCAAGCCTTCGCGCATCTTGTTCGCCAGGGCAAAGCCGAGTACGCGATCGTTGGCGTCGAGCTTGATCGCGTTGACACCCTTCGCCGCGCTGGCGACCACGTTGGCCTCGGTCACCGGGAAGATCAAAACGCGTGCCGAACGGGTCGCGAGACAGACCGTCTCGGTCCCGTCCGTCGACTCGACACCAACCACCAGATCTCCTGACACGGCGGGATCGAGCCGGACGACCACTCGTCCTTTCCGCGTGGAGACCGGAGCCAGACCCGCGAGTGCAAACCGCAGCACCTTGCCCCCCGCGGTGAGCGCGACCGCGTACGGCGGAGGCGGGAGCGAGGAATGATCGCCGTTTCCGTTCACCTGGGCGAGCTCACCGTCGAGCATCCCCTGCACGAGCGCGGGGGGCGTTTGCCGCACGTCCCCGACCGCCGGCAAGCAGCGCGGATCGTGACAAATCACGCCCACGATGTGCTCGTTGTCCTCGAACGCGAACGACTTTTGGACCGGCTCGCCGTGCCCTGTGGTCATGACGATGTCGTTGACTCGGATCGTGTATCCCACGCCCCGGTCCGTGAACACCGTCAGCGTCTGACGCGCCCGAGCACGATAGATCCAGCCGACCCGGTCGTCATCACGCACCCGGATACTCGCGACGTCGGTGAACGACTTTTGCCGCTTGGCCCAGCCGTCACGCGTCACGATGACCCACGCGTCCTCGTCGACAATGTAATCTTCCTCGCGGAACTCAACCGGCGCACTCGGCCCTTCGATCTTGGTCCTGCGAGGCTCGCCATAGGCGCTTGCGATCTCCTTGATCTCGCCCCGAATGATCTTCCAGCGCGCTGGCTCGTCCTCGAGCAGCTTCTGGATCTCCGCAGCCCGCTGACGCTTCTGAGCCAGCTCGTCGAGGATGTCTTTGATTTCGAGCTTACCCAGCCGGTACAGCTTCGTTTCCAGCACCGCATCCGCCTGCGCCTCGGAGAGCTGGAATCGCGCAATGAGCTTCGGGGCCGCATCGGCCTTGCCATCGCTCGCCCGAATGATCCGGATCGCCTCGTCCAGGTTATTGAAGACGATTGCGAACCCTTCGAGGATATGGATCCGCTGAAGCAGATTCGCCAGCTCGTACTGCAGGCGCCGGGTGACGACTTCCAACCGAAAGTCGAGGAAGTGCTGAAGGATCGTCTTGAGGTCGAGCCGCGCCGGGACCGCGACTTCGGCCCCTGCCGCCGGCAACAGGCACGTCAGGTTGACGTTGAAGTTGGTCTGGAGCGGCGTGTTCTTGAACAGGTAGGCCAGGGCCGCGTCGGCACTCGCGCCGGGGCGCAACTCGAGCGAAATTCGGATGTCATCGGTGCTCAGGTCCTTCACGTTCGTGAGTTGCGGAACCTGCCCCTTGCCGATCAGTTCCCCAATTCGCTCGACAAGTGCATCCTTCTCGATTCCGTAGGGAATCGACGTGATGATGACCGTGTTCGCCTTCTCGGGGTCGTTCTCGTACGTCCCCCGCAGCTTGATGCTTCCCTGGCCGTTCGCGTAAATCTCGCGGATTTCCTCCGTTTTGTTCAGGATGACCCCGCCCGTGGGAAAGTCGGGCCCCTGGACGTGCCGGGTCAGCTTCTCGAGCGGCAGTTCCCGATTATCGAGCAACGCCACGAGCGCCGCGCACACTTCCTTGAGATTGTGGGGCGGGATGTTCGTCGCCATGCCCACGGCGATCCCCGCGGTCCCGTTGACCAGCAGGTTCGGAAACTGCGCGGGCAGGACGATCGGCTCGTCTGTGGTTGACGCGTAGTTCGGGCGGAAATCGACGGTCTGCTGGCGCAGTTCGGTCAGCAACTCGAGCGCGATGGGCGTCAGCCGGCACTCCGTGTACCGAAACGCCGCCGGCGGATCGCCGTCAATCGAGCCGAAATTGCCGTAACCCTCGATCAACGGCTGCCGCAGGCTGAACGGCTGGGCCATGCGCACCAGGGCGTCGTAAATCGACTGGTCGCCGTGGGGGTGATAGCTCTTCATCACCTCCCCGACGACCGCCGCGCACTTCATGAAGCGGCTGTCGGCCGTCAAGTGCAGGTCGTTCCACATCGCATACAAGATACGACGCTGCACCGGCTTAAGACCGTCGCGCACGTCGGGCAAGGCACGCGACGTGATGACGCTCAGGGCGTAGTTGAGGTATTTTTCGCGCGTCGTCGCTGCGAGTGCGACGTCCTCGATCACCGTCTTCGCCCGAGCGCGTCCCAGGCCCGAATCATCGTTCGACCGGCGGTTCCGTTTCGCCATCGCTCCGTCTCAATCTTCTGGAATCGTGGTCCGTTGCGGCACAAAGAGAACGGAATCCGCTCCGTCTCAACAATACCAATCTGCGTTGGCGGGCTGCAATCGCATACTGTACATAAATTTCGTAACCGCAGCGATAGGCTTTTGTAAACACTCAACAGGAGACACAAGACCCGCCACGGGACAACCCACCCAATCCGCTCAAAACCCTCAAACTATCCGCCTTCACCTCGAAAATGCTCCCGAGATTTACGAAATATCCGAATTATGCTCCGTGACACTTGTTCCGAGATTGCTGACGGTCGATTGCATGCATGTCAAGTATTCCCCGCCGACCGGCTAATTGCGATTATTAAAGCTATTCGGCGCGCGAAGCGTGGTTGGTGGAGACGGAGGACACATCCGTAACCGCGAATGACGGAGTTCGGTCCCCGGACGGAGTCTCCACGCTGGCAACCATCCAGCTCACTAGGGTTCTATTGTACAGTGATCCTCGAGCAAAGTCAACGGGTTTGATCAGAAACCGTTTATCCAGAAGAGGGCACCTGTCCTACATATTCCAGTCCGTACGGCGCACCAACTTGCGAGCATGCGGCTTTGCGTGACGGTAGAAGGCTGGCGACCTCGAATCCGCATCGAAAGTCTCCAAGGGTCCCTTGGTTAACAAAAATACAGAGTCGAGGACTCCGGAGTAAAGCCGTTCGACCCGATTTTCGAAGTTCTGTCCAGAGCCGCGGGTCGATAAGGTGCGGGGAAAGGTGATTCGTTTGCGCTGAATGTCGCCTTGAGCCAACCCGAACGCTGCTACCCTTGGCGCGACCTCCGGCAGCAACCTAAGATCGCCTGACCAAAACGTGATTGACAGCGTTTCTTGACGATGCGCGGAGCCCGTGTCGATCCAACCATCAATGGTAAAAATGAAGTCCTCAACCTTTGTCATACTGATTCTCGTGGTATCGTTTCTGCTTCGGCTAGGGGCTGTTTTTGCGTTGCGCGACTGGCACGAAGGCCCATCGACGCGCCACGGTGCCGACGGTGTCGAATTCAACCAGCTCGCGGAGCACCTTGCGCGAGGCGAGGGCTACGTCAGCGAAGCCGGCAACCCGACGTCGTTCCGGGCGCCAGGGTTCCCCATCGTCCTCGCGGGTGTTTACAAGGTGTGCGGGCACAGTTTCGTCGCAGCCTACGTCAGCTTTTGCGTCCTCGGAGCGCTGAGTTGTGTGTTGACCTACCTCCTCGCGCGCGAGCTCTTGCCGGAGTCAGGTGGCCGGCTCGCGGCGATCCTCGCCACGATCTACGTTCCCCATATTTACTTTGCCACGACGTTTAGCTCAGAGACCGTGTGCGTCCCGACGCTGGCCTGCAGCATCTGGTTGTTCTTGTGCCACCTGCGGACCCAGAAGCTCGGCGTCCTTATGTTGGGCGGCCTTTGCCTCGGCTGGACGGCCTTAACGCGACCGTTCGCACTGCTCGTCTGCCCGTTTCTGCTCGCGATCCTTGTCGTCGTCCAGCTCCGCCGCCAACAGCTCGACTTCTCGAAGCTGGCGGTGTGGGTGGTCTCGTTTTGTGTCGTCGTGTTTCCGTGGACCTTCCGAAACTACCGTGTCTTCGGTAAGCCCGTGTTGGTTGCCACGAACGGTGGATCCACGTTTTACGGCGGTAACAACGATCGGGTCGTCTCCGAGCCGCGCCGGTTCGGAGCGTGGATCACAACGCTCGAGCTCCCGCAGCGCGAGCTGGTTGACGCTGCGCGCGGAGAGGCTGAACATGACAGCGTCGAGTGGCGACTCGGCCTCGATTGGGTTCGCACCCACCTGAGCGTCATGCCCAAGCTGCTGCTCTTCAAATTTGTCAGGCTCTGGCTCCCTGAGCTCGACTCTCCAAACAAACGCTACACGCTGATCCAGGTCGTGGGGTACACCCCCTTTCTCCTCCTCTACCTGTTGGGCTTCGTCCACTGCCTTCGTGCGAGGAGCGAGAACCCGGCAGCCTGGTGGGCACTTCATCTCACCGTGCTGTCGACGGTTTTGACCGCCCTCATCTTTTGGGGTAGTCCTCGATTTCGAGACGCCAACATGCCGTTGCTCATGGTCTACGCGAGCGTCGGCCTGACGACGTTGCTCTGTCTCATCCAGCGCAGAGAGTTGCAGCCGGCGGTGGCCTGATCTCGAGCGGTTTTCACGTGCGTTGCGCACACCCGCGAGGGCGAGGCTCCGTCCGAGCCAGCCTTGATCCATGGGCGAGTCTTCGAGCCGATGGATCATCGCGTGCCCCACACGGGACCGCCTCAGCACACGCGGTGTTCGGAGGACTCGAAGACTCGTCCTCCGAACAAGGCCGGCTCGGACGGAGCCTCGCCCTCCCAAAGACATGCCGAGCCCATACATGAAATGATCTCGGGTGGGTCCGGCATGCGCAACGCGCACGAAAATCGTTCTCGGCGAGTCGCCGTGTGCGAAAGGTCCTCCCGACGGCTTGCGGTTGTCGCGAGAGCGCATCCCGCGTGGCTGGTTGCCTGCCCACCGAAAGCGTGTTATTGTCACTTCCCTCATTTCAAGACCCCAGGATCGCCAGCCGAGACTGCGGCCTGGCCCTAAGTACCTCTGCTCTCAAACCCGGAGCGCAAGCCCATGGCGAAGTATGTGGTCGAGTTCATTGGCACGTTCTTCCTCGTGTTCACGGTCGGGATGACCGTGATGAAGCCCGGCGACGCGGGCAACCTGGCGCCGCTGGCGATTGGCTCGTCCCTGATGGTGATGATCTTCGCCGGCGGCCATATTTCCGGAGGCCACTACAATCCTGCCGTCACCTTAGCCGTCACCTTGCGCGGTCGTTGCTCGATCAAGGATGCCATCGTCTACGTCATGGCACAGGCCCTGGCGGGCCTGGTCGCCGCGTTCACCGTGCTGTATCTCAAAGGGAACCCCGGCCACCATGCCACTCCGCTCGACCCACCGCTTCCGCCACTGATTGCGGAGGTGCTCTTTACGTTCGCTCTCGCATACGTTGTGCTAAACGTGGCGACCGCAAAGGGCACTGCCGGGAATTCGTTCTACGGATTCGCCATCGGGTTCACGGTGTTGACCGGTGCGTTCGCCGTCGGCCCCATTTCCCGAGGCGCCTTCAACCCAGCAGTCGCCGAGGGACTCACGGTCATGGGACTGGCGAACCCCAAAGACCTCTGGATCTACCTCGTCGCGGACTTCGCCGGCGGAGCGCTGGCCGCGATCGTTTTCCGAATTCTCAATCCGGACGATAAGTGAGCGGAACGTAAGCAGCAGACGCCCGTCTTTCCCTTTTGCCCGGGGTG
>DAIDJG010000325.1 GCA_027451445.1 Singulisphaera sp.
CGAGTCGCCCAAGCGGCGGTTGAAGGCGATCCAGCGGCGTCTGCTTCACGACTTGCTCGACGTCATCCCACCCCACGACGCCGCCCATGGGTTTCGCGCGGGGCGATCGGTCACTACGTTCGTGGCGCCGCATGTGGGTCAACACGTCGTCTTGAAGATGGACCTGCGCGACTTCTTCCCCTCGATCAGCTCCGCGAGGGTTGCCGCCCTGTTCCGCACGGCCGGTTATCCCGAGCCCATCGCGCAGTTGCTGACCGGCCTGTGCACGAACCGCGTTCCTGCCGACGTTTGGAAGTTCGCCGAAGCCCCCGTGCCGGGTGTCGAATGCTGGCGGATGCAGCGCCTCTACAGCCACCCGCACTTACCTCAGGGCTCGCCGACCTCACCCGCGTTGGCAAACCTCGCCGCCTTCCGACTCGACAGCCGCCTGGCCGGTCTCGCCCGCGCCGCCGGCGCCTCGTACACGCGCTACGCCGACGACCTCGTCTTCTCGGGTGGCGAGGATTTTGCGCGTACGCTTCCCCGGTTCCCGATCCACGTCGGCGCGATCGCGCTGGAAGAGGGCTTCGCGATCCAGCCGAGGAAGACCCGCGTACTCCGCCAAGGCGTCCGGCAACAGGTCGCGGGCGTCGTCGTGAACGAGCGGCCGAACCTCGGTCGCGCCGAGTACGACGCGCTGAAAGCGCAGTTGTTCAACTGCGTCCGTTTCGGACCCGAGCAGCAAGATCGCGCCGGTCATGCGGATTTCCGGGCGCACCTGGCGGGCCGTGTGGCGTACGTCGCGATGCTGAATCCTGCGCGCGGGGAGCGGCTGAGGGCACTCTTTGCGCGAATCGTGTGGCCGGGGGGATAAGTGCCGATAGCAAGGGACCCTTCGCTGATATACTCAGAACGAACCGTCGAGAAATTCCGGATTCCAGAACTGGCGTAATCGGTTCGCTTCGACAACGTTTCGCTTGATACAAGGTCGGTGTGTGCCTTGCCGGTTTATCGTTCTAGCTATTGGGCGATCGATGTAAGCGACTGGGCCGTTGATGCGGACGGCGGGTGTGTTCTCTTTACGTCGCCAGATGAGTCCGCCGACTTGCGAATCACCACCTGCGACTTCGACGATGGCCTGACCTATCAGAAGTTGCGCGCCTGGGCGGACGAGCGAGCACCGGTCGGCACACCAATCCGGGAATGGGAAGGTGGTCGGTTTTCCGGGGTCCATTACGAGTTTTTCGACGGAGAAGCAACCTATTGGCGGGAGTGGCTGTTAACGCTGGCTGAACTGGTACTCGTGGTGAATTACTGCTCTGAAGAGGGAGACCACGAGCGGCACCGTGACGCGGTTGATCGCATGCTTTCGACGCTGGTAGACAATCGCCCCTGACCTGGTTCACAATCAGTGAGTACGCGGATCAATCGGAAACCCCTAGATGGAGCAAGAATCTTTCCTCAGGCGAGTCGAAAACAAGATCATCCCAGGCGCACTCATAGAACCAGGTGGTAACGACCGCGATGCTCCAAACCATCGTTGGCCGAACCGCCTTGTCCAGCGTTGCTATCAGCCAGTCGAGAATCGCATTCCGTCCGGAATCGTCGCTAAGTGAAAACGACCGACGAGGATCGGCAAGGTGATCAGAACGCAGATCTTGAAACTGGAACAACCAACGTCCGAAGAGGCCTCTGACGATCGCCTGCCAGTCTTCGACGGCTGTCGCCGTGACCTCGATTTCATTGCCGCCGAACCACGCCTTCACGGACTCGGCGACACTTTCGGCATGCGGGAGAGTGAAGAAATTAAACGAGTACACGTGGTTCGTTTTGTCGTTGAACCGAGCGAACGCCTCGAGGAACCCACGCAGCTCGCCGCAAGCGATAGTCTTCTCATCCATGGAGCCAACCTGAGAACAGGGAATGATCCTGATTTGTCCTTACCATGCAACGGGTTTGAGAATTCCTCATTCCGGGCCTCGAACGCGATCGAACGTTCCGTCTCCAAGCAAAGACTACCGGATGAGTCGATGAGATGCGACTGAGCAAAGGACGGATCAGGCAGAGAGCTGTCCAAGTCCAACATTCCATTCTGATTTTATTCTGAATCCCCGATTCATTCCCGTGTGCCGTTTCTCCAGTCTCGGACCGATCCAATCTGCGATTGTACAACCACAACTCCAGCGCGGCGCGGGCCGGCGACCGATATCACCGGCCCGCGGCGCGAGCTTTTTGCCGCCGTAAGCGTTTACGCGTGCGCCTCGGCCTCCTGACAACACAAACCGCCGATTTGAACGAGCGCCTCATATTCATCGTGCCGGCGCCACCAGACACCCGTCTCATTGCGTCCCCTGGGGGCACGATCGAGCCACTGGTACATACCCCACAGCCCATCCAGACCGCGAGCATAGGTAGAATACGTGTGGTAGACGACGCCGTCCTCGAGCACAAACGCGCTCAATCCCGGCCGATCGCGTGTGAACGTGTCCGGATCGGTTCCGCACATGGCCGCGAACTGGGCGACGGGCTCGGGGACAGGTTTCGCGTCCATCACGAAACCGCCGCGATGGTAGTTGTACTCGACGGGCCCCTGGAGCTGCTGTTCCTCGGTGAACGAGACATTGAAGTCGAAGTTGAAATCGCCGTCGAGCGACGACGCCCAGGGGAACGTCCACCCCATGCGCCGCTTGTAGGCTTGCAGGGTCGCGAGCGGTGCCCGCGACACCGCCGAAAGCGTGACGTCATGGTTCGCCAGATGGACGACGAAGCCATTGAACCCATCGGCGATCATCGAGCAGGAGGGACACCCCGCCTTGTAGTCGGGCCCGAACATGAAGTGGTAGACGAGGAGCTGCGAACGTCCCTGGAAGAGGTCGGCCAGTGAGGCAGTCCCGTCCTCGGTCTCGAACGCGTACTCCTTATCGACCCGGACCCACGGCAACTCCTGACGCCAATGCGCCAGCGAATCGCTGCGCCGGGTGAGCTCCTTCTCCGCGTTGAGCAGCTCGAGCCGGGCGGCAAGCCACTCCTCTCGGCTTACGACGGGATGTCGCACGATTCGGTCTCCTTTCTGAAATGGCGAAAGACGGCCCCAATGCGATTCAGACGTTTCCCAACCCGAAAGAGCAACGACGCTGCGCCGAGGGACAGCAGCCCCCAGCGCAGATAGGTTGCCGAAGTGAGCGAAAGGCCGAGTCCGGTCCAAAGCGCCAGGTACGCGGCCAGACACGCAGGACACTTGGGCAGCGACACCAGGACGACACTCGGGACGACCCATGCAAAAACCGCTTGGACTCGTCGTACCCATGCTGGCGCTTTGCGGTCGGTGGCGGCGCTGCAGCATGCGATCATCGATTCATCTCCTATCGAGTCCTGCGCTCGGCCAGCTCACGAATGCGATCCAGCCAGTAACCCCAGCCCTGAGCCATACCTTCGCGATGGTCGGGCTGGATCAGTCCGCAAGCGCGATGGAGGAACGCCAGCCGAGTCACGGCCCCATCGGCCTTGAAGCGGTACTGCACGTGATTGATCGCGGGATACGACATCATCAAAGGCCCGGAGATCTCCAGGAGCGTCGGCGGCTTGATGACCTGCACATGGCCCCAAAGGTGGCCCGTATTGTTGCCGAGATCGCGGTACCAGCGTCCGCCTGGCCAGGCCTCGAGCATGAAGGGGAACGGTGTGCCGTCGGGCTTCTCCCCTCCTGGCCCAAGCTGCTCCAGCATGGATTCGAAGGCGATCTCGATCGGCGCTGCGATTTCGAGCTCCCTGGCGATCTCGAACGTTTCCACCGTCTCTTGTTCACGAATGGCCGTTGTCATGCTTGCCCTTTCCGGGGTTCGAGGGATGTTGGCGACTCCGTCTCTGCATGCGCTCGCTGCTCAGCGCGCTCCTTGATGCGGTCGAGTTGATGGCCCCAGAGCTCTTCAAAGCCCTTGGCCCAATCGTGCACCGGCTTCAGCGTTTCGGCTTCTGGGTTGTACACGGGGCAATTGCCTTGTTCGATCACCGCGACCACACCCACCTTGCGCAGCACGCCAAGGTGCTTCGAGACCGCCGGCTGTGGAAGCCCCAATGCTACGACCAGCACCCCAGCAGCCATCGGTTCCTGCCACGCAAGCCACTCGACAATCGCTCGCCGGCGGCGTTCAGCGATGGCGTTGAACACGTCGACGGTCGTCGGTACACGCAACATGTCTCCATTGTATTCCCGTAAGGGAATATGTCAAGCGGCAACCCGACGACGCGGCGCGAATTGGTGATAGAGATCGTCCCCAGCGGTTCATGATCGCGTTGCACCCGTTTCCACGCCCAATCCTTAATACTAACCCGAAGCGCGAGCGAAGGCATTATATAATCATTCCTCTCTCGGTCTTCGGATTAGTGTAAGCGACTCGGTCCCACGACGGGGGCAACCGAATCGTCTCGCCGTTTCTCGTCCCCGCACCGTTGGACGGGCCTCTCCGTGGACTTGCCTGGTTTCGCAGTGAAGACACGGCTATTCTGGGTGTCAGGAGGGTACTATGCCGCTACGCGATCATTTCCGTCCGCCGGTCTCGAAACATTCTTCGTGGGAGGGCTTTCACGGCGGCTGGCCGATGACAATCGTTCAGGAATTGGCTCCCCGATTGCCGGACGGCTTCGTGGCGGAACCGCGCGTGCATCTCGGCAGTTTTTACGAAATCGACTTCTGTACCTTCGAGCAATATGGGGAGGATGAGCCCGACTTCAGCTCGACCTGGCAATCGAGCGGAGCTGGTGTCGCCACTGCGCTTCAAGCACCCTCCGAGCCAATGCTCATCCTGGATGCCGAATTCCCGGAACAGTACGCCTACGAGGTCTTGATCTTTGATCTCGAACGAGAGCGCCAACTGGTCGCGGCTGTCGAGATCGTTAGCCCGGCGAACAAGGATCGGCCCGCAAGCCGTCAGTTATTTGTCGCCAAGTGCTACAACCTACTGCGCCAGGACGTCTGCGTGTCAATCATCGATCTGGTCACCATTCGCCAGTTCAACCTGTATACCGAGTTGCTGAGTCTCTTGAGACGCGCCGACCCGAGGTTCACGCCGCCGCCTCCGATCTACGCTGTCACCTGTCGCAAACGTGAGGCTGACCGGCAGGCGAAGCTCGAGACCTGGTCCTTTCCGTTGGCAGTTGGACAGCCGCTCCCGGCGCTTCCGATCTGGTTGTCGGAGACGCAAAGCGTGATGCTCGACCTGGAAACGAGCTATGAGGAGACCTGCCGCGCGTTACGCATTCGGTGAAAGAATCGATTGCGACCGGGACCTCGGTTCGAAGCCCCGGCCCCATTCCCCTGCCTTATACGAACACGTTGAGTTCCGCAATACTCCACCAGTACGAAGCCGAACCCGTCTGCACGATCCGAATGTAGCGGGCCTTGACCGGGGTGCTGAGCGACACGTCGATCAGCGATCCGGTCCCGGTGCCGCTGGCGATCGCTGGATCCGTCGACCAATCCGTGCCGTTGTCCGAGACCAGGATCTCGTAACCGCGGGCGAAGTCGTTGACCGAATTGCCCGCGTCGAACGCGATCCGGTCAAACGCCTGAACCGAGCCCAAGTCGATCTGGAACCACTGGCCAGCCGTCTGTGCGGTCCCGCTGCTCCAGCGCGAGTCGAAGCTCCCATCAATAGCGTTGGCCGCCGAGCCGCCTCCCTCGGTGCTGCTCGCGGATGCGGCCCAGGCCGACCGGTCCAGAGGCGTCACGCCCAGGGTCGTCCCGGTGCCGTAGACGTTGAAATCAAAGAGCGAGTACCCCCACTGGGTGTCGCGGGCGGTGCCGAGGATCCGGACGTAGCGGCCTGTGCCTGACAGGCCCGTGTAGTCGTGCGCGCCCGAGGTCGTGTTGCCGGTGACCGACACAACGGTCGTCCAGGTGTTCGCGTCGTTGCTCACCTGGATCTGGTAGTCCTTGCCGGCGGCGTTCTCCCAGTTGAGTTTCACCTCGCTGATGTTGTAATCAAAGCCGAGATCGACGTAGATCCACTGTGGGTCGCTGAACGCGCTGCTCCAGCGCGTGCCGCTGTTGCCATCGACCGCGTTGGAGGCAGGGAAGGCGTCGCACTCGACCGAGGAGGCGAATACGGGCCGGTTCAGAGCCAGGTCGGAGCTGGCCACGGCCGGGGTCGTCGCGCTCGCCTCGTTGGAGGTGACGCTGGAGCCAGCGGTGTTCACGGCTTCGACGACATAGAAGTACGTATTGCTGGGGATGACCGTGGTGTCCTGGAAGGTGGTGCCGGTGACCGGCGTGGCGTTGATCGGCGTGGTCGACTCGCCGCCGGCCGTGGTGCCGCGGTAGATGTTGTAGCCGGATACGGTGCCCGACGGGGCGGTCCAGGACAGGTCGATCGCGTAGGCGAAGTTATCGGTTGCGGTCAGTCCGCTCGGCGCGGTCGCGGCCTGGCTGCCGTAAACGCTGAAGTCGAAGAGGGAGTAGCCGTACTGCGTGGTCCGCGCGGTGCCGTACACACGCACATACTGACCCGAGGTGTCGAGGTCCGAATAGTCGTGCCACCCCGACGCGGTGTTGCCGGTGATGGTCACCGCCTTACTCCAGTTGATTCCGTCGGTGGAGACCTGGATCAGGTAGTCCTTGCCGGCGGCGGTTTCCCAGTTGAGTTTCACCTCGCTGATGTTGTACACGGCCCCGAGGTCGACGGCGATCCATTGCGGATCGCTGAACTCGCTGCTCCAGCGCGTGGTGCTGTTGCCGTCGACCGCATTGGCCGGGCCAACACCGCCGTTCTCGTCCGACGACGACATCGCCACGGCGTTCAGGGCGAGGTCCGGCGCTGTGGTGGCACTCGCTTCGTTCGATGCGGCGCTGGCGCCACCGACGTTGACCGCCTTGACCGTGTAAAAGTAGCTCGTCTGCGAAGCGACGGTGGTGTCGACGAAGCTCGTGCCGGTGATCGGCGAGGCGTTCAGCGGCGTCGCCGATTCGTCGCCGGGAGCGGTGCCACGGTAGACGTAGTAACCGGTCACTGACCCGCTCGGAGTGGTCCACGACAGATCAACCTGGGTGTAATCATTCTCCACGGTGGCGGACAGGCCGGTCGGCGAGGGCAACTGGTTCAGCACGTTGACGGCTGCCGAGGCGCTCACGGCACCGTCCGTCGCGATGACGACGGCGCTTCCCGGTGCGCCGGGGGCCCAGTAGTAGCCGGTGTTGCTGATCGCGCCCGGGCCGACGACGCTCCAGGTGACGCCCGGATTGCCGACGACGGCGCCAAACTGGTCGATGCCGCTGACGCTGAACTGCTGGGCGGAGTTGGTGAAGAGACTCGTTGTGCTCGGTGTCAGGACGAGCGTACTGAGACTTGGCAACACGTCGACTGCAACCGTGCTGGTTGTGCTGAGGCCGTTGGTATCGGTGACGTTAACCTCGAGCGTGTAAGTGCCGGTCGCCGTGAAGATGACTGTCGTGGACTGTGCGGCGTTCGTGCCGTTGGCCGAGAAGGTCGCCTGCGCTCCGGGCGGGCCGCTGATGAGAGCCCACGTGTAGGTCAGGTTGGTCTCGTCTTGCTCCTCGTCGGTGCCGAGGACGCTGAGCTGCGTGCTCGTGCCGGTGACGGTCGCCGGGTTCGCGGCCGGCTCTTGTGTGATGATTGGCGGCGCCTGGCCGCCGGTTGCGGAACGTGTCACGACGTTGAAGCCGGGCTGGGCGAGAAAGCTGTCGAGCACGTTGTTGTGGCTGTCGAGCACCTGTACGGTTTCCGGCGTCGTGGCCGGATTGTAGGCCATGTAGGTGATTGTGTTGGACACCGTCGTACTGTCACTACCGTGTGAGTACACGCCGCCGAGCGGAACGGACAGGTGATCGTCCCAATCGCGATTGCCGTAAGTCTGATACGAGTGGTCCTGCCAGTAGTACAACCCCGTCGTGCCCTGGGTCGCCGCACCGCCCCCTTGCGCGATGTCCTGGGCATAAGCGTTCGCGGTGGCCTGCGGATCGTACTCGGCCTGGAAGCCGAGGGTGATGTTCAGCCAGTCGGCGCCGCCGAAGCCGCCGGGATCGTCGAATGAGGCGAACGTGTTGTACGTACCCGGATCGGCTGGGTTGTAGTTGGGATTGGTGGCCGTTTGGTTGTAGTAAACGTTGCGCTCGGCGAGCATGTTCTGAATTGCCGCCGAGGCCGCCACCGGATCACGGCCCAGGTAGTCAAGGTCCGGCCAGATGGGGAGCGCCTGGATACCCAGGATGTATTCGGGGCTCGTGCCGAAATAGGTGGCGTAGACCTTGGCGCCGTCGAAGTTGATGCCGACGTTGGAATTCGGGATTCCCTGGTTCGTGGAGAAGGTGCTGGGGAACGCTGTGCCGTCGGCATTCGTCGAGCCCGGGGCGTTGTTGAAATACTGTTGCTCGACGGCTTTCGACTCCATCGTATAGCCCATGATGCCTGCGGAGGTCATGGCCGGATCGTTGAGGGCCTGACCCAGCAGCACCAGCCCGAGCCAGGACTGCATCGCCTCGCTGGAGGATTCCTGGTTGTTGCCGGCGCCGGAACCGGTGCCACCGGCATAGCTGTGGCCGACCCACGGTTCGAAGGTCCGCAGGAACGGCAAGCTCATCGCGTTGGGGTCTGTCAGATCGGGTGTGCCGCCGGGATGCACCCAGTTGGCGTACTCCATGGCCACCATCTTGGCCATGGCGCCATATTCCAAGGCCCAGGTTGGGTCGAGCATGCTCAGAACGCCGGCCGCAGCGGTGAAATAGCCATACTGCAATTGATTGTCGGTGAAGTCCTCAGAACCGTAGCCGCAACTGAAGCCGATCAAACCGTGCATGCCCGGATAGTAGACGAAGTAGTGGCTGGTCGTGTCCGTGCCGGGTGTGTAGGTGAACCAGTCGGTCATCGCCCGCTCGAGACTGTTCAGGAAAATGGTGTAGTCGGCCGTGTCACCCATCTGCCGGGCGATCAGGGCATATTCGGCGTACTCCTGAAGGGGCTTGGCGCCCCAGTAGGTATCGTTGCCGTACACCAGGAGCGTCTGGCCGGCCGCCTTTGAGGCGGCGGTGTCGATGTGCTGCTGGATGTAGGTTTCGAGGAACGTGCGCATTTGTTGCGGATCGAAGTCGGTCGAGACAGCGGCGGCGCTGGGGTCGTACGTGAACGCCGGGGCGCCGATGACCTGCGGCAGCGCCAGTTCGAAGTTGATCCCGTCGGTCTGCTGACTGACCGCGAAACTCGTCCCGGCCGTGAGCCGGATGTCACCGTTGAGTGACGGAAATTGCAGGTACTGGCCGGCCGAATTGGTGAGCAGGTTCAGGCCGCTGGCGCCGTTGTCGTAGTCGATCGGCAAGAAGCCCTGAAGCGTCGCGAGGTTCCCCTGGGCGGCCTGCGACGCTGTGGGCGCATTGGGGTCAATCGCCACGGTGTTGAGGTTCCAGAGCGTGGTGATCTGGCCGGAGGCCGCGCTGTAGGGTTCCCAGTTGTACGTGCTGCTCTGCGTGCTGCCGACCTGGCGAGGGACGGCGTAGGCATACTGGTAAAAGAGGTTGAGCGTGGCGGCACTGGCATCAGGCATGTCGGCCACGACCAGGTACGGTTTGGCCCCCGCGGCGAAAGTCACCGTCCAGGCGTTCCCGTTCAGGGTGAACGTTGTGCCCGTCGGCGCGAACACGCCCATGGGCTGGCCGCCCGTCTCGACGAGGAAATGGTCGGTCGAGAAGCTCGTCCCCAGGGCGTTGCCATTGCCGTCGTAGGCCGTGAACTGAGCCTGGCTGGCGTCGCCACCCGAATGCATCGTGAGCGTGGGCGTGATGCCGTTGAACTCGAACCAGGTGTAGGGCAGGCCTCGTCCGGTGGTGACATCCACCGAGCTCCCCGAGGGTCCTTCCATGCGGTAGTGCAGCGTCCAGTCGCCGTAGTCGAGCAGAGCATCTTGCCCGAACGTGATCCCGGCACCGCCCACCACGAGGCTCTCCTGGCCGGTCCCCAGAATGGCTCCGCCGTCGCCGTTGGTGCCGACGCCCGAGTACGTGCTCACCGCGATGCCCGCGGCCGAGTCGTTCAGTTTCTGCGGGTACGCGTACAGATCGCCCGCGAATTGGGACACCAGCAGGTTCGTCCACCAGTCATTCGTTGGGACGGTGGCGTTAGGGGGCGGATTGATCCACTTGTAATCAGTGTTATAAACGACCGTAAACAGGTCGGGGATGGAGTTCAGCAACGCATTCGGCGGCTCAGCCGCGTACGAGCCCTGCTCGTTGGGGTCGGGTTTGGCGGACGACGGGGGCGCGACGACCGCGGACAGTTGCGCCCAGTGGTCGTTGACCGTCCCGGAGACCACTTGAACCGTCATCTTCTGCGGACCCCAGGGGATTTCGACCCACGGGTTGGTGGTGTTCGGGACGGCCGAGATGTTCGTGGCCGTCGTCAGGGTCTGGTAGCCCACTGCGGCCGGCACGCTGAACGTGAAGATCACCGGTGCGGCCGGCTGGTTGTTGGTGCCGAGGGTGCCGAACGGAGCCCCGGCATCGAAGGTGACTTGCAACTCGGCGGGCGTCGAACCGGTGTTCTCGACGCGCAGCGCGAGGGTGTACTTGCTGGTCAACTCGGCCATGATCGTGTACGTCAGCGAGTCGCCGGTGCCGAGCCCTTGCACGTCATTGCCACCGTCGGAGTCGGCCGTCGGCACCACGACCGGGGCCGTCCCCGTCGGGGAGGAGTCGCCGTCCGGCGCCGCGTCGTAGTTGTTCGCCGCGATCTGCGTGCTCGCCCCGGATGCGGGGATGTCCCAGGGAGCGCTGTTGTTGCCGGAGGTACGGGAGTTGATGAGGCGGAAATCGTCGATATCGACGCCGCTGCTGGTTCCCGCAGGGTCGGCATCGGTGAAGCGCAGGGTGTTGAGGCCGACACCCGGCAAGGTGATCAGGGCCGTGGCCGTCTCATAGGTCCAGATGCTGCCTGTCGGCGCAAACGACACCGTGCCCACGGGGACCAGGCTGGTGACCCCGGTCGCCGGGTCGGTATAGGTCGAGCTGATATCGAAGGTGGAGGTCTGTGTTCCCGAGTTGGCATAGCTCACCAGCAACTGGTATTGCAAGCTGGGGCTGACCGGCTGATACGCGGGCTGCGTCACAGCGGGGCTGAGGGGAACCACGTTCGTTGGGACCAGGACGCTGTACTGAGTCCAGTCGCCGCCCTGCCAGTTGGTGGTCACAAGCCCTGTGCCCCGGTTGGCCAGGTCGACGTACTCCCCAGGTCGGAACGGCGTCGAGCTGTAGGGATAGGTGCCCGGGTCCAGTGATTGATCGAGCCAGTAGTAACCGGCGCTCTGCACGCCGGTCGACCCTGCAGCCTGTCCACCGAGGTCGTAGTTTTCCGATTGAATCTGCGCCGCGCCAAACGCAGGGAGAACCGGCGGAGCGCCGCGCAGACCCACGCCGGGAGCCGTGCCCTCGGGGGCGTAGGCCGATTCGGACGCGCTCGCATCTGCGCCGGGTGTGAGACTGATGTAGTCCAGGTTGTAGCCGCCGCTATCTTCCCAGACGGTCATGACTTGCGTGCCGGACGAGAGGGTGACGCTTGTGGTGAAGTCCTGATAGTCGCCCCAGCCGCCGGTGTTGGTAATGGCGACCTCACCCGAGGTGGCGCTCGGTGGAACGGTGCGGGCGCCGCCGTCGCCGAAGCTCGCATGAACCGCGCCGCCGTTCGCCGCGCTGGAGGCGTGGAAATCCACCACGTAAGTGCCGGGTTGGTCCACGTGGATGGTGTAGTTCATCCAGTCGCCAGTGTCGAGATAGCCCACATCGTACGTGTTGCCGTCGCTGGCAAAGGGGCCCTCCACGCCCATGCCCTCGTTCGGCCGATACGCGCCGCCGGGGTTCCTGGCGAAGTTGCTGTGATACGCAACCCCCTCGCCGCCGTAGTCGAAATTCTCGGCCTCGATCACCGAGGGACCATACGGCAAGACTTCCCAGGGCTGTCCGTCGGCTGTGAACGGCGTGCTGGCGGAAAGTACGAGGCGAGGTTCAAGTGCTTCCATCGTCAGCCGGACCCTGGACGCCCGGCACTTCGCCGGGGCACAGTAGATCGGACGGGATGAGCGCGCAGACAGACCCTTGAGCCAACGCATGGGGGCTCCTTTGGTGAGCAAAGAGTTAATGTTGGCCGTCAATCAGAATGAGGGGCGAGCCGAAAGGTGCTCCTCACCGGACGTGTTCGATTGAGACGCGTTGGGGGCGGTTGAGGACGGTTTCGCGGGGCAGACTCATCAGGCTCCGGCCTGGTTTCGTAACAATGCCGGTGTGCTCTTGGCATGTGACGTCGCGGCCAAGTGCCACGTTGAGAGCGTTTTCGATGCTCATGATTCTGCCCCTGAGAGCGGGATCGCTCGAGGCCGTTCGCGACACCGCATGGGTTCGCGGCGAACCGGTCGACGTCTCCGCTGTCACATTCCTAGGCGTTGGGCAAGGACACACGCACGGTCGCATGACGAAGATGATGCTTTTGCGCTGCAATGGAGGTGAGTCGAGAGCGAAATCATTCCGCGTGTCCCGTTTTGTTGGTCAGTCACCGTACGCATGGAGTAGACCGGTGGAAACGCGTGATCTCGCGGCCTTCGCCGCGTTCGCGGCGTGGATCGGCTTCTGGGCCGTATGGAATTATCGCCGGCGCCGAAAGGCCCTGCGGTTCCTGCGGAGGTGGGCCGAGGAAGCCCGCGTCACGTTGATGAGCACGGCCCCTTGGCAAACGTGGAAGAACTACATCCTGATAATTGACAAACCGCCTTTCTGGCGGTGGGGAGCTTACCCGTTCCACGTCCAGGTTCGGACCGAAAGGGGCGAGATCGAAGAAGGCTGGGTCCTCTGCGACGCACGGCGAGCCCTTGCCGTATGGGGTTCTGGACGCATTCACCAAACGGAGTGGATCGAGTCCGAGAAGACACCTGAATCGATTCCACCCACCGGCCTGTGGGATCAGGAACACGACGGACCTTCAGAATAGCTGGACGATGGAACGGAGGGAGCAATAGAGGTCATCGAACCGCGCACAATCGGTCGATGCCGTGCGCACAGCCCACTGCCTCAACAAATAATCGTGCGTTTAATTTTAAGTAAACGGCGACACCCGAGTCTACTTCCCCTGCGCGATTGAGCCGTGAGACACTCCAAGATGCTTATGGACCAGGGCTCGGTACGTCGACTTCCCGTTTTCACGGATTCAGTTCTGTGTTCGCGACACCGCCGGAGCCGGCTGGGAAGAGGTTATTGGAAAAGTGGAGGCCGCGGGGGGCGTTCGGTTCACCTTCGACGCGGACGGCGTAGCGATAGCGCGGGGTGCCGCTGCTGGACAACACGTTGCCCTGCACGATCACGTCGGCTAGGGGTGGATCATCGGGTTCCTGACCGTGGTCGAATCGGAAGGGGGAACGCTCCAATCCCCAGATCCAGTGTGCGTCGCCGTGGCCAAAGTCGGAGACGATGTTGTTCGCAATGATGGAACCGCCGTCCGTATTTTTCGTATGCGAGGCGACGCCGGGCATCAAGCCGATCGCCCAAAGGCTGTTCTTCACGAACTGATTGCCCGTGATGAGGATATTGCGCGAACCGTGCATGGCCTTCATGCCCATGAACGAGTTCACGACGACATTGTTCGAGACGATCGCGTGATCGCAGTGCAGATCAATGCCCTGTGCGGCGTTTTCAATGTGATTCCCGAGAATGCGGGTTAGGTCGCTCTGCTCCGGAGAGGTGACGATGATCGCGGAACCCTGTTGCCAGTTATCCGTGTACGCAGCGTCCCAGGCCTGCTGGTTCATGAGCCGGCCCTTCTCCGGATTCTTCTTCACCCAATCGCCCAGTTTATGCCTGGCCTTGATCTCCGGTGTGGGACGCAGGTTGTCTTCGATGATGCGGTTCGCTTCGATCAGCGTTCCCGACGAGCTCCGGACGCTGATCCCCGTTCCATCGGTGCAGTTGAAGGCATAACCCCAGTTGAGGTCTGCCGTCCGGTCATCGATCGTCACGCGCATGTAGTTTCGCACAAGGCAATGGCTTATGCGTGCTCCGTGGCAGTCGCGCAGGGCGATGGCGGCGGATCGGGTTTGGTTGTCGATCACGCGAACGTTTTCGACGACCAAGTCGCGGGCGTTGATCGCCAGTACTCCTTCGTTCGAAGTCTCTTGTTTCCCCTCGGGTCGTGTTAGCGTCACGTCGCGCAGCTCCACACCGGCGGCCCGCTCGATTTCGATGATCGGTTGTTCCGCAACGCGCTGAATGATGCGGCCGGGGCCATACAGACCGGACCGATCGGTGTGAATTCGAATCTTGGTGGAGATTGGATGGTCGCCGGCGGGGACATACACCATCCGGCCGGGATTCGCGTCGATCGCGGCCTGGATCGAAGGATACGCCGTGACCGACGGATCGAGCCCCGGAGGCGGATCGGCACTCGCCGCTTCACGAGCGAGGGCGAAAACCAGTACGACGCTCCAAACCTTTGATAAATGGCTCATGTTTCCGTTCGTGGTAAGCGTGCAGGCGAGGATCAGATCTGGAACAGCGATCGGGCGTTTGTGCTGAGGATCTTCGCTTCCGTGGTGGTGGCAAGCTTCAAGCTGCGCAGCGGGTCGAGGATCTCTTGCGGTTGGACCCAGGGGTGGTCGCTCGAAAAGAGGAGCCGGTCCTCGCCGCTGAAATCGAGCGCGAAGCGCAACGCTTCGGGGAGCGGCGACACGATGTCCATATAAATGGCACGAAGATACTCACTCGGCTTGCGCTCGAGATTCTGGGGACCGCGTTTGAGCACGGCAAGCTGGTGGTCCATCCGGCCGCAAATGTAAGGGAGCGTGCCGCCGAGGTGGGGACAAACCAGCTTGAGCCGTGGATGCTTGTCGAGCAGACCGCTGGCAATGATCCGGGCGATGGCAATCGTGTTTTCGAACATGTTGCCAAGCGTGCTGGTGAGTTCATAGCCCTTGACCTGTTCGGTCGTTAGCGGCTTGGCAGGGTGCAGGAGGATCGGTACCCCTAATTCCTCGGCGCGTGCGTAGAGCCAGCGGAATTGCGGCTCGTCGCACCACGCGCCGGCGAGGTTGGTATAGAGCAGTATGCCCTTGAATCCGAGCTTGTTCACGCAACGGTCGAGCTCCGCCGCGGACGCCTTTTCGTCTTGCAGCGGCAGCGTGCAGAGCCCACGAAACCGGGATGGGTGCCTGGCCATCACGGCCGCCAGCGAATCGTGGATCAACTGCGCGACCGCGGGACCGTCGTCGCCGAACCACTCGGGCCCGGGGTCGTTATTGCTGAGCAGGGTGATCTCGATACCGTTGGCATCCATCGCGGCGAGCTTCGCATCGATGTCGAGGTATGACGGAGGGACCTTGCGCAGCCAGTCTCCCATTTTGAGGTAGACCGTCCCACCTTGGTCATACACGAGCGGCTCGACTTTTCGCCGGCGCATCATGTTGAGGACATCGGACAAGAACAGATGACTCTGGCAATCGATAATCCGGTTTGTGGCAACGCGAAGCGAAGCTCCGGATGCGGTGTCAGCGAGCACGACCCCGCTCATCAACGATGCCGAGAGAAAGCTGCGGCGGTCCATAGGAATCCTGCTCCCAGGGAGAATCGGTCACCCGGGACAACATAAGACGTTTCCTGGCGACCAGCAAGCCGCGCGACCCAAAGCAGGAGAATGCTTCTGCGCGATCCCCCCACGCTCGGCTGTTGCAGGCCAGCCTCGGCTGGTCTACCATCCACCCATCAAGAATCCCTATCTCATCCTGACCCTATTCTGCAAGGAACTCCGATGTGCCGTGCTGTTCTCCTCGCGCTCGCGCTGGCTCCTCTCTCGGTCCTCCGCGCTGAGGAACCTTCCCGGCCGGCCCTGGGCGTCTTCGACCAGGCGACCGATGTCGGCGTCGTCGAGTTGAAAGGCACCTCCGCGTACGACGCCACCACGCGTGTCTACCGCGTCACCGGCAGCGGGTACAACATCTGGTTCGATCACGATGCGTTTCAGTTCCTCTCGAAAAAGACGGCCGGCGACCTGGTCTTTCAGATGGACGCGGCCTGGGTCGGTGAAGGCAAGGATCCCCATCGTAAGGCCTGCGCGATGGTTCGGCAGAGCCTTGATGCCGACTCGCCCTACGTGGACATCGCGGTGCACGGCGACGGCCTCATCGAGATGCAGTTCCGCACCCAGAAAGGGGGCACCACCTCCGGCGCACGCACACCGGTCAAGGCGCCGGCGACGGTGAAGCTCGAGCGCGATGGCGACATCTTCACCGCCTCCGTCTCCAAGGACGGCGGCCCGTTCCAACCGATCGGGGCCTGGTCGGTCCCGATGCCGGACCCCGTCTACACAGGAATCGCTGTCAGTGCGCACAACGCCAAGACCCTCGAGACAGCGCTCGTCTCCAACCTGTCGCTGACCGAGCGGCCGGTCGCCCAGGGGACGAAACGGGTCCAGGAGACCACTCTGGAGACCCTGACCGTCGCGACCGGCGAGCGGAAGGTCGTCTACCGTAACAAGAGCCGGTTCGAGGCCCCCAACTGGTCGCCCGATGGCCGCCTGTTCTACATCAACGGCGACGGCCGCATCTGGACGCTGCCCACGGCCGGCGGCGAGCTCTCAGCGCTCAACACCGGAGTCGCCACCCGTTGCAACAACGACCACGGCCTCACGGCCGATGGCAAGTGGCTGGCAATCAGCTCCGGCGGCGGCCGGGAAGGCTCGCGAATCTACGTTGCGCCCGCCGCTGGCGGCGATGCCCGGCTGGTAACCCCGGAGGGCCCATCGTACTGGCACGGCTGGTCGCCCGACAGCAAAACCCTTGTCTACTGTGCTCAGCGGAACGGGAACTTCGATATCTACACGATCCCCGCCGACGGCGGCGACGAGACGCGCCTTACCGACGCCGAAGGCCTCGACGACGGCCCGGAATACACCCCAGACGGTGGCCTGATCTACTTCCATTCCGAGCGCACCGACGTGCCCAAGATCTGGCGCATGAAGCCCGACGGCACCGGCCAGGAGCAACTCACCTTCGATGAGGCGTACGCCGACTGGTTCCCCCACCCGTCCCCCGACGGGCAGTGGGTCGTGTTCCTTTCCTATGAAAAAAGTGTCAAAGGGCATCCGGCGAACCAGAACGTGGTCCTTCGCCTGATGCCGCTCGCTGGCGGCAAGCCGAAGGTCATCGCCACCCTCTTTGGAGGACAAGGGACGCTGAACGTGCCGTCGTGGTCGCCGGACAGCAAACAGATCGCGTTCGTGTCGTATCGACACGTCCAGGCGCCGTGAGGCGAGACGTACTCGAAAAGGCGCGCTATTGGGAGTGGCTATAATGGGGTGAACGCGTCGTCGTCCGAAAGGCATTCGTCCGATGTCCCCGCGACGGGTCAATAATCTGCCGCCGGTAGCGAAGACCGAACAGGGACCGTCTGGCTCGAACAGCGGGAATCGAGCGACACCATAATTCTGGGAGCGCCGTGATGATCCTCTACAAGACCGAATACCAATCGGGCAGACGGGTTCGGATCGGACGGAATTACGCCGGTCTCCGGGCACTCGTTGGCATTCTGCTCGACCTTGCCGTCGCCCTTGTCTTCGGGATCGTCGGGCTCGCCATCCGGCTCGTTCGGTGGGTCCTGGTGACGGCCTGCCGATTCGTTGTGGGCTTACTCGCCCTGCCGTTTCGGGTCGCCCGTGCTGTCTCCGATGGCTTCAGACGCAGGGCCGTCGCCAAACCAGCCTGGGTGTTGGCCGACGAATTGTGACGCCCAGTAAGCCTGGCGCGCGGGAACGCTCGGTTTTAGGAAAGGTCGGTGTCGACTGACCGAAGTCCGATAACTCCATCGATGCTCGTCCGGTTCTTCTGAGCCCTGTAGGCAGCCACGGCCTCCGGCCCTTTGTGCTCGACCCAGTCCACCAGTTGCGTCCGTTCTCCCTTGTACTCGTAACGCGGCACCGCGTAGCCGCACGAATCCGCGATCCTGTCCACATCCACGATGATCAGCGAGCGCGCACCCGGGTGTTCCGTGAACGGAGCGATGAGATCGTCCCAACCCGGCTCGCCCACCTCGACGACGCGACCCCGACCGTAGAGCCGCAAAATGAGCGGTCGTCCGTCGAAGGCACAGAACATGATCGTGATCCGGCCGTTTTGCCGGAGATGGGCCACGGTCTCGATGCCGCTGCCTGTCAAATCGAGATAGGCCACCGTGTTCGGTCCGAGGACACGGAACGTGTCCAGCCCCTTCGGTGAGACATTGAGGTGGCCGTCCGGTGAGTCGGGAGCGGTTCCGACGAAAAAGACGTGCTGCCGCTTGATGA
Organism: Singulisphaera sp.; assembly: GCA_027451445.1. Lineage (GTDB taxonomy): Bacteria > Planctomycetota > Planctomycetia > Isosphaerales > Isosphaeraceae > DAIDJG01. The sequence goes on from DAIDJG010000325.1 coordinate 18,288, forward strand.
ACGCCAACAGATGGTCATCCAACCGCTCGTAAATCTTGCCCATCGCCACCTCTCTCCCTTTACCGATCCGACGATGAGGGCGCGGCAACCCCAATTCGGGCCACAGGGGTCAACGCCGATTCAGAGGACGTCATCTTGGCAAAGGGTCGCGCGGATGTCGAACCGGTTCCTCAAACTTCATGCCTGTGCGAGTCGAAAGTCGCCCCCAGGGAATCTTTACGCACACCGTCGAGCGCCCCAGTCAGTCATGGCCGCAACGCGCCGGCTGCGATAAACTCAAGTCATTGTCGCCGCGACGATTCCAGGATGAAGCGACATGCTGTTGGGACGCCGGCGCGGCGATCGATCTCAGGAGCCAGTGATGACGAAAACGCTTTACGGCAAAGTCCACGGGAAAACGATCGAGCTAGACGAGGATCTCGGCGTCGCGGAGGGTCAGGCGGTCGCGGTGCAGATCACGATCGTGGAACCAGCCCTGAAGTGGGGTGATGGTATCCTTCGCTCAGCGGGCGGCTGGGTGGATTATCCAGAAATGGATGCCATTATGGAGACGATTTACCAAGACCGGAAACTGGAGCGGCGGCCGCAGTTGGAGAACGAATGAGTCACTTGCTCGACACCAACATCTGCGTGGCTCATTTTCGACGTCCTGGCGGGTTGGCGCACCGATTCATGCAATACGGCGGCGGTCTCTTCGTTCCCACCATCGTGTTAGGCGAACTCTATGCCGGAGCGTATCACACCACGTCCCCAGGACCCTTGCACCAGAAAATTACCGATCTCCTCAACGATGTTCATGTCTTGGACTTCGACCTTTCCTGCGCGGAGCAGTTCGGAAGGATCCGCGGTAGCTTGCTCCAACGAGGCATTTCGGTGCCAATTCCAGACTTAATGATTGCCGCGGTGGCTCTAGTTCATAACTTGACCCTCGTAACCCACAATACGGCGGACTTTCACAACGTCCCCGGCCTTCGACTGGTGGATTGGCTCGCTCGTTGAGCCCGACGGAGATTCTTCCAAGACCATGCACCGCGAATACCACCCCGATCAGATGGGCCTTGGCCCTCCCTCCCACGGGGACCACCACCATGATGACCACCACGATCACGACCACGCAGCCGAGCTGCGCACATTGATCGCGACCACCGTCGTGGTGGGGCTCCTGCTCGCGGCTGACCAGTTCCTGGCATTCACGATGCCCGCGTCGCGGTATCCGTTCGGAATCTCGCTTGCGCTGCTCGCGGCGGTGATCGGCGGCGGCCGGATCGTGTTTCTGGCCCTGGCGGCGCTGTTCGAAGGCCGGATCGGGGCCGATATCGCGCTGGCGGTCGCGTGCGTGGCGGCAGCGCTGCTGCGCGAATACTTCGTCGCGGCCGAGGTGGTGTTCATCGCGCTGGTTGGCGAATGCCTCGAGGCGTTCACGTTCGGCCGAGCCCAGAGGGCGATCCAGAAGCTGCTCGAATATCGACCCCGCACAGCACGCGTCCTGCGCGACGGTGAAGAGGTTGAGATCCCGGCCGAAGGCGTCGCGGTGGGCGACTTTCTTGTCGTCCGACCGGGCGAGCGGATCGCGGCTGACGGCACCGTGAGCGCGGGGCGGTCGGCGGTCGACCAGGCGATCCTGACGGGTGAGAGCCTCCCCGTCGATAAAGGGGAAGGCGACCCGGTCTCCGCGGGCACGATTAATCAGTTTGGCCGGCTGGAAGTCCGCGTCGAGAAGGTCGGTGCCCAGACGACGATGGGCCGCGTGATCCGCCTGCTGACGGACGCGCAGAAGCAGAAGGCCCCCCTGGAGCGAACCGCCGACCGCTACGCCCGGCTGTTTCTGCCCGCCGTCCTGACGGCCGCGACCGTCGTATTCCTGTTCACCAACGCCACCGGCCTCTGGACCTGGGTCCGAGGCGGTGCGCGGCCGATTGTGGATGTGATGCCGAGTCTCGCCGTGCTGGTCGTCGCCTGCCCTTGCGCCCTGGTGCTCGCGACCCCCGCCGCCGTGCTCGCTGCGACGGCCCGCCTCGCCCGACGTGGGGTGCTTGTCAAGGGAGGCGCCGCACTCGAACTGCTCGCGCATATTGATACCATCGCCTTCGACAAGACCGGCACCCTCACCGAAGGCCAGCCCGAGCTGGCCGACCGTGTTCCCTTCAACGGCATCAGCCAGGATGACCTGCTGCGCCTCGCCGCAGCCGCCGAGCGGCCGAGCGAGCATCCACTGGCGCGGCTGCTCGTGCGCGAGGCGAATTCACTCAACCTCGCGCTCCCCGAGGTCGCCGACTTCCAGGCGCAGCCCGGGGCCGGAATTGCCACGACGCTCCGCGACGGGGACACCGTTCGCCACGTCCTGGTCGGTAACCTGCGCCTGTTTCGCGAGCGCGGAGTGCCGACACCTCCGGAAGTCGAGGCAACTCTCGGCGCGCTCGATGCGGCGGGTCAGACGGCCTTGCTCGTGGCCGTCGACGGCAAGATCGCGGGTGTCATCGGTGCCCGCGACCGAGTGCGACCCGAAGCCTTCGACATCATCCACGACCTCAAACAGCTCGGTCTGAAAGATTTGACCATCCTTACCGGCGATCGCGCCGCTCCGGCCGGAGTGGTGGCCCGGAAGGTCCAGATCCAGAACGTGGAGACCGAGCTCACGCCGGCGGACAAGGCCGGGTGGATCCGCCGGCGCAAGGACGAAGGCCGCATCGTGGCGATGGTCGGCGACGGTATCAACGACGCCCCTGCCCTTGCCCTGGCCGACGTGGGGGTCGCGGTCGCCGCTGCCGGGGCCGACGTCTCGGCCGAGGCCGGCTCGGTTGTGCTGATGAGCGAGCCGCTGGAGCCGTTGCCGGGCGCAATCACCCTGGCGCGGCAGGCCGTGCGGGTGATCCGCCAGAACATCCTCCTCTTCGCGTTCGGGCTCAACGGCCTCGCGATCGCGCTGGCGGGACTCCGCGTGCTCGGACCGGTCGCGGCGGCGATCTTCCACCAGGTCGGCTCGCTGCTCGTGCTGTTGAATGCGATGCGCCTGCTCGGCTTCGAACGTTGGCGCGAGTCGAGGCTCGCCCACGCGTTCGACCGGATCACCACGACCTGCCGGCGCTGCTGGCCGAGCGATCCGGTCGGCTGGTCCTGGACGCATCGCCGCCGGTTGATCCAGTGGAGTTTGGGGATTCTGCTCCTGGCCTATCTCAGCTCGGGTGTGGTGGTGGTGGGCCCCGAGCAGGTCGGCGTCCTGAAGCGCTCGGGACGCTACCAGGCCCCCCTGCTCTGCCCCGGTCTGCACGTGCGGCTGCCGTACCCCTGGGAGTCGGTGACCCAGGTCGAGCCCGACACCATGCGCGTGGCCCGGATCGGATCGACGGGGCCGGCCACAAATCCACGCGGGCCGATCGCCTGGAGCGCGACGCACGGAACCCGTCGCGACGAGTCGTCACTCTTCTTCACGGGGGACGAGAACCTCGTCGAACTATCGGGCGTGGTCGAATACCACTACTCCGAGGACGGTGTGCCCGACCTGCTCTTCGGCGTGGCGAGGATTGAGGACGGTGTGAGCGCCGCGGCCGAAGGCGTGTTTCGCGAGGCCGTGGGCCGGGCGCCGCTGGAGGCGATCCTGGTCGGACCCCGCCGGGACTTCGAGGCCGACGTCGAGCGTCAGTTGCGCACGAGGCTCGCCGCGACTGGCCTGCGCGTGGTGGTCGACCGCGTACGCGTAATCGACGCCCACCCCCCGCGCGAGGTGGTCCCGGCCTATCGCGATGTCTCCGCGGCCGTCTCCGACGTCGCCCGGCTCAAGAACGACGCCGAGGCCTTCGCCGCCGAACGCCACTGGTCGGGCCTCGCCGACGCCCAGGGGCGCCGCGACGTTGCCCAGGCCACACGCGACCGGTTGAAGCTTCGCGCCGAGGGCGAAAGCAAGGCGTTCGCCGCCCGCCAGTCGGCTCACACAGCCCGACCTGACCTGACCGAGTTCCGGCTCCTGTGGAACACCCTGGCTACCGCGTTCGCCGGTCGTCCGAAGTTGATCCTCGACCCCCGCGCCGCGGGGCGCCGGCATATCTGGCTCGCCGATCCGGAGAAGATGGGGCTGGGGAAGTTGCTGGCGCCGGAGATGTCGGGGGTGCCATTGGAGCCAGAGGATTGAATGGGCCGCCCTGAGCCCATTACGGAGTTCCAGGCGAGTCGATGCCTCGAATGCGGACTTGCGACTCGTCCACAACCCAGAGGCATCCCGACAACGGCTCGATAGCAAGCAAAGGCAGGATACGGCTCACTAGGCGCGTCAGGCTGGTGATCGTCTGAAGTACGGGCCGCAGGACGATAATGCCATGATAATTCGCAGGCGGATATGTGCGAATGTCCGCAAAATCAAGATCGAGTGTGATGATTATGCGGCCCTCCGCTAGGCAAACACTGGCGATGTGCCCGTCAGGCCTCCCTGCCATCTTTTGTTCGGGAACGGTGAGAGCGTCGTGGCCGTGTTGTCGCAGTAGGTCCGCCACTTCCACGGGAAGGTTCTCATCGACCTTGAACAACATCAGACGGCCCCCGGGAGAGTCACGATCCGCTCCCTGGCGAGTTCAGCGGCGTAGCTGAGCGAGGCCTGAATGTCTTCGGGCTTGAGCGTGGGATAACTCTTCAGAATCGCCTCAACCGGTTCACCAGCCGCGAGATTGTCGAGGACGACGGAGACCATCACCCGCGTCCCTTTGAGACAGGGTTTTCCATGACAGATATTAGCATCAACGCTAATTCGTTCGCGCCAGTCCATAGAGGTGTCCTCAACGATTGTTAGGGCCGCAAGGTTCCCCCACCCAGTCATTCTACTCGAGGAATGCGCAGGGTAGAATGTCTTCGTGGCTGGCGCACATGGTACGGCATACGTTTCGGCCGGGAATCTGTTCTTTGAGGCTACCTGGAAAAGGTCTTAGTTGGCGCCGGAGATGTCAGCGGTGGCGTCGGAGCCGGAGGATTGATGGAGATAGTCACAGTTGATCTGTTTGTTCATGGGAGGTGTCTCTGATGGCAACCGTCTTCGAACCCCGCGCGGCTGCGAAAGAGGATGAATCGCGTCTGCTCTTCCACAACGTGAGCTGGGACGAGTATGAGGCGATCCTACGCATCGTGGGCACCCGTCACGTGCGCGTGACCTACGACCGGGGAGACCTTGAAATCATGACGAAGTCGCAGGGTCACGAGCGCTACAAGAAGCTCATCGGCTGGATGATCGAGAGCCTAACCGCCGTGCTGGAAATTCCGTGCGAGGCGGCGGGTGAGACCACCTGGCGCAAGAAGGCCAAGGAACGGGGACTAGAGGCGGATGAATCGTATTACACTTTGAATGCCGAACTTGTCGAATGCCGCGACGTTGACCTTGAGGTTGATCCACCCCCCGACCTGACGATCGAAGTCGAAATCTCGCAGAGCGTTCTCGACCGGATTGCCATCTACGCCGCGCTCGGCGTTCCCGAGATCTGGCGGTATGACGGCGAGACCCTCCACGTGGAATGCCTTTCGGAGGATGGCAAGTACTTAACGGTCCCAACGAGCCCGAGCTTCCCGTTCCTTCCCATGGAGGAGGTCGCTGCCTGGCTCCAACGCTCTGATCACCTTGGCCAGAGCCTGTTGCGCCGGCAGTTCCTGCACTGGGTACGCGAGACACTGGTGCCTCTGTACCAAGTATGGCGCGCGGCGAATTCCCATTAACGCAATCGCTCGGGCTTACTCGATCAGGAGCGTTCCCTCATGGCGACCGCCAAACCCGCCGCGACCACTCGATCAGCGACCGTGCGCTACGTATTCGGAAACGTAAGCTGGGACGATTACCAGGCCATGGTTCGGATCGCGGGCAACAGCCATACGCGAGTGACTTATAACCAAGGAACGCTGGAGATCATGGCGAACACCTACGAACATAACGCCAGTAGTTATCTCCTCGGCCGCCTTGTGGACACGTTGGCGGAGGAGTTGGAGGTTCCCGCCGAAGGCGGAGACACGACCACGTTTCAGCGCAAAGATCTTGCACGAGGGACCGAAGCGAACAAATCTTACTTCTTTCACGCGAATGCAACACGAGTCCGCGGCAAGATACAACTTGATCTCAACGTGGACCCCCCACCCGATCTAGTGATCGACGTGCGGACTAGTGGGGCCGCACTCGACACGTTGCCGGTTTACGCCGCTCTCGGCATTCCCGAGGTCTGGCGCTGCGACGGCAAAGCGATTGAGTTCCTCCACCGCCAGGACGACGGCCATTACCTCGCTCAGGATGCCAGCCGGAACTTCCCCTCCTTGAAACCAGCCGACATCGCGGCGTTCCTCGCGCAGGCAGAGTCGGTAGATAAGACGCAATTGATCCGGGAATTCCGCAGCTTCGTCAGGGAGAATCTCGCACAACGACGGAGTGGGCAGTAAAGCATGGACGAACCCCAACCACCCACCGACGCCGAACCTTCCGCATCTGTCCCCCCGCGCCGGTTCCGTTTCTCGCTGGGCTCCCTGATGGTCTTCATCCTGACCGCAGCGGCGGCCTCAGCGCTCTACGCCAAAATCATTGAGCTCCTGAACGGTACGGCCAACCCGATCTCGGCCTATGACGTCGCCAACGTCGTCTTGATCGCCCTTTTGCTTTCCTCGACGATCGTTGTCTGCATCCGTCGTGAAACCGTGAACCAGGGCATGTTTCAGGTTACACTCAGTTGCGTGGTCATCCTGGCGACCCTCGCCCTGATTGAAGAGAACCTGGTCCGGTTGCTGCTTTACTGGGCTCAGCTCTGCTTCGCCGTTCTGCTCGTCCTGCCGCTGGTCCTGCGCCGGCTCGCATTGGACGGGGAAGAAACGGAGTCGCGACGCGCCTGGCTGGTTTGGGTGGCGGAGGTCCTCCTTGGATCCTTCGCCAATATCATCCTCGTCCTCCTGGGTATCTTGATCCAGTGCTCGCCGTTCCTGATCGAGATCCTACTGGAGCTCCTGTCGTGAACGCCCCCGGGTTTTGGAGACTCTGACAATGCATCAGCCAATCGAACCACCCCCGCGCACTCCAACCCGGAAGCTCCCCTGGATCCTCGCGGCCCTGAGCGTCCTCGCGATCGTGGCACTCGTGCGCTCGGTCGTAATCGTCGACCAGACCGAAGCCGTTTACATCACCGAGTTCGGCCGACCGGTGCGACTGATCGAGGAACCGGGCCTGCATATCAAGTGGCCCTACCAGAGCCGTCGAGGGTTCGACAAGCGCTTGCAGCTCGATGCGCCCCCGCCGCGCGAGATGCTCACGAAGGACAAGAAGAACCTTGAAGTCGCCTGGTACGTGAGCTGGCGGATCGGCGACGTCGACCGGTTCCTGAAAGCCGTACGCACCTTGCCCGACGCCTCGGCCCGGCTCGAAGACATGGCGGCTTCGGTCCTCGCGGCCGAGCTCGGCGGGCATGACTTGATCGACCTCGTCAAGGTCGGAACCGACTCCCAGCTCGGCACCATGCTTGACGGGGCCACAGTCCGCATCGGCGAACAGGCTGAGAAGGAATACGGCCTGAAGGTCGTCGACGTTCGCCTCCGGCGCATGAATTATCCCGAGGAGGTGCGGTCGGCCGTGTTCGAGCAGATCCGTAGCGAGCGCCGGCGGGTCGCGGCGAAGACCCGAGCCGAGGGCGAGAGTGAGGCTCGCACGATCCGAAGCGCCGCCGACCGGGAACGCGCTCGCATGATCGCCGAGGCCGACGCCGACGCCGCCCGGCTCATCGGCGAGGGCGAAGCCCAGGCCACTCGCATCGCCAACGACGCCCACGCGGCCGATCCGGCGTTCTTCCAGTTCCTCAAGACGCTCGAAACCTACCGAGGCGCACTCGACGGCAAGACCACCCTGGTCCTCTCCGCCGAAAGCGAATTCCTCCGCTTGCTCACCCAGGGCATCGAGCCGTCGAAGTCGTCGCCCGTCGCGGCGCGTGAGAACGCGAACAAGCTCCCCATGAACACGCAAACGAGCCCTGGTGGCGGAGGCCAGCCATGAAATGGGCCGTACTTGCCGCCGGCCTGCTCGTCGTCACGCTGGCCACCAGTCTGACCGTGGTCCAGCAAGACGAGGTCGCCGTCGTCCGACGCTTCGGTGCGGCCCTGCGCGAACCCTGGGGCCCAGGCCTGCACTGGGGCTTGCCCTGGGGAATCGACCGGGTCGACCGCGTCAAGACCGGCCAGACTCGCACGCTCACGATCGGCGCTCGGGACCTCCAAAGCGCTCCGCTGACCCGCGCCCCGAGCCCTGACTCCGACGACTTCCTCACCGGCGACCTCAACCTCGTCACCGCGCAGGCCATCGTGCAGTACCGGGTCAGTGACCCCGTGGCGTTCCTGTTCAGGTCCGCCTCCGTGGACGCCGCCCTCGGTACCTCGGCCGAGGCGGCCCTGACCCGCGCCCTCGCCGCGCGCGGGATCGACGATGTGCTCACTGTCGGCCGCGCCGAGGTCGCCGACGGCATGCTCCGCGCTGTGCAGGAACAGGCCGACCGCCAGGGCCTCGGCGTCTCGATCCGCGCAATCCGCCTGGGTCGCGTCACGCCCCCCGTGGCCGTCGCCCCGGCCTTCGCCGACGCCGCCCGCGCACGGAGTGACCGCCGGCAGTCCGTCACCACGGCCGAGGAGTACCGCGACCGCGCCCTCGCCGACGCGAAGAGCACCGCCCAGGAGACCGCCGACCGGGCCTCCGCCCGATTCGAACGCGAGGTCCAGACCGCCCGAGGCGAGGCCGACCGCTTCACCAAAGTCGTCGTCGAGGCGCGCAAGGCACCCCTGCCCACCCGGCGCCGGCTCTACCTCGAAGCGCTCGCTGAACTGCTCCCCCGCTTCGCGCGCAAGGTCGTCGTGGCGCCGGGCCAGGACGTAGACATCAGCATGATCGCAAACGAAGGCAAGAAAGAACCCGTCACGGAGAACATCGACAGCACGGAGGCCAGGCCCGACAAAGAGAAGAGCGTTCCCAAGAACGCGGAAACGGGAGCGGGACGATGAAGCGCATCTTGGCCGGCGCCCTGACGGTGCTGCTGATGGGATTGCTCCTCTGGGCGGGCGCCGGGCGCCCCACCGCGTCACCCTCGGAGCCAGGCGCCCCTCCCCCGACGACCGAAGCCCCCAATCCCGCCAGCGGCGCTGAGGCGAGGCTCCAGACGCTGCTCGAAAACTCCGCCCAGGGGGACGTCTCGGGCTACCTCGCCTGCTTCGGCGGCCCGCTCCGCGATCGCCTCGAACGCGAGCTGACCGAACGGGGTCGCGACACCTTCGCCGCCGACCTCCGCCAGGCCGCCAGGGCCCGCAAGAGCCACGCCACCTTCGCCCCCGAGCCCGACGGCCCCGACAGCGCACGGATCACGGTCGAAACCGTCTACCCCGACCGCAACGAACGCCAAACCTTCCGCCTCGAACAAGGTCCCACGGGCTGGCTCGTCACCGGCGTCGAAACCGTCCGCAGCCACCAGCCCAAAGCCAAGTACGGCTCACAGGCCAGCTACCAGGAACCGGAAGGCCCGCCCGTTCCAAGTACAGGCTTGACGGTCGAAACGGGCGATGATAATTGAAACGAACCCACCGGGTAGAAAACAAGGAAAGGCGATCTATCCGCAGATGGCGCAGATTAACGCAGATAGTAAGACTAAAATCGCATCAAAATATATTGAATTCGTTCATACTTAATTTATCTGCGTTAATCTGCGTCATCTGCGGATAGAATCTCTTCGTATTCCTCTTTGCAAGGAGCGTGTGATGCGGGGTCGCTGGCTTGCCTTCGTTGTGACGGCTCTGGGTGTGATCGGAGTTTCGGCCGTGCAGGCGCAGAAGCAGGAGGCGTCGACCAGCCAGGCGCTCGATCCCGACGTGACCGTCGTGCGACTGCTCCTGGGCATCGGCGATGCTCAGACCAGGACCTGGAGTGGGAAGGTCCGGCTCGATCAGGGCGAGGTGCTCGGCGTCGAGGGCTATCGGTTCCGCAAGGGGGACAAGGTGGTCGGCCGCGACGCGTGGGAGGCGCAGAGCCGGCTCATTCGCAAGGCGCCGCCCAAGAAGGCCGTCATGAAGGCGCAGGCCCCGCAGAAGGCAAGTGGACCGAGCACCTTCGGGGCGCAAGTCACGGCGAACGGCGTGCTCGTCAGCCTGAAGGCGCCCAAGGACGCCACGTTGACGGTGAGCACCGAGCGCGGGGAGTTCCGCGTCCCGCTCGCGGAGCTGACCGATGGCCGCCCGCGCTCCTACCTCGAAGGCGCTGCGCAGGCCCAGCGAGTGCCGGCGTACGCCGCCCTGGTCGAGGGTGAGTTCCAGCAGGATTTCCCCGCGGCCTCGGCCGACGGTAAGGGGAACGTCTGGGTCGTCTACGTCGAGCACAAGCCCCGAGGGCCCGAGGTGCTGGAGGCATTTACCACGCGTCCGAAGAACCTCGCCGCGTCGGTTCCGAGCGGCGGTGGCGACCAGATCCGCCTCGTTCGCTTCGCCGACGGCAAGGCGGGTGAGCCGATCAACGTCACCACCGAAGGGGTCGACGTCTGGCGGCCCGCGGTGACCGTGGATCCCCAGGGACGTGTCATGGTCGTCTGGTCCGAGAACATCGGCGGGAACTGGGACCTCTATGGCCGTGTCTATCACCCGATCAATCAGAATTGGAGCGAAATCCGGCGTCTGACTACAGACCCCGGCGCGGACGTTGACGTGTCGCTGGCCGTGGCGGGCGAGAAAGGCACATGGATGGCCTGGCAAGGCTGGCGCAATGGCAAGGCGCAGATCTTCCTCGCCCTGGCCAGCGGCGGCGGTGCTCCCGAGACGATCACCGCACCGGGCTCCAACGCGTGGTCGCCCTCGCTCGCGTTCGACAAGGAAGGGCGAGCCTACATCGGCTACGACACGTACGAGGCCGGCAACTACGACGTCATGCTCCACCGCCACCCACCCGTCGGCGACGACCAACCGCGCGAGAAGTCGGCGGTGATTCCAATCGCGAATTCACCCAGGTATGAGGTGCGTCCGAGCGTCACCGTCGACCCCAAGGGCCGCGTCTGGGTCGCTTACGAAGAGCGCACGGAAAACTGGGGCAAGGACGCCGAAAACCTGCTGGAAGGGAAAGGCTCGACCTTGTACCGCGAGGCCGCCGTGCGCATCCGCTGCGTCGATGGCGACCGCGTGCTCGACGCTCCCAATCCCGTGGCCGACGCCCCGAACGGCCTCCGCACGATGAACAGCTTCCCTCGTCTCGCCTGCGATCCGACCGGCCGCGTCTGGCTCGCCTTCCGCCACAAGCAGGAAGCAATCTGGGGGAACCAGGCCGTGCTCGTCGCCGGCGGCGTGTGGGTCGAATACGTCTCGGCGCTCTCGGGCAAAGGGTGGTCCGCCCCCGCGCCGCTCTCCCGGAGCGATGGTCTGCTCGACAACCGCCCTGCCCTGGTTCCGCAGTCCGATGGTCCGCTCCTCGTGTTCTACAACACCGACGGCCGCCTCCGCAGGGAAGTTGAAGGGACGCCTGAGTTAATGTGGAAGTATTACTCGCACTCGGGAACGCCGCCGGGGGTCGTCAACAACGACATCGAGGTGTCCGCCGTCAAGCCGGTGGGCACCCCGGGGGAAACGGCGCTCGCGGCGGTCGCCAAATCGAATGAAACCGCGCCGGTGGTCCACCCCAATGAAAACGCCGACGTCGCCCGGATGCGCAACTACCGGATCAACGCCGGAGGCAAAACGTACCGCTTCCTGCGCGGGGATTTCCACCGCCACACCGAGGTTTCGCAGGACGGCGGGGCCGACGGTGCACTCGAGGAGCTCTGGCGCTACTCCATCGACGCCGCCCAGTTCGACTGGATGGGGGACGGCGACCACGACAACGGCGGCGGCAAGGAATACACCTGGTGGCTCGTCCAGAAGACGACCGACATTTACAACAGCCCCAAGCTCACCACCATGTTCACGTATGAGCGCAGCGTGAGCTACCCCCACGGCCACCGCAACGTGATGTTTCCCAAACGAGGCGTGCGCACCTTGCCCCGCCTGGTGGACGCCACGAAAGGTTCGGTCGTCGATGATGACACGGCCATGCTCTACGACTACCTCAAGGAGCACGGCGGCATCACCGCCTCGCACACCTCGGCCACGGGAATGGGGACCGACTGGCGCGATGTGAACCCCAAGTTCGAGCCGTTCGTCGAGATCTTCCAGGGCCACCGCAACTCCTACGAGCACTACGGCGCCCCTCGCGTCGCCCGCCGCCCGGGCGAGTCGATCGGCGGCTGGCAGCCGCTGGGGATGGTCTGGAACGCCCTCGCGATGCAGTACCGCATCGGCTTCCAGGCGTCGAGCGACCACATCTCGACCCACATCAGCTATGCCATAGCCGTCGCCGAGGACACGACGCGTGACTCCGTACTCGACGCCTTCAGCCGCCGCCACTGCTACGGCGCCACCGACAACATCGTCCTCGACGTCCGCTCCGGCCCCCACATCATGGGCGACGAGTTCAACGCCGACGGCCCCCTGCGGCTTCAGATCTTCGCCCACGGCACCCGTCCCATCGCCAAGGTCGATATCATCAAGGATTTCGTCTACGTCTACTCGACCGAACCGAATAAGGAGGAGGTCCGCTTCGAGTGGACCGACGCCGAGAAGCGCCCCGGCGGCCTGAGCTGGTACTACGTTCGCGTTCTCCAGGACAACGGCGAAATCGCCTGGGGCAGCCCCCTCTGGGTCCACTTCCCCGCCAGGGCCGCCGGTGGTTGAACGTTCGACTGCGCAGCCGGGGACGCCTCAGAGTGAGTGCTCTGAGGCAATCCTGCTGCTTCCGGAGTCGATGGCAGATGACGAATGGCAGATGGCAGACGACATAGGGCATATGACAGATGCAAGAAAGGATCCGCTAAGCTGCCCGCTGTGTTCGCCATCCGCCATCCCGCATCTTGCATCTGACATCTTGTATTTGACATGTGACATCTTGCATTTTGCATCTGAAATCCCGCATACCCCACATCTCTAACAAGTGAGCATCTCAATGCCCTCCTACCTGCTAGCCGCCGCCTGGGAGAAGATGACCAAGGATCATCAGCCCGCTTCCGACGCGGGGCCGTTGACGAGACTGCTGAAAGACTACGGCAAGCTACACGATGAAAAGAACGCGGAAGACCAGATCCCTGCCTTGCGTCAAATCAACGAGATGGCGATCTCGGCCAAGCGCAAGTTCAAGGAACCGGAGATTGCGAAGTATCTCGACGAGATGCGGAAGGAGGCCGAGTCGAAGAAAAAGGAAGTCGAGGCGTACCTGAAGAAAGAGGCGGCGACCAAGAAGAAGGGGCTCAACAAGATCGAAAAGGGAAAGGTTCCGTCTCGGAAACTGCGCAAGGACCTGGTGCTTGCACGAATCCTTACGAGGGTGCGGACGACGCCGGCCAAGTCGCCGTTGTACTTCGCCCTGGCGCTGGGGCGACCGTATTGCGGGCTGGTGATCGCGAGATCGATCTCAGGCAGTCAAAGGGGTGCGGCTATCGACGCCCGTACTCTCAACAACGGCCGGAGCGGCGGCAGTGGAATCAAGCTCGGTCGTTGCTACGGCGAGGGGGGTAAGGTCGTCTTCGATATGGGACTCAAACCCTCGAACAGCACCAAGCCCCCGGCCAGCCTGGCTCTGCTCATCAAGAGTACGATCAAGGTCCAAACGCAGGGCGCCGCGGGATCGGTCAAGGTCATCTGCCGCGGTGGTCCTCGGCTCACCGAGCAGGAAATGGCGAAGCTACTCGAGGTTGCGAACGCGACTCTCAAGAAGAGCGCGGTGCTGCTCGCCAAAGGGGACAAGGCGAAGGTCGCCAAGCTCAAGGAGCTCGAAGAGCGCTGTGAGCAGATTCTCAAACACCTCCCGGACACGAAGGGAGGCAGCAACTCAACGCTACCGCCCCTTCCGCCCAAAGCCAAGAAAGCCCGCGCGCACATGCTGGTGCTCCTCGAGAAGCTTCAGTCGGCGATCGAGACGGCCGAGAAGACCGAGAAAGAGAACAAGAAGGACAAGAAATAGCCCGGCGCGTTGCGGAAGGGATAGCGCGATCCGCTACCGGACGACGTGAAACGAACCACGCTCTCGTTGACACCGAAGGAATTCAGACGTGACCATGCAACCGAAGCGAATAGCCCGTGTGATCACGATCCTTGTTGTAGGCATCGCGACGAACCGATCGTTCGCGGAAGATTGGGGCGCCTACGCGCTGATCCCGGCGAGCGCCCAGGGCCTGGTGCTCGAAGCCGTCGGTTCGGGGACGACCGAGGGAACGGTGGTTTCGATCGGCAAACCCGCCGGGTCGGCCAACCAGAAATGGCTCGTAATGCCCCAGGAAGACAACCTGTACGCGATCAAACCCTCGTACAGTTCGAACCTGGTGCTGGCCGTCGCCAGGGGCGGCCAGCGCAACGGCACGCCGATCGTGCTCGAAACCGACAGCCGCAAACCCTGGCAGCGCTGGGCGCTCAAGAAGCACGAGAACGGCTTCTACAGTCTGCTCCCCAAGCACGTCAGCGGCCAGGGTCTGGATCACCTCGGCGGCAAACCGACCCCAGGGGCACAGATCGACCTGTGGACGTACATTCCTACGGATCAGCATCTCCAGTGGATCATCAAGCCCCTCGCCGGCACAACGGGAGCCACG
>DAIDJG010000326.1 GCA_027451445.1 Singulisphaera sp.
GTCCGTTCGAACGGCCAACCCGTCCGGGGGCATCGCCCTGTGGGCTCGACCCCAGCCACCCAAGGTGAATCATCTTCGCGCACGAACTGTTCGGCACCTACAACTTTTCGCGCCGCGGCTTGACCTTCGGCTCCGATCCGCCGTATTCTACATCACATGCTGCTCATGACGGGGCAGCACACCAACGGCTCAGACGGCCCTGCTCGTGCAATTCGGCACCGGCGGGGTTTTTTTGTGCCCATCCTGTCTCGCGAGGGGACGCCGGAAGCACCTTTTCAGGTGTTTTTCTTTCCCGCGGTTACTGATGCCGCGTCCAAGCGTGCCTTTATTCAGGGAGACCGGAAATGAACAGCGCCAAGGTGCGAGCAAGCTGGATCCGCTGGTTCGAGGAGATCGGGATCAACGACATCCCCATCGTGGGAGGCAAGAACGCGTCGCTTGGTGAGATGTATCGCTCGCTCGCGTCGAAGGGAGTCAAGGTCCCCAACGGCTTCGCCGTCACGGCCGACGCCTACCGCGTGTTCCTTCGCGAATCGGGGCTCGACGCGAAGATCCGACAGATCCTCAGCGACCTGCGCACGCAGGACATCGAGAATCTGCGACGGCGGGGCCAGGAGGTTAGGCAGGCCATCCTCGCGGCGCAACTGTCGCCTGCACTCGAGGCGGAAATCAGCCGAGCCTACGAAGAACTCTGCGAAGGGAGCACCGTGCCCATCGACGTCGCCGTGCGCTCGAGCGCCACGGCCGAGGATCTGCCCGATGCCAGCTTCGCCGGACAGCAAGAAACGTACCTCAATGTCCAGGGACGCGAGGCGTTGCTCGACACCTGCAAGCGCTGTTTTGCGTCGCTCTTTACCGACCGTGCAATCTCATACCGTGCGGACAAGGAGTTCGACCAGTTCGAGGTCGCCCTGTCGATCGGCGTTCAGCGCATGGTGCGGTCCGACCTCGCCGCGTCCGGAGTCATGTTTTCGATCGACACGGAAACGGGCTTTCGCGACGCCGTGCTGATCAACGCCTCGTACGGGCTGGGCGAGAACATCGTTCAGGGGTCGGTGAACCCCGATGAGTATTATGTGTTCAAGCCCACGCTCAAGCAGGGATTCCGTCCGATCCTCCAGAAGTTGATCGGCACGAAGGAGTTCAAGCTGGTTTACGACGAGGGGGGCGGCCGGATGACGAAGAACGTCCCCGTATCGCTCGAGGATCGCGCACGGTTCGCGATCGACGACGATGAGATCCTGACGCTCGCGCGCTGGGCCTGCGTGATCGAGGACCATTACAGCGCCCAGCGCGGCCGGCCGACGCCGATGGACATGGAGTGGGCCAAGGACGGGCGCACGGGAGAGCTGTTCATCGTTCAGGCCCGTCCCGAGACGGTTCAGTCGCAGAAACGAAACGACGTCGTCGAGGTCTACCACCCGCACGAGAAGGGCCGAGTTTTGATTCAGGGGCGAAGCGTCGGTGAGAAGATCGGTGTCGGACCCGTCCGGGTGGTCAAGAGCCCGCAGCACCTCCACCTGTTCCAGCCCGGCGAGGTTCTCGTCACCGACAAGACCGACCCCGACTGGGAACCGACGATGAAGAAGGCCGCTGCCATCGTGACCAACCGGGGCGGCCGCACCTGTCACGCCGCCATCGTGAGCCGGGAGCTCGGCCTGCCGGCGATCGTTGGGACAGAACGCGGGACCGACGTTCTGAAGGACGGGCAGGTCGTCTCGGTATCTTGCGCCGAGGGCGACACAGGGACGGTCTATGAAGGCCGCCTCGCGTTCGACGTGGAGCGAGTCGATCTTCAGACGCTTGCGCGTCCGCGCACGAAGCTGATGATGAACGTCGCGAATCCCGAGGAGGCGTTCCGGCTGTCGTTCCTGCCCAATGACGGTGTCGGTCTGGCCCGCGAGGAGTTCATCATCTCCACCTACATCAAGGCGCACCCCCTGGCCCTTATCGATTACGACCAGCTCGACGACCCGGCGGCCAGGGCCGAGATCGACCGCTTGACTGCGGGTTATGACGACAAGCCGCAGTTCTTCGTCGACAAGCTGGCCCAGGGCGTTGCAATGATCGCCGCGGCCTTTTATCCCAAGGACGTGATCGTCCGCCTGAGCGACTTCAAGACGAACGAATATGCGAACCTTGTCGGCGGGCGGAAGTACGAGCCCGTCGAGGAAAACCCCATGCTCGGTTTCCGAGGCGCATCGCGGTACTATGACCCGCGATACCGGAAAGGTTTTGCGCTCGAGTGCCGCGCGATGAAGAAAGCGCGCGACGAGATGGGGCTGACGAACCTCAAGCTCATGGTTCCCTTCTGTCGGACCGTCGAGGAGGGCCGTCGCGTGCTGGCCGAGATGGAGACGCACGGCCTGAAGCAGGGCGAACGGGGACTGGAGGTCTACGTGATGTGTGAGATCCCGAGCAACGTGATCCTCGCTGACGAGTTTGCCGAGGTCTTCGACGGCTTCTCGATCGGCTCGAACGACCTCACGCAACTGACGCTTGGGGTGGACCGCGACTCGGAGATCGTCGCGCACCTGTTCGACGAGCGGAACGAGGCGGTCAAGAAGATGGTGGCCGACGTGATCCGCGTCGCGAGGGTCAAGGGACGAAAGATCGGTATCTGCGGTCAGGCGCCCAGCGACTACCCTGAATTTGCTCAGTTCCTCGTGGAACAGGGGATCAATAGCATCTCGCTGAATCCTGACTCGCTGCTCAAGACGACGATCGCGATCCTCTCGCTGGAGGAGGCGCAAAGCACCGCGGATGGTAGTGCGCGGCAAAGCACAGCGGCGGGTGTTCGGTGATCCCACCGGTTCCGGGGGAAGCGCTCGTCGCGAACTACTGGAGCGCCTCCCCAGATCATTTACTCCACGCACTGGGTGCCAGCGAACTCGGGCTCACGGATGTTGAAGCGCGCGCTCGGCTCGTCCGATTCGGCCCGAATCAGTTGCGGCCGCGGCGGCGTTCCGGCTGGCTCTCGCTCTTGCTCGCGCAGTTCGCGAGCCCCGTCATCCTGCTCCTTCTGTTCGCGGCGGCCCTCGCCGCGATGCTTGGGCAGCATGGCGACACATCGATCATCCTCGTGATTGTTATTGGAAGCGGTCTGCTCGGGTTCTGGCAGGAGCACGGTGCCGCCAGGGCGGTCGAAGCCCTGTTGGCGAGGGTAAGGGTGCTGGCGACCTTGAGACGCAACGGTGCGCCCGTTGACCTACCGCTGGAAGAGGTGGTGCCGGGCGATATCGTCGAGCTGACCGCCGGCGACGTCATCCCGGCCGATTCACGGCTCCTGGAATCGCGCGACCTTTACGTCGATGAGGCCGCGCTGACGGGTGAGACCTACCCGGTCGAAAAGGCGCCCGCGGTCCTTCCGCCGGAGACGCCGCTCGAACAGCGGTCAAATAGCCTGTTCCTCGGCACACATGTGGTCAGCGGAACGGGCCTGGCCGTCGTCGCTCGGACGGGTCGGGGCACCGAGTTCAGCCTGATCACACAGCACATGAGCCTGGGCCGAACCGAGACGGAATTCGAGCGCGGCGTCAGGCGCTTCGGTTATTTCCTCATGGAAGTGACGCTGGTCCTGGTCATCGCGATCTTCGCGATCAATGTTTACCTGGCCCACCCCGTGATTGATTCGTTCCTGTTCTCGCTGGCGCTGGCCGTGGGGCTCACGCCGCAGCTTCTACCGGCGATCATCAGCATCAACCTCGCCCACGGCGCCCGGCGAATGGCGGATCGCAGGGTGATCGTGAAGCGCCTCGCCTCGATTGAGAACTTCGGCAGTATGGACGTGCTCTGTTCCGACAAAACGGGCACACTCACCGAGGGCACGGTCCGTATCCGTTCCATTGAAGACTTCGAGGGAAAGCCGAGCGACAGGGCCCGCCTCTACGCCTTCCTCAACGCCCACTTCGAGACCGGCTTCGCCAACCCGATCGACGAAGCCATCCGCGCGGATCAGCCGCTCGACGTCTCCGCCTTCCAGAAGTTAGATGAGGTGCCTTACGATTTCCTCCGCAAGCGCCTCAGCGTGCTCGTCGCGAACCAGGGGCGCAGGCTGCTGTTGACCAAAGGCGCGTTGCCGAACGTGCTGGCCGCGTGCGATTGGGCGGAATCGGCGATGGGGCACGTTGTGCCGCTGGACGACGTCCGCGCGTCGATCGAAAAACGTTTCCAATCGCTCGGTGGCGAGGGATACCGCGTTCTCGGTGTCGCTTATCGAGACGTCGCGGGTGAAGTCCGACTATCGGCCCTCGACGAGGTCGGGCTGACCTTTGCCGGTTTCATCGTTTTGCACGATCCCCTCAAGGGCGGGATCGCGGAGACGGTTGCCAGACTGGGCGAACTGGGCGTCCGCCTGAAGGTGATCACCGGGGACAACCGTCACGTTGCGGAAACCGTTGGCCGGCTGGTCGGACTGTGTCGATCGAACGTCCTGACGGGCGAAGACGTCCGAAACATGAGCGACGCAGCCCTCGTTCGAAGCGTCGAGTCGACCACCATCTTCTCGGAGATCGAGCCCAATCAAAAGGAGCGCATTCTGCTCGCCCTGCGCAGGGCAGGCAACGTGGTCGGCTACCTCGGCGACGGCATCAACGACGCCCCCGCTTTGCACGCGGCCGACGTCGGCATCTCGGTCAACACCGCGGTCGACGTGGCCAAGGAGGCAGCGGATATCGTGCTGCTGGAAAAGGACCTCGCAGTCCTCGCCGAAGGGGTGCGTGAAGGACGGATCACGTTCGCCAATACGCTCAAGTACGTCTATATCGCCACCAGCGCAAACTTCGGCAACATGTTCAGCATGGCGGGAGCATCACTGTTCCTCTCTTACCTGCCGCTCCTGCCCAAGCAAGTGCTCTTGCTCAATCTCATGACCGACCTCCCGGAGATGGCGATCGCCGCCGACCGAGTGGACGAAGACCTGATCGCGCAGCCGAGGCGCTGGGACATTCAATCGATCCGGCGCTTCATGATCGTTTTTGGCACGATCAGCTCCGTGTTTGATTACGCGACCTTCCTTGTGCTGTTGGTGCTGGGCGTCTCGCCAACCCTGTTCCGAAGCGCCTGGTTCGTCGAGTCGCTCGTCTCGGCCTGCCTGATCGTGCTGGTGGTCCGTACCAGCAAGCCCTTCTTCGCCAGCCGGCCAGGGCAAGCGCTTGAATGGGGAACCATCGTTGTTGCCGTGTCCGCGTTGGTATTGCCTTACACCTTCCTCGGTCCGTTGATGGGCTTCACGTCGCCACCGTTTTCGTTGCTGCTCGTACTTGGGGCGATCGTCGCGCTGTACGTGGCGACGGCGGAGGTCGTCAAACAGCGGTATTTCTGGCACGGATCGTCACGATGACGGGGTTGGGTTCTTCCCTGGCGCGCAACAGATTGTGCGCGAATGTGGGAGACCTGGGGTGGCCGGGGCAGAGGAGGCCGGAAGGCCGACGTGCCCCGGAAGCGTCTCGCGGCCCACCGGGGCACGTGGAGCCGCGCTCCCCTTTGCCCCGGCCACCCATCCCGCTCGTTGAGGCGCACGAACTGTTGGGCGCCAGCGGTTCTTCTTTCCTCGTCGTTGGCCCCGCGAGATGAGCGTTGGTCCCGTTTTTGGGGTTTTCCTGCATTTCTCGAATCTCGGCTGATGGCACGACACTTTCACGTACAATAGGCAGACAGAAGCGAGCGCATATCGTCAGTACGCAGCCCTAACCCCAATACCGTTCAAATAGTCGTAAACTCTGCGAACACAGGAACATAAATACTCCCTCCCCCCTTGTGGGGGAGGGCCGGGGTGGGGGGGTATCGCGGTACCTGTGGCTGTTCGACCCCCCCAACCCAACCCTCCCCCACAAGGGGTAGAACTCCTTGCAAGGTTTGCACTTATGATCCAACAGGCGGCGATCGCTCGAACAAGGCTGTTTTTCAGCCACCGTCGCCATGTTCGTTCTCGTCGGCTGGCCAGCCGATGCCGTGTGCCTTTTCGGCCCCCCGTGAAAAGTGTCGGGTCGCCAGTGGGGGTAGGGGGGGTGGAGAGTAACCGTCACTCTCGGCCCAGTGCGTTCACGCGTGTGGAGGATGCCCTTGCTTTTCTGGGAAACAGTGGGTTCGCGACGGCCGAATGCCATAGGCTGTGAGCGGAGGTCAAAGCGCCACCCCCCCCTTCCCAAGTTTTGAAGTTGCGCGTATTCCGTCGCCTTCTGCGCTGGGGCTGAGCGTTCGAGGAGAATGGACGATTGCCGGCGTACGGACAGCGAAAGTCGACTCTCGCTGCCTCATCGCGTTTTTCGTACGGGTCGATCAAGATGCGCAACTTCAAAATTCCCTAGGGGGGGGTTATGAGGTTCGCTCCGCCTCCGGGTTGCGTCCGTCTCACCGAGCCCCCGACGATTCACCAACGAAACTGATGCGTGGCGACGATCCGCTCGAAATCCCAGATCACGATCGACGAATCCCGGTTCCCTGCGGCGAGTCGTTTGCCATCCGGGGAGAAGGCGACCGAAGAGAACCCGTCCGTTGCACTCTTCGTGAACGCGATTTCCTCTCGCCGGGCAACGTCCCAGACCTTGATGGTCTTCTCGCGATCGCACGCCACCAGGTACTTGCCATTCGGCGAAAAGGCGACGGAGACGACGAAGTCGTCATGCGGCAGTTGGCCCTCGAGCCGCGCCTCGCGGCCTGTCATGTCCCAGAGCTTGACGTGGCCGTCGCGGCTGCCCGCGGCCAGTCGCCGCCCCTCGGAGGAAAACGCAAGACAGAGAATCCCATGGCTGTGAAACCCCTCGTTTTTCGCGACCAGGGTCGCGACAGCCTGGCCCCTTATGACATCCCAGAGTACGACCGAGTCGTCGTCGCAACCGATGGCCAGCGTCTTCCCGTTCGGGGCGTATGCGACCGAATGAACGGGGGAAGGCAAGCGCACGGGCGACGGTTTCGGTTTCCCGCTCAGTGCGTCCCAGAGCCGCACGTCGCCAGAGTGCCGCCCGCTACCGGTCGCGATCGTGGTTCCATCGGACGCGTAGGCCAGGGCATTCACACTGTCAACGCCGGCCTGGAACTCTGTGAGCCGATGGCCGGTCGTGGTGTCCCAGACCTTCACGGCCCCGCTCGCGTCACCTGATGCGAGCGAACGCCCTCCGGGAGCATACGCGAGGCAATACACATCCTCGTCGTGGCCCCGAAACGTGGCCTGAGGCCGTTTCGTCGCGAGGTCCCAGAGCTTAACCGTCCGGTCTCGACTGGCCGAGGCGAGCGCTGCGCCGTCGGGGGAAAAGGCGACGGCGTTGACCTCGTAGAGATGGCCCTCGTCTGGTTTGGGCTGCAACGCCACGCGAAGGTCCCAGAGTTTCAGAGTTCCGCCCGCCGAGGCAAGCGTCTTGCCGTCGGGAGCGAATGCGAGGCTCCGGACATCCTGGAAATGCTCAAGCAAGTCGGCCTTCCTCTCGCCGGATCTCGTGTCCCAGAGTGCAATCTCTCCCCGGTCGCCCACCGCCAGCGTGCGGCCGCCAGGGGAGAACTCGAGGCTTAGCACCCAGCTCTCTCGCTTCTTGTAGAGCGCCCGCTGATGACCCGTTTTCGTCTCCCAGATCCGCACGGAGCCGTCGAGATTGCCCGTGGCGAGAGTCGCACCATCGGGGGAGAACGCCATGCTGTAGAGACGCTCGTCGTCTTGCCCGGCGAGAACGACGGTCTCCAGCGATTTCGCCACGTCGTAAAGAGTGACTTCACTGATCGTCTTCTCCTGGCCGCCGACCTGATGCGAGAACGATCCCTCAGCCGCGAGTTTGCTGCCGTCCCGGCTGAAGATCAGGTCATTGATTCGGAAGTGCTCCGCGCCTCGTGCGTGGCCCTTGAAGTGAGCGATTTCCCGCCCCGACCGGACCTCCCAGAGTTTCACGTCGCCCTGGATCCCACCGGCCGCGAGGATCGTTTCGTCAGGAGAGAACTCGATCACCGGCAAACCCCAGTCATCCTTGCCGGGTGGGTCGAATGCCTGGAGTACACGCTCTTCCTCGCCCGTACGGCCGTTCCAGAACCGGAGAACTTGCTCTGCGGACACGGCCGCCAGCCATGTGCCGCCGGGCGAGATCGCCGTCACCCCCCGCCGTCGGTCTTCGGGAACCGCGATATGCGCAAGCGCACGACCATCGACGACATTCCAGATTGTGACACCGGTACGGTACGTCGGTTCCTCACGAAGAGCTTCCGGGTAAATCCACTCCCATCCCTGCGCGATCAGACGCGTGCCGTCGCGAGAGAAAACCACCTGATCGATCCCGTACTCGTGCTTCGGCAGCTTCCTGGGCTGGAGGATCGACTGAACGCGGTGGCTCGCGGTGTCGACGAGCCGGACCAGACCGCCGTTCTCGTTGATGGGAGGGCCGCCGAGGAACGTGCAAATCGGCCGCATCGGTCCATCGCCAACCGCCAACGTCTTGCCGTCGGGCGAGTACGCCACGCAGGCCACCCGGGTCGACCCACCGACCGTGAACATCCCCGCCGGCGGCTCGTCCCGAAAGGCGATGGGTAAGCGCTCGGGCTCGAACTCGGGCGTGACCGCGATCGGCTGTCCTGCCAAGCGAATCGGATCCTCAGCGCGCACGTGCCCAGCAACACTCGATCCCCCAACGAGGACCAGGATCGCAAGGCCCCTGGCTGTCTTCGGCATCCAATGTTCGTTGGTCGAGCGTTGTGGACGCATGGGGGTGTCCTCTCCGTGGGAGAACCGGCATCTCTTGAAGAGACGCGCTCTTCGCGCTCGTTATTCGATCACGAAGTTCGTCGACCGATTATCCGGTCAAGGAGACAGCATCGCCTCATGCTTATCCGACAATTCCGTTCGTGCGATTTCGCGACCAAAGTTGTCGTCATAGCCCTGAGTCAGCGTCCCGAAGAGCCGATCCCAGAGCAGCGTGTAGAAGCCGAAGTTGTGCTGGATGTCGCGATGATGCTGCGCATGGAACGTGCTCGTGCCCAACTGCCGCAGCAACGGCACGCGCGACCACCACGCCGGGAACGGCTCGACCCCCAGATGCCCCAGCGTTCCCGAGCCCAGGTTGATCGCCAGGTACACCGACATGCCCAGGATCGACCAGGGGTGAACCACGACGACGAACAACCAGAGCGCCCCGAACGCCAGGTTCTCCAGCGGATGCAAGACGTACAGGTCGAGGGCGCGCGGGCGGTCGTAGCGGTGGTGCAGTTGGTGGATCGCATAGAACCAGGGAAGATGCACGACCCGATGGAGAACGTACATCGCAAAGTCCATCACAAGGAGCAACACCACCACGTCGAGCCAGGCGTACCATCCGGTGTCGCGGCGAATCACAATCACCCCGCGCCTCCAGAGGATCCACCCCACGCAGGTAACGAGCCAGTTCAGAATCACCGTCGTCGTCGCGAAGACGACCTCCCGACGGTCCAGCGGATCGGGCGGCGGCGTGACGTGCCGGCGGGCGAACCATGCGCTCGCGACATAACCGACGACCAGCGTGATCGCGAAAAGCACGACGTTCTCGACCAGGAGCACCCCCGCAGCCGCGAGAGGCGATCGCGTGTACATCCATTCGAAGAACGCATTCATCACGAATCTCTCGTCGAGAGAGCGAGCGTCCGCTCCGCGGAATCGAGCGCGCAAAGAGGCAACCGCGGGTTACGGGGTGGCCGGACTCTCGATCTGGTAGACAAGGTTGACCGCTGCCTTCACGACGATCGCGCCGGGGTCGATGGCGCCCGGCTCTCCGGTGTCGTCGAACTCCTGCGGCTCGTGGTAGGCATGGCTCTCATAGCGTCCGGACAGTGACTCCGGGTTGACATCCTCGATCGCCAGCACTTTCCCGGCCGAGACCCCGGCGGCCGCACAGTACAACTCCGCCTTGGCGCGCGCGGCCGCCACGGCACGTTGGCGCACTTCGGCGCGGAGGTTTTTGAGCCTCGTCGTCTCGAACGTGACGGAGGTCAGCTCGTTGGCACCCGCGTCGATCAACCCGGCGAGCAGAACGTCGATCTTGTCCACCTCCCGGAGGACGACATTGAACCCGATCTTGGCCTCGTAGCCAGTGAATTGCTTCTCATGCTGCGGCGTGTATCGAAACTGTTGCGTCAGCGTGACACGCGACGACCCAAACTCGGCGATCCCCGCCTTGTGCAAGTAGGCGTTCACCGCCTGGGCCGCCTCGCGTGCCTTGGCAAAAGCGGCATCGGCTCTCTTCTCCGTGCGCGTGACGGCCACTGCGATCGATGCCGAGTCGGGCGCAACGCGCAGGACCGCTGCGCCGAACACGCGCACGCTCGGGATTGCGGGAGTTTGCTTGCTGCTTTCGCTCATGCCGATGTCCTCCTCCGCACGACCAGAGTATGGGCGACGCCGTCAGCGTTAGGGCGATTTGCCGGATTGTATCGCGGCATCGAAAGTCGCCGCTATCACAGTGTGACGACCGCGGATGGGGGCGGAGTCTCTCGGCGAGTGGGCACTGCTGTGTATTCTTGATATAACGGGTCGGGCTAGAGCGCCGAACGGTTGGATTGCGCACGGTGGCAACCAATCAAAACACAGAAGCATCAGAACTCCCTCCCCCCTTGTGGGGGAGGGTTGGGGTGGGGGGTTCCGCGCAACCTATGGCCGTGCGACGGCCC
>DAIDJG010000327.1 GCA_027451445.1 Singulisphaera sp.
GACGAATATGCGGCCGGCCGAACTCCGAATCCGTGCGTGATGTGCAACATCTGGCTCAAGTTTGGCAAGCTCTGGGCGTATGGCAAGCAGGTCGGCGCGGACTTCGTAGCGACGGGTCATTACGCCCGGATCGCAGCCGACGATGATGGCTTGCCGCGCGTGGCCCGCGCCGTGGATCGGGGGAAGGATCAGTCGTACGTCCTGTTCGGCCTGCGTCGGGAGTTGCTGCCCCACGTGCTTTTTCCAGTGGGCCAGTATCCTAAGGCTGAAATCCGCGCGATGGCTCGTGAACAGGGGCTTCCGGTCCACGATAAGCCGGATAGCCAGGAGATTTGTTTCGTTCCCAACGACGACTATCTCGACTTCATTCACACCCGTCGTCCTGGTCTGGACACGTCGGGCGCGATTGTGGACGAAGAGGGCGCTGTACTCGGCCGGCACCCTGGGATCGAGGGCTTCACGATCGGCCAGCGCCGAGGGCTGGGAATCGCCGTGGGCGCACCGCGCTATGTCGTTGACATCGAGCCGCTGTCGAAAACCGTGACGGTCGGCCGACGCGAATCGCTGGAGAAAGCAGGGCTTGAGGCAGCCCGCTTGAACTGGCAAGGAGCCGCGCCCCACGGCTCAACGAGGTGCGATGCGCAGATCCGAGCGCGACATCAGGCGGTAGGGGCGATGGTCGAGCCACTGCCGGACGAGCGCGCTCGAGTTTGGTTCGATCAGCCGCAGGCCGCCGTCACTCCCGGCCAGGTCGTGACGCTGTACCAGGACGACCTCGTGCTCGGCGGCGGCTGGATCGAACGGGCATTGGACTCTCCTGCGCAATGAGCCGGCTCTTATCAATCGAGAACTTTCCCCGTCATCGAGAGCTCAAACCATGGTGACCGTAGGTCTTTATTACGACGTCATTCCCGAAAAAGCCCCTCTGTTCATCGCCAAGTTCCAGGCGGTTCTCGGCCTGATCGAAAGTATCCCCGGACATCGGCAGAGCTTTCTCTATCAACGGGTGGACGATCCCAATTCCTTCGCGATCATCAGCGAATGGGACGACCCGCAGGCCTTTTACGGCTTTCTCCGCTCGGACGCGTTTCGAGAGACCGCCGACTGGGGGCGCGAGCAAGTGCTGCGCAATGCGCCTCGCCACAAGATCTATCCCCGCGCGGAAGAAGTCGGCGGCGGCGGCCCACACTGAGGATCGACTCGTTGCGAGCGTCGGACCTTCGGGCTGTCTTTCGATTCTATTGTGTATGCTCAACGCGCTGTTTCGCGTGATGCAAAACTCAGGGCCGTGTCAACCGGGTCACCAAACAGCCTACCCAGCTTCGCGCGCAAAGTGCAGAAGTGTGAATCGTGAACGACTGTAGGGAAGATTCAAATTACTCAGAGAGAAGTTCGGATTGCCTCCCCCAGGGTGATGAACTAGGATTGTGGTGAGCGGTGCGGGAGTGTATGGGCGTTTTGGGGAAATGATTCCAACCGCTGCCAAACTCCCGCCAATCCCCCTGCTCGGACATCCTGAATCTCCGACGCCGCGACCCGCGCTCCCTCGAATCGACCCCTTCTTGGTAACGCACCCTCGAGCCACGGACGCCCTTGGCCTTTTGAGGAGCCCCTGCGACATGGCTCGTGTCAGCCTCATCGTCCCGCGTGTGCTGCGACTCACAGAGTCCCGCGAAGACCTCGTGCCGTTTCGCCAAATCCTGGAAGGGCAAGGGCATACGGTCGAGACGTTGGTGTCCGACGACACTTCGAGCCTGAGTGTCGCGGCGGTATCCGGACTGCGTGCGGCAACAGGTGATCTGTTCGTCGTCCTCGACCCGTCACGGGGTTACCTGCCGGACGGCTTGCCCGCGCTGCTCGCTCCCTTGATCGAAGAGAAGGCAGATCTTGTCGTCGGTAGTCGAGACGGGAAGAACGTGGCCTCTCTGCCCCACCTTCTCACGCGACTGCTGGCCCGTCCCTTACTGGGCGTCTCGGAGCCGACGTCGGGCGTGGTTGCGCTGACGCGTCGCGCGTTTCGCGCGGCCGATGATGAGTTCCGGCCCATCGGGGACCGGTTCACGCTCGAACTTGTCGCGCGCGTCGAAGGCCCACGCCGTGAGGTTCCGATCCGGATTGACTCGGCGACGCCGCTCAAAGGCCCGCGCATCAGTTTGACCGACCTGCGTCACTTCAAGCGTCTGGCAGACGATCGGTTCGGGAATCTGTCGCGCCTCGTTCAATTCTGCATGGTCGGCGCGTCGGGAATGGTCGTCGACCTGAGCTGTTACGCCCTTTTCCAGTTCGTGTTTTCGCGCCTGGGTTTGTTTCGGTCCGTCGCGCCTTTGATCGGTGGACCGCTTGATCTGGCGGTTGCGGGTGCATTGGCGATCGCCGTGGCGCTCGTCTGGAATTTCTCGCTGAACCGCCGGCTCACCTTCAGTTACGCGCGACAAGGGTCCATCGGACGGCAGTTCCTGACGTATGCATTATCCAACGCGCTTGGGATCGCCCTGAGTTTCTCAGTCCGCGTGCTCTTGCCGACGCACGTCGGGTTCTTTTCGCGCCACAGACTTGCGGCTGCGGTTGTTGGGATCGTTGCAGCGACGGGGATCAGCTTTTCGCTCTCGCGCTGGGTCGTGTTCCGCCGCCGTGCCGAGCCCGCCGAATCAGCGCGGCTGCGAATGGCCGAGCCCTCGCCAGCGCCTTGAACGAGATCGGCTTTTCAATGGCTCGAGGGCTGCCCTTCGGTCGTTAGCGTGATCGAGGGTCGTGTCGCGCTTCGCGTCTTTCACCGAGATGCGAAGCGCTCCACGAATGTCTTCTCGCAAAAACACGAAAGGCCGACCTGAAGAAGGTCGGCCTCCGGAAATAAATCCGATTTGATGGAGACGATGCAGAAGGAAGGATCTCAATAACGGCCACCGCCGCCACCGCCATATCCGCCGCCACCGCCACCGCCGTAGCCGCCCCGGCCGCCGCCGCCACCACCGTAGCCGCCCCGGCCGCCGCCACCGCCACCACCACCGTAGCCGCCCCGGCCGCCGCCGCCACCACCGCCGTAGCCGCCGCCACCGCCGCCGCGCCGATCTTCACGCGGACGGGCTTCATTCACTGTCAAGTTACGACCACGATAGTCCTGACCGTTCAGAGCGGTAGCCGCTTCGTCAGCGCCGTCTGCCATCTCGACGAAGCCGAACCCCTTCGAGCGGTTCGTGTCCCGGTCGATGATGATCTGCGCTGAGAGAACCTCGCCATACTCGCTGAACAGTTCCACCAGGTTGTCTTCCGTGGTGTCGTAGGTCAGATTGCCGACATAAAGCTTCTTGGCCACTTGTCTCACACCTCTGCGAAATGAGCGTTCTGGCGAGGCTAGCGTTCCTAAACGGCTAACTTTTGGGAACCCGCCGAGAGCGGCTGACCCTTAGCCTAACGTTTCCCGGCGATTTGAACAGCAGAATCCGTGGCGATTTTAAATTTTTTTTGGTTTTTCTTCCCGCCTCTGGGTTGACGTGCGGCCGTCGCGCTCTACTCACTTCCCCAGTGCCATCAAGTGCGAGGCGAACTTCAAAGGGTTTAGCATGGTCCTTATCAGAGATGGAAATGGATCCTGCAAGGAACGTTTGACAGAAGTGCATGACTGTCGGCTGACAGCGAGCGAGCCGGTCACCGTGCTTGGCGCGGCTTTCGTTGCCCGGCGTTCACTCTGATTCACGACCTTGCCGGCATTCGCTACAATGGACGATTCCGATTCCATTTTGCGGACATCTTGGGAAATGTCAGAGGTCTCCATGGCGCGACGGCCGGTCATTCTTTCGTTGACGAAAATGCACGAAGCGGGCATGAGTCTCCTGCGCGAGAACAGCGAGCTGCGCCTGGCCTCCGCGACCGACCCAGCGACCCTCCAGCGCGAGGTGGTGGGGGTTGACGGCTTGATCATCCGGACCGGCGGCGTGGTCGACGCGGCGCTCATGGACCAAGGGCGAGACCTGAAGGTGGTCGGTCGGCACGGCGTCGGTTACGACCAGATCGATATCCCCGCGGCAACCGAGCGAGGGATCCAGGTGCTCTACACGCCCGGGGCGAACACCGAGAGCGTCGTACAGCACGTCATCGCGATGATGATCGGGCTCTCGAAGCACTTCCCGCAGATGTCCGCCGCCCTTGCGGCAGGCGACTTCCACTTTCGCACCAGCCTCATGGGACGCGAGCTCACCGGTCGTTCGCTCGGCATCATCGGCTTCGGCCGCATCGGCCGCCGGGTCGGTGCAGTGGCACACCAGGCCTTTGGCATGAGTGTGCTCTACCACGACATCGTTCCCGCCCCGCCTGACGTCGAGGCGTTGGCGCGCGCACGCCGCGCGAGTTTTGAAGAGGTTTTGGAGACGTCTGAGTATGTGACTCTTCACGTGCCTCTCGATGCGTCCACGCGCGGCATGATCGACCGCGCTGCGTTGGCACGCATGCGCCCCGATGCCATCTTGATCAACGCCTGCCGGGGTCCCGTCGTCGTCGAGTCGGCCGTGGCCGAGGCGCTCGACTCCCATCGCCTCTTCGGTTACGGCGCTGACGTCTTCGAAGAGGAACCGCCCCCCGAAGACCATCCGTTGATCGGCCGTACCGGCGACAACATCATTCTGACGCCCCACAGCGCGGCCCAGACGGAAGAGGGGCTCAAGAACATGGCGACGTGGATCGCGGAGGATGTGCTTGGGGTGCTGAGGGGAGAAGCGCCGCGCAATCCGGTGAATGACCCGGAGTTAGTGCGACGTAACCGAAAAAAATGAGTTGGTGGGGAAAGTTTCCGAAAGGCGGAATACCAAGGCGACAAGCCAGGTCTCCGACTCAAATCTCAATGCCTCGGCGTCACACCACGCTCAGTGGGACGGGCTCGTCTGTGCGACCTTTCCGTCGTTTCGAAACGTCGAGAGTGCACCGCTCAGGAAATCGGTGAAGACCGAAGGGGGTACGAAACCACCAGTTGTCTTGATGACCTTTCCATCTGGCGTCAAGACTACGTAGAACGGGTTGGTGAGCTCTCCCCCTCCCAAGGTGGCCTGGAGTTCGGTGTTCTTATCGGCGAGCGCTTCACGCTGTGCGAGCGTCAGTGACGTGATCGGGACGTTTGGCAGAGTGTAGAGTTGAACGGTCACGAATTGCTTCAGCTTTTCCACAACTTCGGGGCGAGGCATGACGCTTCCCTCCATCTGGCGGCAGTTCACGCAATTGATGCCTGTGAAGTCGATAAGGACGGGCTTTTTCTCGGCTTTCGCGGTCTCGAGTGCGGCCTCGTAGCTCATCCCCCAAGCGACGCCGTGGAAGCTCTTTTGCTCGCGCTCTGCCTGCGCGGGGTCGGTCGACGTGGCGGCGACTTCGTGGGAAGCAACTCCCGCGGAATTCGGCGTACCGTTGTTGCCAGCCAGTTGCAGAATGTCGGGTGGAAATAGCCCGAGCATCGAAAAATAGATCGGACTCTTGATTGGGTGTCCGAAGAGCAACGGAGCGAAGAACAGTGCAAGACTCAAGAACGTGATACCAGCCAAGAGTCGGCCTGGGCCGACCTTCACGTCATCGTGGTCATGGTTCGTGCGGAACAGGCCGAGAAGATAGACTCCGCACACGGCTGCCAGCACCACCCAGATCGACAAGACGGTCTGCGCGTTGAACCATGCGTCGGCCGCAGGCGTCCCAAGGCCGCCGACCTCCGCCGCATTTAAGAACTTAAACGCCGCACCGATTTCGACGAGTCCGCCTACGACCTTGACGGCGTTCATCCAGTCACCGCTTTTGGGCAACTTCGAGAGCAACCCGGGCGCAAGGGCTAACAGAAAGAACGGGAGCGCCAGGACCGTTGAAAAGGTGGCTAATCCTATCACCGGATAGAAGTATTGGCCTTTGACGGCCATTGCAAGCAGCCCTCCCACGACGGGAAAGGTACAAGTGAAAGACGTGATGGTCAGCGTGAATGCCATGAACATCACGCCGATCAATCCTCCGCGGCCCTCGCCTTGGGCCGATGCATTGAGCAAGAAGTTCGGCAGACGAAGCTCGAAGAACCCGAGGAGGTTCATTCCGAACACGATGAACACACCAGCGACGAGGAAATTCAGCCAGGCTTTGTTCGACAAGCTAATGATCGATGAGGCCGAAAAGAAGAACGTGCAGAAAAGCCCAACCGACGTGAACACGCCGATGATCGCCAGACAGTAGACGATCGCTAAGCCAACGGTGCTCTTGCCTTGTTTACTTTGCCCTTGTTTGACGAAGAAATTCACCGTGATGGGCACCATCGGCCAGACACAAGGCATCACCAGGGCGAGCAATCCACCCGCGGCCGAGAAGAGCAGGAAGGGGATGAGACCCTGTTGCGCCTTTTGCTCGACTTCGCTCAACCGAGGCGATTCGGGCCCGGTCGACGATGTTGGTACGGCGGCGGGGCTCGCCGTAGCGACTGTGCCAGCCGCAACGGACGTCTCGACTTTCTCTGCGGGACTTTCGGGCTTTTCGGGCGGAGCGGCGGCAGCCGATCCTCCCGGCAAGACCGTCAACTCGATATCAGGCAGGGTCCACTGGCCAGGCGGACTGCAAACGCTGGGGTCACAAATCTGATAGCCGGCCTGGCAGCGTAGGACCGCCTTCCCCGGTTTGGTTCCGGCCGGTACGCGGAGCTTGATACTCCAGGTGACTTCGTCCTCGTAGAAGGCAACGACCAGGTTGTCGAAGGCCGGTTCTTGCTTAAGGATTGCGTCCTTCGAAGCTTTCCAATCGTCGACGACGTTCAATCCGCCGTGGTCGAAGAAGTCAAACTTCGTGGCCCTCGGGCCGGTATCTGGATCCTCCTTGGCGTACTGGTAGATGTGCCATCCTGGCTTCAATTCGGCCTTGATCTTATAGGTTACAACGTCCCCCGCTTTGGCTTCAGACGGCGTCACTGACGGCGTCAATGTCACGCCTTTCGGCTTGAATTGCGCTTTTGTGTCTTTCTTAGCCGGCTTGGGCGGCTCCGCAGCCACGCCATCCGAGTGGAGCCCGGCCGTCCCAATGAGACCCAAAAGAACGAGTGTGCCAACCGCCACCAACGGCTTGCGCGGGAATGAAAGACGCATGAGACCAAGCCCCTTTGAGCAAACTTCCCGGGCCATCGCGACCTCGGTGAACCCAGTCCACCCATCCTAATTCGCACCGACCGGGCGAACAAGCCAACCCAATCGACGCCCCAACGCGCAGACTCGACCACTTCCTGCTACGAGGGTCGTGCGAATTGTGTTCGATCAATCTCCAACATTGTGCTCAGCTTTGATTCGGGTTGACCCCCTTGCCGATCTTGCCTACCATCCCCCGCGCAGCCGGCACACCCTCGTTGACGACACCCCACCTGATTCCACCCCCCCGGCCGCGATCGAGTTGGTTTGAATCGGCCGACTTCCCTCCGCGGGGCGTGACGCGAATGCGCAGAGCGATCGTCCTGATAGCCATGGCCGCCGTTGGCCTTGCTCTCTGGATCACTATCGAGACCAGACGTAACCGTCTGGTGTGGGACCACTTCGACGTGGTTCAACACGACATCCTTTATCGCAGTGGTCAGCTAACGAGTGATCAGCTCGTCGCCGCCGTCCGGCGCTATGGGATCCGGACCGTTGTCAACTTCCAGATCCCGGGCTCGCGCGTGGAGACCGAGCGTGCCATGGCAACCAAACTCGGCATCGACTTCATGAACCTGCCCATGCCCGGAGATGGATTCGGGCAGGAGTCGCAATTCCGCGCGGTCCTGGAAGCTTGCGACGATCCGCATCGACGGCCGGTCCTGGTCCACTGCGCACGAGGAACCTGCCGCACGGGGGCGTCCGTCGCAATGTATCGCTTCGAACGTAACGGCTGGACCATTGAGGACGTCAACGCCGAGATGAAGCGGCAAGTCTACCGCGACGGCTGGCTCGCAGGCTTCATTTACGGAATGGTCAAGGGAAAGCCTGCCAAGGAATTATTCGAACCTTCGATCAGCCACGACAAGAACCTGCCTGCACCCAGGCCCGAGCCTGAGCCCGAGACCGCGTTGCTGCCACAGGAGCTGCTCGATGTCCACTGAACCGACCCTGCCCACCACGGGCCGGCTGAACCCCCGCCTGCGCGCCGATGTGCCCGAGCTCGCATTCGGATTGTTGCCGGAAGAGGCGCGGCGGTTCATTCCGGGGTCGATCGTGCTGGTCCTGGCGGCCGTCTTCGTGCTCATTGGCGGCGGAAACCTGGATCTCGGCCCCGTCGAAGCACGCGTCGGCCTTTCCGCGGCCGAACCCCTCGGCCCCTTCGGTCAGGTGCTCGGCTCCTGGGATCCCGGCACCTGGCCCGGCCAGGTCGCCCCGAGCGCACTCTGGGCATGGCTCGAGGGAGGATACTATCCGACGGCTGCCTCGGTGCGCTGGCCGTCGGCGATTGCAGGAATCCTCGCGGGCTTGATTCTGGCCCGGCACGTTACCCGAGCGCTTGGGCCGCGAGCCGGCGTACTGTTGGGATTGTGTTGGTTCGCAAGCGTGGCCCTGATCGACCGATCCGGAGGCGCCGGGCTCGACTTAGTGGCGGGCCTGGCGGTGCTCGCTGCGCTCGACCGCATGCTCGATCGGGGCTCCGACCTGGTGGCGGGCGTCTGGAGCGCTTTGGCGTTTCTGTCGGGCGGTTGGCCGCCTGTCGCGCTCATCTTGCTCGCGACCGTCGTGATGGGCCGTCGGGGGGCAACTCTATCGGGTCGACTGCTCATTCCTCCTCTCCTGGCCGCAGGGCTCTGGTCTGCGTGGGCCCTGAGCACGACGCGGGCCGAGGCGTGGGGCATGGCTCTGACGCTGCCGTTAACCCAGCATCCCTCCTGGTACTTGCCACTGAGCGTCATTGCGCTGGGTCTCCCGTGGAGCCCATTCGCCGCGCTCGCGGCGAGCCAGTCGGTCCGGGCCAGTTGGTCCGATCACGGGCGAGCGCTCGTGATCGGCTGGCTTCAGATCGCGGGTGCCAGCATCCTGGTCGGTACGATCATACCTGGTCTTGCGTCCGCTGCGCGCCTCCCTGCGCTCGCGGGCCTCGCGATCGTCGCCGCTGCCTGTCTCGATCGGCTCTGGGCCGGGGTAGAAACGCCGGGCGTGCGACGTGCATTCATGGCTTTGATGACGATCCTCATCGTGTCCTGGGTCGCGCTTGTCGTCGTCGCTGGGATCTACCTTGCCAGCGCTGTGCCCTATTACCGAGGGCTTGCCATCATTCTGATCGTCCTGGCCTTCCCCGTCTTTCTGGTCGGTCTCAACGCCCTATTGCGCGGGAACGCCCGTCGCGGAGTGCTTGCTCTCGTACTGCTGGCAACCTGTCTCAAACTGGGACACTGGGGGTATTACGTCCCTGAGTGGAATTACCGCTTCAGCCAGGGGCCATGGGGTCGCGCTGTGGGCCAGTGGATCCTGCCTCGTTGGCCGATCTATGCCACCCACGCCTGGTCGGCGGATCTTGCATTCGCCATCGGTCGACCCGTTCGCCAGATCGCAGACCCCCGCGTTCTCCCGTATCAAAGCAAGGTCGAGCCTAAATTTGTGCTCCTGTTCGACAACGAGCTGGAGAACTGGCCCTCGGATGCCCCCTCCCTTCTCACCGTTGCCCGCTTTCACGACGAGCACGGTCGGGTCCGCATCCTCGCCCGCACCCCCGGAGACGCATCCTGGCACCGGCTCTCCCAGATCAGCCATGAGGAGTAGCCTCGGCCCAACCCCGGACGGGCGCACCGTATGCAGAATCGGTGAACATTCCGACAAAAAACCTCGTCACCGGAAACGCGTCCTACCGTACTATGGATGGTGACCGTTACGCTTGCGGGAATTGCGATCACGCACACACTCATGGGGCGGGTCAGTTTTCGGAATCGGACCCCTGGCGAGTGAGCCGTCACGGGGTTCGAGAGCGTCTGAGTGTTGATTGCGATTTGCGGTTGGTCACGACTCAGGTCGAACATTTATCAGCGCACCCTGGCCAGGCAGGATCGTTGAATCTGAATTGCGCTACGGATTAGCGGAGGGTATTCGACTTACTCTGCTACCCGACCCCATCGTGAACCGCTTTCTGAGACGTTAGGGGTAAGGCGCGGGAGGGGGATCAATGCCGATGCTCGAAAAGCTCTTTGGGTCCGGAAAACCGAGCGGATCGAAGCCTCGGCGGGGGCGTGTGAACTTACAAAAACGGTTCACGCTGATCTCGCAGACGTCTCAAGGGAGTATGTCGGTCGTACACAAGGCGATCGATAATGAGGTAGGCCGCACGGTTTGCCTTAAGGTTCAGGTGCTCGATAAGAACGCAGCGGCAATGGCGCGCGCGTCGCGCGAGCAAGCGCGGCCCGGTGAGGGAGAGATCGCGAGTCAGATCATTCATCCTCACGTGGTCCGAACGTTCGATTTCGGAGAGTCGACGAAAGGCGAGCATTTCGTCGTCATGGAATTTGTCGACGGCGTGAGCCTCCAGTTTGTCCGCGAGTCGCAGGGGGCCAATCTGGCTCGCAAGGTGGACCTGTTGATCCAGAGCGCCGAGGGCCTGGAGGCGGTCCATAAGGC
>DAIDJG010000328.1 GCA_027451445.1 Singulisphaera sp.
TCCTCCAAGTCCGCGCCGCCTCGCTGTGCGACGACGGGCGACTGAACAGTCACCTCCGGAGCCGTCCCGGCTGCCCATTGACTCGCCGACCCAAACCACCCAAACCAACGCTCGAAAAAATCAAAAGCTGACGTGCACCCCTCGTCTGATGCCTCAGTTCGTGCCCTTCGAGCCGCCCGATCGAAACGCACCGAACTCTCTATCGTTGGCCCGTTTGGGCGTTCCCCCCCTTGCCGTTTGGACGCGTCGGCGCGATACTCGGAGGCGATCCACCAATTCGCTCGTTTCGCAATCACAGGACTGACATCATGCCGTTTCGCTACGTGCTTGCTCTTCCGGTTCTCTTTCTGCTCGCCGGCTGTGAGGACGCGCCAAAAACGAAGTCCGAGTCCCAAACACGCGAGACCATCGGGAAGAAAACACAGGAAGTCCGCAATCTGAAGCCCGAGCTTGCCCAGGGAGGACAGGTCACCGATGGGAAAATTCATGCCACCGACTACATCACGATTCAGGCCGACGCGTACCGCACGAGCGTGGCAAACATCGCCAAGATGAACGTTCAGCACGCCATCGACCTGTACGAGGCCGAGAACGGCAAGAAGCCTGACACGTACGAAGAGTTCATGGACGTGATTATCAAGAAAGGCAAGCCGGACGGCATCATGCTCCCTATGCTGCCGTATTATCAGGAATACGGCTACGACCCGGAGAAGCGTGAGCTCGTCGTGATCGAGTATCCTGAGAAGAAAAAGCAGGTCGAAGAGCAGGCGGATAAGGAGCTTGGGCGCAAATGATCGCAGAGTAGACCTGCCTCCTGAAGCCCTCCCTGCCCGAGCTTCCCAAGGTTGCGTGTGGCAGGGCCGGCAGGATAGACTGACTGCGCAACAACGTGCGAACGAACCGCGGTTCCCACCGATTCCCTTCAGCGCGTCCCTCCCCGCGCGTCGGGAGACGACCGGCCGGAGTGGTTTCCGAGTTTTCACTCCTGTGAGTTATCCCCATGAGGATCGCTTCGGCGAGTTTGTCACGACGGCCGCTCGGGGGGCTGCTGGTCTGCCTGACATTCGGAGCGGCCAACCTC
This sequence comes from Singulisphaera sp., assembly GCA_027451445.1. Lineage (GTDB taxonomy): Bacteria > Planctomycetota > Planctomycetia > Isosphaerales > Isosphaeraceae > DAIDJG01. The sequence goes on from DAIDJG010000328.1 coordinate 1,082, forward strand.
CTCGCGGCCGACCTCAAGCCCGGCTTTCAGACCCCGGCGCAAGCGATCCGCGGCGCACGGATCGTGGCAGGGCCAGACTCGACCGTGGAATCGGGCACGATCATCATTCGCCGCGGCGTGGTCGAAGCCGTCGGCCCGTCCGATAAGGTTGACGTTCCCTTCGACTCCGAGGTGATCGACGGCAAGGGACTCGTCGTGTACCCCGGATTCATCGACCTCTTTACCACCCTGGCGCAACCGCAGGGTGTCGTCCGCTCCGAAACCGGATCGGGCCGGACCGTCGATTTCTCGGAGTTCGCGCTCGCCCGAACTCCGGCCGACAACCGCTACGGTATGACCCCCGAGTTCGACGTCATCGACGTGCTCGACCTTTCCGAAAACCTCGCGGGCGAACGACGGAAACTCGGCTTCACCGCGCTACTGGCGGCACCCGCCGGCGCGATCGCCACGGGCCAGAGCGCCCTGGTGAGCCTGAGCGGATTGCCCAGGCGTGAGGTCGTCCTGCGCACTCCAGTCGCGCTTCATATCAACGTCCGGCCCCCGTTCGAGTCCGACCCGGCTCCAGCTCACGACCACGACCACGATGCCCCCGCTCGCAAGACCGATCGAGGCGGCAGGCTGCAATACCCCGCGTCGCTGATGGGAACCGTGGCGCACCTGCGGCAGGCCATGCTCGATGCGGAACACGCACACGCGCAGCACGCGGCCCACGAGAAAGCCGGCGGCCCGCGTCCCCCATTCGACCCCGCCCTCGAGGCGCTTTATGCGGCGCGCACAAAGGCGATTCCGGTCTGGTGGGAAGCGAACACGCAAGACGAGATCCACCGCGCTCTCGATCTGGCCGAAGAATTCGGCACAACCGCCGTGATCGTCGGGGGCCGCGAGGCCGGGAAAGTTGCCGGCCGGCTGAAGGCACTCGACGTCCCCGTCGTGCTGCGATTGGATCTTCCCCCGGAGCCCAAGGTCCCGACCGAAGCTGAATACCGCCGGCTCGAGGCGAGCGAGCGGGAAGTTCCGTTGCGACTGCTGGAAGACCGCCATGCCCGCTGGAAGGCGCGGGCCGCAACCGCGGCAGCGCTCGCCAAGGCCGGCGTGCGCTTTGGGCTCTGCACCGACGGCCTCACCAAGCCCGAGACTTTTCTGACCCAGTTGCAGCGTCTGATCTCCCAGGGCCTGCCAGTTCCCGCCGCCGTGGGTGCCTTGACGTGGCAAGCCGCACACATCGCGGGCGTCGAAGCCAGACTCGGTAACCTTGCGCCGGGGAAGTTGGGCCAGGTCGTGGTGCTCACCGGCCCCCTGAACGAAGAAGCTTCGCGCGTGCGCTTCATTCTGGTGGATGGCCTGAAGTTTGAGCTCGAATTGCCGAAAGAAAAGGCCAAGAACGGTAACGGCAGCACTCAGCCCGAAGCGCCTAAGCCAACTCCCACGGGGTCGACCGAGAAACCGGCCTCCAAGGACGACGAGTCCAAAACCGAGCCCCCCTTCGTCGACGTGGCCACGGAGCTCGATTCGGATCGCCAGCCCCGCGTGAAGACGGGTGGGAACGTGCTCATCAAGGATGCCACCATCCTGACCGTGACCAAAGGGACGATCCCGAAAGGTTCGGTCCTCGTTCTGGCGGGCAAGATCGCGGAAGTCGGCGAAACGGTGAACGCACCGAAAGACATCGCCGTGATCGAGGCGGCCGGAATGGTCGTGATGCCCGGCATCATCGATACGCATTCGCACATGGCGATTCAGGGTAACGTGAATGAAATGAGCCTGAGCCTTGTGCCCGAAGTGCGCGTTCGTGATGTGGTCGATGGCCACGACCCCGGGATCTACCGCGCTCTCGCCGGCGGGACCACGACGGCCCGGCTGTTGCACGGATCAGCCGACGTGGTGGGTGGCCAGGACGTGGTCATCAAGCTCAAGCACGGACTGCCCGGACGCGAACTGCCGATCAAGAACGCGCCCCAGGGGGTCAAGTTCGCATTGGGCGAGAACGTCACCCGGCAACCCAACCGGTTCCCCAATACGCGAATGGGCGTCGAGGCGACGCTTGAACAAGCCTTTGAGGAGGCCCGCGCCTACCAGGACCTCTGGAAGGAATACGAGGCGACCAAGTCGAAAAACTCACCCGCGGTTCCACCGCGCCGAGATTTGCGCCTCGAAGCGCTCGCTGGGGTCCTGGACGGCAGCGTGAAGATCCACTGCCACTGCTATCGAGGCGACGAGATACTCATGCTCCTCCGGCTGGCCGCGCGGCACGGCATCAAGGTGCATTCGTTACACCATGCCCTCGAGGGCTATAAGGTCGCACCGGAAATCGTTGCGTCCGGGACAAGCGTTTCGACATTTGCCGATTGGTGGGCCTACAAGATCGAGGCGTTCGACGCGATCCCCTACAACGCCGCCATGCTGGCCAAAGCCGGTGCGCAAGTTTGTATCAAGAGCGACAGCGGCGAGCTCGTGCGGCACCTCTATCTGGAAGCCGCGAAAACGGTCAAGTACGGCAACGCGACCGAAGACCAGGCGCTCGCGATGATCACGATCAATCCGGCCCGGGAGCTTGGGCTCGATAACCGGCTCGGCTCGATCGAAAAGGGGAAAGACGCCGATCTCGTCGTCTTCAATTCCCACCCGTTCGACGGATTTGCGCGCTGCGAGATGGCCCTGATCGATGGCGAAGTCTGGTTTCAGCGAGCTTCGAAAGACGGAAAGCTCGCCCCGAGGCCCGGCGACCATTTCGTCATGCCCGCCCCGAGCCAGGGTCTTCGCGAACGCATCCTCGAAATCCTCAACAACCCCAAAGGGGTCTACGCCCTCGTCGGGGCAACTCTCCACCCGGTCGGTGGAGACGACATCCCCGATGGCACACTCGTCGTGAGCGAGGGCAAGATCACCGCGATCGGCGGAGTGGGGACCCGCATTCCCGGTTCCGCCCAGACCATCGACGTCCAGGGCTTCGACGTTTGGCCCGGCCTGGTCGCGGCCGGTACCCCGCTCGGACTGTACGAGGTGGGAAGTCTCGGTGAGACCCTCGACTATGCCGATTCCGCCCAGTTCCAACCCGAGCTGCGCACCAGCAGCGCCTTGAAGCCGGACAGCGAGCTCATCCCGGTCACCCGAGCCAACGGCGTCCTCTCGGCATACGTCCAGCCGCGCGGGGGCACGATCTGCGGACAGGGGTGTGCTATCGACCTCAACGGCTGGGTCCCTCGCGAGATGCTCCTGCTCGACGCCGTCGCCCTTCACGTGAAGATCCCCGAATGGATTTCTACGGACTCGACTCAAAGCACTGGGAGCGAATCGGCCGACCGCCGTCGCAAACGCAACGAGACCCTGTCGTCGATCAAAGAACAATTTCGCCTGGCGTTGACGTACGACCGCGTTGTGACCGAATCCCGGTCGCGACAGACCGCGCCGCCTCCTCCCGACCCGAGGCTCGCGGCGCTCGTCTCGTACGCGAAAGGCGAAAAGCCGGTGATCTTTCACGCTAACCATCGCGGCGAGATCCTCGACGCGCTTCGGATCGCGGAGGAGTTAAAACTCAAGGCAATCATTTCCGGCGGTGTCGATGCGTGGAAGGTCGCTAGTGCGTTGAAGGCCGCGAAGGTGCCGGTACTGATCAGCGGCACGCTCCAAATGCCCACGGAGCCCAGCGACCCATACGACGCACCCTATACAAACCCGCGCCGGCTCCATGAAGCGGGCGTTGTTTTTGCGCTCCGGCCCAAGGACTTCGGACCCGAGCAGGCAACGTCGCCTCGCAACTTGCCGTACGAAGCCGCTGTCGCCGTCGCTTACGGATTGCCGGAGACCGAGGCGCTGAAAGCCGTGACGATCAATCCCGCGAAGATTCTTGGGATCGACTCCCAGGTGGGCTCACTCGAAGTCGGCAAGCGAGCCAACCTCGTCGTCACTGCAGGGCATATTCTGCAACCAACGACGCGCGTGAAGGCTCTGTTCATCAACGGCAAGCCGGTCACCCCGGAGAGCCGGCACACCCGCCTGTTCGACAAGTACCTTCAGCGCCTCGCTGAGGTCCAGGCCGGGACCGCCCCGCTTGGGCTCGAGCCCCATCCGATGTCGCTCGCAGCCCCGGCATCACCAACGCCCATGCCGGTCCCCGCAGGTGGCGGCCGCCAGTGATCGCCGAGGTATACTTTCACTTGCTGTCCACGATCCGCTTGATGCCGAACAGCGCGGCGTCGCATGCAGGCGCATCAAACATACCTCGATGATCGTGCCCAACGTCGGGCGCTTCCACGAGAGTCCAGCGGAAGTCCCAGCCCTTCTCTTCGGCGATCTGACGTGCCGTCTCGAACACTTTCCGTCCGCGCTCCAGTCGCGAGGCCCCCTGTTGATCGGCTTCCGGCGACTTGTCGAGGTCCGCATCACGCTCGTTGTCGGCTGTGCCAAGGTAGATGGTCAAGGGTTGCGCCAGGTAGCGCCGTACGCGTTGTTCGTCGCTCAGCTCAGTCGGCAGACCGCCAAACCCGTAGGGAAACTCCATCGCCTGGCTCGGGAACAAGTACGAGCTCGGGTTGGCGACCAGGATCCGGCTCGCATCCGAGTCGACAAACCCGGCCAGCCGGCCGACAAACTGCCCGCCCGCAGAGTGGCCGATCAGGTAATACGGCATGTCGTTCCGCCCTTCGCGCTTGCGGACTTCGAGGGCGATTTGCGGGACGAGGCTCCAGGTCCAATCTTCGCGAGGGGAGACGGACTTCGACTTCGTGTCCTTTTGCAATCCTCCGCGGTGGTACTTGAGGCCCGGAAACCGTTTCCGATCGAACTCGGGCGCAATCACCAGGGCCGCATGGCGATCGCCCATCCCCTTGGCGTCGTTGCGGTACTCTTCCGCGTTGCGGTCGACACCGTGGAAGACCATCAGCATCGGACCGCTTTTGTAATTCTCCGGTTTATAGGTGAAAACGTTCACCTGCTGACCGCCGACCTCAATCGCGATCTTGGAGCAGCCGGCGGGAATCGGTCCTTGATCTCCGATCAGGACCACGCAAGCGACGAGGAACGACCCGACCATCACGCCACCTCCTGTTCATGGGCATGGCATGGCATAGAGTTGCCGGCGCGGCAACCCGTGCGGACAAGTTGTCAAAGGCGACGAGTCGGGGGGCCGCTCGCCGCTCACGAGATCAGGGCCTGCGCGCCTGATGCGGAAGGTGGGAGAACGTTCGATCCAAGGCGCGCTGCCGTCTTCCTTACTCTTCTACGAGTTTTGTCCTCAATCGGCGTCAGCCCCGCGATCCGGAGAGTTGGAGGGCTGTCGCCTGGAACGGATCTTGTGCAGTCCCAAGCGCGGCGACATCATAGCGGGAACGCGCCATCACGAAAAGGCGAATGCCTGATGCCCGATTCCCATAACTAATCGTAGCACAGGAAAGTGGGAATTCTAGCAAGGGCTCGCAATTTAACGGACCCACGAAATCATTCCCAATGCAACCCTTGAGGATGAGTGCCATGAGCCACGGTCTGCGTCGCAGGGTTTTACTGGCGTTTGCGGGGCTCGCGCTCCTCTCTGGTGGTCGGCTCTGGGGCCAGGACGCATCGAAGAACGAGGCGCGGCTCGTCTTCGTCGGCGATATCATGCTCGACCGGATCCCCGGCGAGACCATGGCCAAGGGACTTGACCCCTTCGAACACTGCGCGAAACTCCTCAAGGACGCGGATCTCCGGTTCGGCAACCTCGAATGCGTGGTTGCAACCGGCGGTGAGCGCCTGGACAAGAAATACACGTTCCGCGCCTCCCTCCGTTCCCTCTCCTGGCTCGCCAAATACTTCGACGCCGTGTCGCTGGCCAACAACCACACGGGCGACTTCGGCAAGGGCGCTTTTGTCGAGGAGATGGAACATCTCAAGGACGCCGGGATCCGCTTCTTTGGCGGCGGCCGCAATCTGAAGGAAGCGCACCAACCGCTGATCCTGGAGTGCAAAGGCATTCGGATCGCCGTGCTCGGATACAACGAATTCCGGCCGCGTTCTTTCGAAGCCGGTCCCACCACGGCGGGCGTAGCGTGGAGTGATGATGACCAGGTTGCGGCTGACCTCAAGGCGGTCAAATCATCAGGAAAGGCCGATTTTATCATTACGTTTATGCACTGGGGCCAGGAGTACAAATTCCAGCCGAATGAGCGCCAAAAGCACCTCGCACGGCTAATGATCGATTCCGGCGCTGACGTCGTGATCGGCGGTCACCCTCACGTGACCGAAGGTGCGGAATACTATCACGATAAGCTGATTGTCTACAGCCTCGGCAACTTCGTGTTCGACGACTTCAAAGACGTCACCCCCGATCTTGACGAGCCTTCACGAACCAGTTGGGCCTTGCGCCTCACCGTCGGCAAGTCGGGGCTTGTGGAATGGGATACGGTCGTGACCCGCACAGGTGACGATGGGTTTCCGCGAATTCTGACGAACACGACGGGACCGAGAGGGAAGAAGGGCGTGATCGAGCAGGCTCCGACAGCCAACGAAGCGAGGTAGACGGTCGTTCCGAGGGGAAGAACGATGTCGTCGATCAGACTTCGAGGGCCGACGGCACTCGAGAAGCGGTCGTTCACATCGTGTTTTCACTTGCCCTTCGGGTCGTCTCAACGACCAACCTTCGTTCGACGCGGGCCTTTCGACCCCGCCGCAGCGTCACCGCGCGGAGGCGGTGTCGAACCGGCTCCGCGTGGGCTTGAACCTGCGAACGGACCTACGGCGGTGGGATAACCGCACCGAATCGGCCACAAGCCGATCACCATCCGCTCCGAAAGCGATTGACTCGGTCATCCAGACTGCGGCGGCGCTGGTCGGCGAAGCTGCGCGCCGAATCGGTTGGTAGTCGATTGCCATGCGACACGAAACGCATATGACATGGAGCCCGGCCCCGACATCCGAAAGATCTCACCAGCACGTTTCCAAACGCTAAGTGTCGATCACCAACACACAATGATCCGTCAACCTCGCGATGCTCAGTACAAAACGAATGACCACAATCGAAAGAATTTCCGTTTTTTTCCGATCAACCCCCTTCCCTTCAGCTTCGTCTTCACGATATCATGCCTCATAGCACGCAGGCACGCATTCACGGAAGACGATCCACGACGGCTATCGATCCGTAGCTCAGCCCTCATCGTAGAGGGTAAAGACCCGTGCGAGGAATCCACAGAACCGGCAAAGGCGACAACGCTGTGGTCGAATTCATTGGGTGAATTTGGACTCGATGGTTTTCGTCGTATAAATTCCTCAACAAAGTCTCCCCAGTTTGCCCGCGAGGAAGCCTCCTGCGCCGCGCCGCCCGCTGGCCGTTCGAATAATCTTCGTGAGTCCCCTTGATTCGATCTAAGGATCGAGAGACGAAGGCTATGCTGCAGAGTCAAGAACACACACGCCAGTCGAATCGGCGACTCTTCGGGAAGCTTCGCCGACCCAGGCTCGAATCGCTCGAAGAACGAGTCCTCATGGCGGTAACGCCAATCCTGGTCACCAATACGAACGGTGACATGAGCGCGGGGTCGCTCTACGCGGCAATCGTGCAGTCGAATATGACTGTGCCGGCCCCTGGCCAGTTCAACATCATCGATTTCAGCGAGAGTGCCGTCGGAGAGATCGACCTGCAAGAAAGTCTGCCATCGATCACGGAACCGGTGCTCATTGACGGCGAGTCGGTGCCCACATACGCCGGTGCACCCCTCGTCGTCGTAAACGGGGCAGGCGTCTCCGGCAACGGGTTCACGATCCAGGCCCCGTCGACAACGATCCAGGGGCTGACCATCGACGGTTTCGCGTCGGGCAGCGGTATCTATATCGACGGCAACAACAACGGAAACAACGCATCGATCTTTGCCAACTTCATCGGCACGAACGCAGCGGGAACGACCGCGCTCGGCAATGCGACGGGTATCACCGTCGACAACTCGTCGAACGACACCATCGGCGGCCCCCGGCTTGACCTTCTGGGGAACGTGATCTCCGGGAACTTCGTCGACGGTGTTGCCACCACGAATTCCAGCAATGCGCTCGTGCTCGAAGGCAACCTGATTGGCACCGATGTCTCGGGGAGCGTGGCCGTGGGCAACGGCCGGGACGGCGTCCACATTGACACCAGCAATGTGACGGTGGGAGGCCTGCTGCCGGGTGCGGGGAACGTGATTGCCTTCAACGGCACCGACGGCATTCACGTCTTTCAGGTGGGGGACAACGGCAACACGTTCGAAGGGAACTCGATCTTCAGTGATTCCAACCTCGGGATCGACCTGGGTAATGGTCCAACGCCCAACGCCCCGTATGGAACGCCGGGCCCGAACCACCATCAAAATGCGCCTGTGCTCGGCCCAGCAGTGTCGGACAACGTCAGTTCGACCACGATCACCGGAACCCTCACGCAGACCGCGCCCAACCAGACCTACTACATCGAGTTTTTCCAGAGCCCGACAGCGGATCCGTCCGGATTCGGCCAGGGGAAGAAATTCGTCGGCAGCCTGACCGTGTCGACGGACGCGACCGGTTCCGCGATCCTCAATTCGACGCTGCCCGTCGCGCTTCAGGGCGGCGATTACCTCAC
>DAIDJG010000329.1 GCA_027451445.1 Singulisphaera sp.
GGTCGGCGTATTGCTCCTCCATGGTAATGGCGGAAGTCGCGGGAAATGCCTGGACCGAGCCGAACTCCTGGCGTCACAGGGCTGCGCGGTGCTCATGGTCTCACTGCGCGCCCACGGCGATTCGTCGGGCGATTTCAACGACATCGGCTACAGCGCGCGTCATGACGTCGTCGCCGCCGTCGATCTCCTGGAACGCCTGCATCCCGGCAAGCCGCTCGTCATCCACGGTACGTCGATGGGCGCGGCCGCAGCGGTGTTCGCCGGCGAAGAACTCGCGCACCGGATCCGCGGATACATCCTTGAATGCCCTTATAAGGACCTGAAGACCGCCGTCTGGAACCGCACGGAGAACAGCCTGCCGCCCATCCTCGACCAGATCGCGTACCAGAGTTTGCTGATCACGGCGCCACTCGTGCTTCCGGAGCTCGACCAGATTTCTCCGTTCACCGCGATCGGTCGCATTCCCGCCGAAGTACCGATCCTGATCCTCGCAGGAAGCGACGACCGCCGCGCGCGACCGGAGGAAGCGCGCGCATTGTTTGAGCGCGTTCAAGCACACGGTACGCTCTCGGTGTTCGATGGGGCCGATCACCTCAGGCTCCACGTCGTCGATCCCGAGCGGTACCGGCGCACCGTTTTCGACTTCGTCGCCGCGGTCCGCAGATGGGAGCCTGGTACGGAGATCGCCTCGTCGCGCGAATAGAGGGCACCTGCTGTGGCCCGTGGACGTCTGCGATCCATTTCGATACAAGGATGGGCGTACGTTCCGTGAAGCGGCAACCGAAGGAGATCGCGCTGGCATGGCACCCACGTTACTCGCGCTCGGAGCGCATTACGACGACTGTGTTTTCGGCGTCCCCGGCATCCTGCTCCAGGCGATCCGGAAGCATTACCGCGTCGTCATCCTCGCGATGATCGGCGACTACTCGAACTGGGCGCCGGTCAAGGGACGAGAGCGTGCGCTCATCGACGGAACGACGGCCATCTGCAAGGAACACGGAGCCGAGCTACGTTTCCTGGATTTCGAGTCGCACTGCTTCGACGTGAACCTCCAAACCAAGCGTGCCGTCGCTGAGGTCGTTGCCGACGTCCAGCCGGACATCGCACTCATGCTTTGGCGGCACGACCACCACGACGACCACGGGGTGGCCTCCCAACTCAGCGAGATCGCGCTGAGGTTCGCGGGCTCCTTGATCGATCAGCGCTCAATCAAGGCCCCGCGCCAGATCTACACGTTCGACAACGGTCCTCGGCACACGATCGGCTTCGAGCCCGACACGTTTGTGGACGTGACCGACGATTGGGACCGCGCGATCGATTGGCTGGGACGGCTCATGGCCCTGGTACGGAACGAACCTTATAAAGCCGGCTCGCGCGATGGCGCGCAACACCTCAAGGAGACGCTCGCATCGTATCGTGGCCACTCTTGCGGGGTGCGCTACGCCGAGGCGCTTCGGTCGGTGGATCACTATCCGCGAACGATATTGTAAAGCTCCCCACGAGACGACCCGTGCCGGTCCGAATCCAATCTGCCGCCACGACAACGAAATACCCGGCTGCGTGCCTTGACGCGGACATTTCGCGAAGCGTGATGCCGCAAGGAGTTAGAGACGTTCACTCGAATTCGGGTCCCGGAGCGTGCTCAACGCAACGAGAATCTTGGGACTTCTCGCAAAATTGGTCTTAACTGAATGGCCGAATTTGCCGATAAAGCCGGTGACACGGACCATCAAATCAAGGCGGCTCCGTTCGACCAGTACCCGGAATCCGGATGATGCGGCAAATGCCCCAGAAAATGCTGGATTCATTTTTCGTCCCCTTGATCGTTTGGGCGACGTTGGGGGTACAGGTCGACGTTCTCTCGGGCCCCTTGACGGCCGAAAACGGCCTGCACGCGCTTTGCGGGTTGATCTTTTCTGATGCTCATCAACGATGTGCACAGCGCGTGTTGGTAGTATCACAGTCTCCCCCTCATTCGGAGGTTCGGCATATCGGGATACCTTCCCAACCGAACCGATCACCGGTCACACTTTGCGTTGCGAGCTGGCCGTTCTTGTTGAACGCGCCAAGCTGCCTCCCTCCGCTGGCGACGGGCTTTGAGTTCACCCGGGCTCTGACGGGTTGTCCATCGCTAGCCACCTCCCCCCAATCCGAACGACAGGCGGTTTCACCCAGTTGGGGCGATTCGAGCTTGCCGCTTCAGCTCTGCCGGCTGCACTGCTGAAAAGGGCTGGCAATTCCGCTCGACGGCTTCAGCCGTCTCAGCGCGGAGCGAGCGGAATCGGCTTGTTCCGTCGACGACCTAACTGTGATTCGGTCCTCCCCCCACGATGAAGGATCCGAACAAGCGTCCTCACAGCGTGCGCCCCGGGTGCATCCCGACGCTGCGTTTCATTCGCAGGTCGGGCGCCGTGACCTCGTATAGGGTATGGCCCGTGCTTCGGGCGCCTGGCCATCGGGCTGAGGAGAGATTATGCAGATCTTTTCGAGCGTATTTGCGTATGTGGGCCCGGATACGTTTCTACCGGTTACCTCGGTCCTGTCAGCCCTGGTGGGTGTCGTCATGATGTTCTGGGGCACGGGACAACGATGGTTCGCACGCGGGATCCTGGCGCGATTGCGGCGTGGGACGCCACCCGCGCCAAAAGGTTTGCGATTCAAGCGGAACGGCCGTCCGATGTCGGCTGACCGAGCGGAATCCAAACCTCGTTCTGTTCGTGACTGAACCAACGCGAGCTGTGTCGAACGCAAGGGTTCGCTTCCCGTCCGAGTCACCGTTCCTCGCACAAATTCAACCGCTGGTCCCAGGGCGAGTTGCCGCATCGCTGATCGATGCCGCACGCACGCGTCGCTCGAGCACAAACGCTTCTCGCGCTGCCGCGACTTCCCCTCGGCGGACAATGACGTTCAGGAGGCATGTTCAATGAACGACGTTGCCACCGTAGCGACGACTGACATCCGAACAACGCCAGCGCCCCGTCTCCGAGGCGTGAAGCAGCCGCAGATCGAATGCGAGACCTTGTCACCAACGCTCGTGATCCTAGCTGCTCTCTGGTTCGGACTCGTTGCGGGCGTACTCGAATTGATCGTTCTGCTGATTAACCGTGAGTTATTGCGGCGCGTGGTGCTCGATGACCTTCGCTTGAACCACCATGTCCTCTGGATGGTACCCGTTGCGAACGTG
>DAIDJG010000330.1 GCA_027451445.1 Singulisphaera sp.
GCCACGGCGCGGTCGGTGGCACCGCTCGCGAGGCGCTCGAGTGCAAAGAGCGTTCCCGCCGCCAGGACCACAGAGAGGGCCAGGCACGGCCACCTCACGCCGCTGGGCGTGACGAAGACGGCCGCGACGAGCGCGACGGTCAGTCCGATCCCCACGCCGCCGAGCAATCCCAGGCCGAGTCGGCCCAGCGGCCAGCGCCGCAGGTTCACTTCTTCGCGAGCGACGGCGCTGACAACCCACGCCGCGAGCAGCGCACACGCGGGATAGGCGGGAAGATAGTAGTGGACCATCTTCGTTTGTACGCACTCGAGGACGATCAGCGGCCCCAGGATCCAGCCGAGGAGGAAGGCGAACACGGGCTCGCTACGTCTGCGCACGAAGGCGCCGAAGAGCGCCGCAGGAAGGAAGGCCACCCAGGGATGAAATGTGCCCAGGGACGTGACGATGTAGTAGCCCGGAAAGGCGCCATGCTCTTCCATGGCGGTTGTTAAGCGGGTAACGACCTGCTCCCCCAACGCCACGCGGAAGAATGCGCCCTTCGAGATGAATCCCACAGCGATGTACCAGGGGGTCGTTAGCAACAGGAATCCCCCGAGACCCCAGCGCCAGTACAGGCGCTTCCAGCAGTTAGTCGCCCCGCCCCACCACCATGTGAGCAGTCCGGCCGCCGCGATCAAGACAGGGCCGACGGGGCCTTTGACCAGCGTCGCGAGTGCCAGAAGGGTCCAGAAGCCGCCGGCGAATACGCGAGACGGACGCTGGGTCAGCTCCCAGAGGCAGAACTGACAGCCAACCAGCAAAAGAGCGAGCGTCGCGTCGGTCGTTGCAAGCTTCGACTCGGCGACCATGATGGGGGCCGTGCTCAGCATCAATGCTCCGAGCCACCCGACGCGAGGCCCGAACATTCTCGTGCCGAAACGCCAGACCACCAGACAGGTTGCCGTCCCGGCAAAAGCCGAGATCAGACGCGCACCAAACGGATTGTCGCCGCCAATGGCGACGCCGATCCGCATCAACCAGTAGATCAGGATGGGTTTCTGGTAGCGTGGTTCGGCGTTGAAGGTCGGGTGCACCCAGTCGCCTCGGGCTCGCATTTCACGGACGCAACCGGCGTAGCGAGGCTCATCACGGTCCCAGAGGCTCGATCGTGCATTACCCGCCAGGTTCAGCGTCAGCGCCAGTAGGACGATCGCACTGCCGCGCAGCAGACGATCGCGCCACGACTCATTCGCGTGCAAACCGGCCTCAACGGATGGAGGGGGAGACGACGACACGGTTCCCTCCGAGTCTTGCTCGCGAGCTTCCATGAATTGACGCGACACGGGTGGCATCCCTGCCCCAACGGTCGCGGACGCGGAGTATAATAGGTTCTTCCCAATCGGTGGAGAGTTCTTTGCGTAAATCGGGAACGGGTTCGGAGGTTCGATTCGCGATGGCCGTTCAGACAGAAGCCGCCTGCCTGCTCGAGACGGGAGCCCTCTACGAAAAACGCCTGATGCTGAGGCCGTTGACAGGCGATCCGATCTTTGCCGGCTTCAAGCAAGGGGCATTCTCGCTTTACTTCGGCGACGCGCCGATCTTTCATCTGGACCTCGAAGGCCGCTGGCAACGTGCATTCGTGGATGGTCTGCACTATCTGAAGAGCCTCGATGGATCGGTGCAGACGATTGACCGGGTCCGCGAAGGGAAAAACCTCGTCCTCAAGCGCCGTTCGCTCACTGACGACGAAGTGCGCGCGTTCGACGAACGCGTGCGAACGACCGCACTGTCGGTCATGGACACGCTGGAAGCCGGCGACGCCGCGCGAGTCGAGCCTCCTTCGTCGGCGGATCCTCTGTCCGACGAGCAACTTAGGGGATTCCTCGAGCGGATCGCCGCGTGGGATTCCGCCGCGTGGACGGCTCATCGTGCGCGGTATGCGGGGACGTATGGTCCACTCCCGTTTCTACCGCCGGACTGCACCAGTCCGGTCATCTTGCAGGCGACGCTCGGGCATGTGGGCGGCCGAGCGTTCGGCCTGGCGCCCGGGGACGCGCACCGAGTGCGGTCGGTCGCGGAATTTGAGACCCATGCTCGGGAGGTTCATCAACTGCTCGGAAGACGGTTGGCTCAGTGCAAAGTCGTGTTTCTCGCCGGCAGTGATGCGCTGCGCCGATCGGAGGGAGAGATTGCGGCGAATCTCGCCGCCATTCGGGATGTCTTTCCCATCGAGATGGGTGCGTTTCGCAAGAGGGTCCAGGGCGGACCGCTTGACGAAATTCGGTTGGAGGGGATTGACTCACTGCTCGACGAATTCGCCCCGCCCCGGCCGGATCGGGCCGCCTGGACCCGATTCGCCGCTCTCGGTCTGCGCAGGGTCAGCCTGGGCGTGGAGTCGGGATCCGCACGAGTCCGTTCGCTTTACGGCAAGAGCTGGAGCGACGACGACCTCCGAAGCCTCGTCAGCGATCTCAAAGCTGCGGGGCTCCACGTGAGCCCAATGCTCCTCGTGGGCGCGGGGGGGATTGAAAACGCCGTCGAGCATGTGGCCGAATCGATGGCCTTGCTCAACGCGCTCGAGCTGGGCGCGGGGGATATCGTTTGGCTGCTCGACGCAAACGAGGTGGCCGGCGCCCATTGGGACGAGCTGAGTCGGGAGGCCGGGTTCACGGCGCTCACGGGATCCGCGTGGTCGGAGCAGCAGGCGACCCTCAGGCAGGGTCTCGCGCCGGTCAGGACCGAGAAGGGGGCGAAGGTTGCGCCCTACAGCCTCGAAAAGCAGGGGCAATCGTGAGGGCTAAACGGTCGCTACCACTCGTACACCTTGCCAAGATCGCCGATCACGAGGTTGTCGAGTTGAAGCGAATCGAGCTCCGCAAGGATCTGTTTGCGGAAACGTGCTTTGATGTGGACGGCAATCACCGTGACGGGGCGTTTTAATTTCCGGATCTCGGCGCCGAACAGACTTGGCGTGAGGTGTTTGGAAACGTTGGCGAGGTTGCCCATGGAGTTGGGGAACGCGGCTTCGAGGAACACCGCTTTGAGGTTCGGACAGGAGTTGGCAATCTCCCAAAGTTTGTCCGTCGGGCCAGTGTCTGATGCGATCAGGACGCCCGCGGTGTCCGACTCGATCAGAAAGCCGAGCGTCGGCACCACGTGATTGACCTCGACCGGCGTGATCTTCAGGCCGTCGAGCATGACCGGCCGCCCTGGCTCGAGTCGCTCGAGCTTCAAGAACGGCGCGTTCCCTTCGGACAGTGCGACGAAATCCGGCCAGGTACGATCGTTGAAAATGTCGTCCTGCAACGACTTGAGCACGGCATCGCTGCCGTGCACGGTGACACAATCGGCCTTGGCCTCGTACGCATTTTCCAGAAAAATCGGCAAGGTCGCCGTATGGTCGATGTGCGTATGCGAAATCAGGACATGATTGATCTTCGCCTGGGCATGAGGTGTGCCGTAAAGGCCAAGGCTGCCCGCGTCGATCGCAACGGAATCGTTGATGAGGTAGGAGATCAAATACTGGCTCGGCTCCTCGCCGGCTGAAGGGATCGAGGAGGGGACGATCGTGACCTTCATGGCGAGACCCTCAAGTAAACGTGGCATCCAAGGTATAATGCCACACGAATGACGTCAACAAGGCAGGCGGCGCAATTCACATAATTCGAGAACAATGAGCATGAGGCGCCGTTAACGCGTGCGGCTTGACTTCGATTCTCGGTCCGCCTAGTCTCGATCCCAAAGAGCGAGCAACCGGAAACCGGCAGAGGTAGGTCCCATCATGGATCCCCAGAAATATGATTTGATCGTGATCGGGTCGGGACCAGCGGGCGAAAAAGGCGCCGCACAGGCGGCCTATTTCGGAAAGTCGGTCGCACTCATCGAAAAGGAGGCCGTTGTCGGCGGCGCGGCGGCGAACACGGGCACGCTACCTTCGAAGACCTTGCGCGAGACGGCGCTCGTGTTGTCAGGGTTTCGCAACCGCGATCTCTCCGGGGTGAACGTCAGCCTCAAGCAGCAAGTCACGATCCGCGACTTTCTCGTGCACGAGCAGCATGTGACTCAGGATGAGCGCCTTCGAATTCTCACCAACCTCGCACGGCACAAAGTTGACAGCTACCGCGGAACCGCTTCGTTCGTCTCACCCAATACCATCGCTGTGACCTCTAGCGAGGGCACGACCCAACTCGAAGGCAGCGTGATCCTGCTCGCCGTGGGATCGTGCCCATTCCGTCCACCGATCTTTCCGTTTCACGACTCGAGGGTGTGGGACTCCGACACGATCCTGCGACTCGATTTCATGCCCAAGTCGATGCTGGTCGTCGGCGGCGGTGTGATTGGGTGCGAATATGCGTGTACGTTTGCTATTCTGGGCGTTGACGTCACGGTCGTCGAGCAGCGCGGGCGGGTGATCGGCTCGATCGACGCCGAGATTGCGGCGACATTGCAGAGTGAGATGGAGGCGCTGGGGGTCAAGCTGATCTTCAACGACTGCGTCGATTCGGTGGATGCGGGGGAGGAGATCGAGGTCCGGCTCAAGTCGGGAACGGTGCTCAAGCCCGAATCGATCCTTGTCTCGTCGGGGCGATCGGGGAATACCAAGAATCTGGGTTTGGAGGGGCTGGGCGTCGCGATCGACGGGCGCGGACTGGTCAAGGTGAACGAGCATTTCCAGACGACGGTACCGCATGTTTACGCAGCGGGAGACGTGATTGGATCGCCGGCGCTCGCATCGACCGCGATGGAGCAGGCGCGCGTCGCGATGGTCCACGCGTTCAATCTCGGCTACAAGCGTGATGTGGCGAATATCTTGCCGTATGGGATCTATACGATCCCTGAGTGCTCGATGGCGGGCGCGACCGAAGACGCCCTCAAGAAGGACGGCGTTCGCTACGTGGTGGGGCGGGCGACGTACGCCTCGAACGCGCGCGGGCATATCATCGGCGACTCGAAGGGCTTCCTCAAACTCCTCTTCCGCTTTGACGACATGAAGCTGCTGGGCGTCCACATGATCGGAGAGCTTGCGACCGAGCTGATCCACGTTGGGCTCACGGCGCTCTTGCTCAACCAGACGTCGGAGATCTTTATTGATGCGTGCTATAACTATCCGACGCTTACCGAGCTGTATAAATACGCGACGTATGATGCGCTCGGGCGCAGGGCGGTCGAGTTGAAGAATGAGGGGGCGCCGCTGGCGTAAGGGTAGGGCTCGGACAGGGATGATGTCTACAAGTCAACCGAGATTCATTTGTTGAACTGGGAGGGCGAGGCTCCGTCCGAGCCAGCTTTGATCCCGCGGCGAGTTTTCGAGCCGCGGGATCATCGCGAGCCGAAGTCCGCTTGCCACACGCGATGTTCCAATGACTCGAAGACTCGTCATTGGAACAAGGCTGGCTCGGACGGAGCCTCGTCCTCCCAATGACTTCGCACCCCTCAACCCGTTCTTGGCTTTGTACTTCCACGAGCGTTCAGCGGCTCACGCGCCGGGTTCGACGGCCGCCGATGAAGCTGTCGAAGACGTATTTTCCCAGGTCGTCGGCCGAGCAGTAGGCGGCGATCCCCCGCGAGACGCGCGCCATCTCCTCGACGAAGTTGACCAGGCCGAGATAGAAGTAGTCTTCGATCAGCGCGAAGCTCGACACGCGGATCCCGGCCAGGGCGCACTTGTGCACCTCCGACAGGGTATGCCGCGCGGTTTTCTCGGACGGCGGATAGATGAGCACGACCTCTCGACCCTCGATGTGGGCCGTGGGTTCGCCGTCGGTGATCACGATGATCTGCTTGTTCTGGGCGGCCTGGCGGCTCAAGAGGCTCCGCGCCAGGCGGAGGCCGGCGTGGATGTTGGTGAAGTGTTGGGGGACGCGAGCGGGCGGATGATCGAGGTCGTAACGAAGGTGGATCCGGCTGTCGTACATGCTGATCGGCTTGGGAGCCGAGTTGAGGAGCTGCCGCTCCGTGAGCACATTCGCGTAGGTATAGAAACCGACGAGTTGCAGGCTGTCCTGCGCGAACTGACCGCGCACCATGGCCTGGAGGGCCATGGCGACTTTTTTCGTCATCGCATACTTGCCGTATCGGCCCATCGAGCCGCTCATGTCGATCAGCACGATGGTGGCGCAGCGGGTCTGGAACTCGGTTTCGTGGACGACGTAATCATCGTAATGGATACGGACCGGCAACCCACCTCCCTGGCGGACGAGGGCGTTTTTCAACGTCTCGTGCAGGTTGAGGTTTGCGAGTGAGTCGCCGTAAACGTAAGGCTTCGAGTCCTCGAGCCGGACCGTCCCGTCGCCTTTTTGAGGCGAGTCGTGCTTGCCGAGGGCATCCCGTTGAAAGGTCTGGAACAGGTCCATCAGCGCGTTCTGCTGCACCCGGCGCACGCCTTTGGGGCTTATGCGCCATTGGCCCTTCTCGTCCTGCTCAATCAACCCTTCCTTCTGAATCAGGTCGAGAAGCTCCGGCATATCGTCGTCGAGCTGGTCGAGGTGACGTAAGACCTGGTCGCCGTGCTGGAGCATGTACTCGGCGATCTTGTCGAAAACGTTCTCGGCCGACTGCGGCTGAAACTCCTGCGTGCCATCCCATCGGCTGTATTCAGAAAGAGACATCGCGCGCCTCGCCGTTATTCCACTGAGCGTTGCCGAAGGGCGATACAACGTCACCACGTTTCCAATCCGCGCTTCGCTTATCGCTTGTAGGCAACGCCGCCACTTTTCACGGTCTTGTTGAGTTTGTTGTTCACATGCAAGCCTTCGAGGATGAACTCGGCCGCGCTTGCTGTGGCCGCGACGTGGGCGTCGTTGCTGCTCGAATCGGGCAGAAACATGCGCGCGATCTCCTCGGCACGCTTCCGCAGGCCGGGGACCCGCTCGATCCGTTGGAGCACTTCGACGCTCGGGAGCGCGTCGCCGACTTCCACGCTCTTGCCTGACTCGAAGTAGTCGACCAGCGGGCGGAACTCGCGGGCATCGAGATGGTGGGTAAAGACGTTCTTGACCGCCTCGGCGGCGATCCGACCGATCAATGTGTCGTCCTGGCCTTCGTCCTCGTTCATCGTCAGCTCGAGCTTGCCGCGCGAGCTGGGAATCACGTGGGGGAGGTCAGAGACCCGTGGTACCACCCAGTCCTCGCCAGCGACCAGCGCCCGGCGCTCCGCGTTGGAGACGAGGTTTTCGAGGTTCGCGATCGACATGCGGACCGATACGCCCGACTGCTGGTTCACATGGGGCGAGGTGCGGGCGAGCCTCGAGATCTCCTCGACGATCTCCTTCATGTAAATCGGAATCGCGAGCTTTGCCCCGTCGCGCTCAAGCCAGGCGTTCTGGTCGCTGATGGCGATGCCGAGCTCGCGGGTCAGCGGATAGTGTGTGCGGATGACGGAGCCGATGCGGTCCTTGAGCGGGGTAACGATCCGGCCGCGGTTCGTGTAGTCCTCCGGGTTCGCGGAGAAGACCATGCAGAGATCGAGGTTGAGGCGAATCGGGTAGCCGCGGATCTGGACGTCGCGCTCTTCGAGGACGTTGAAGAGGCCGACCTGGATCTTGGGCGAGAGGTCAGGGAGCTCGTTGATGCAGAAGATGCCGCGATTGGTGCGCGGAATCAAACCGAAGTGCATGGTCAGCTCGCTCGAAAGGTAGCGGCCTTCGGCGTGCTTGATCATGTCGATCTCGCCGATGAGGTCGGCGATGGTCACGTCGGGCGTGGCGAGCTTCTCCTGGTAGCGGGCTTCGCGCCCGACCCAATCGATCGGAGTCGCATCGCCCTGCGAGGCAACCCGGTCGCGTGCCTCTTTGGACAGAGGCGCGAAGGGGTCGTCGTTGACTTCCGATCCGGCGACGACGGGAATGGCGTCGTCCAGCAGGTGGACGAGCTGGCGGAGCATTCGGGTCTTGGCCTGACCTCGAAGGCCGAGGAACAGCATGTCGTGCTTGGAGAGGACGGCGTTCTGGATCTGGGGGACGACCGTGTCGTCGTAGCCGAGGATGCCCGGGAAGAGGGGCGAGCCCGCCCGAATCTTGGAAATGAGGTTGCGCCTCATCTCGTCTTTCACCGATTCGACTCGATACCCGCTCGCCCTGAGCTCGCCCAGCGTCCGGGGTCGCTCCTTCTCCATGATGCAATCTCCGCTCGTTGGTCTGCGCTTGTTGTTCCGGGGCCGTGGAGAGACAGGGCCGCGCGGTGGGGTGGCGCCTCAAAAGAGGAATGCTCTGGTTATGCTAGGCAGCCACCCAGGCGAAGTCAACGAAGCGGTCGAGCGGTCCTTCCTTGGCAGCGCTCCACGGTTGCGTCGCGCACCGTCGGGAGGGCGAGGCTCCGTCCGAGCCAGCCTTGATCCGTCGGCGAGTCTTCGAGCCGATGGAGCATCGCGAGCCGCCCAGGGGACCTCGTCATCACACGCGGTGTTCAGAGGAGTCGAAGACTCGTCCCCCGAACAAGGCTGGCTCGGACGGAGCCTCGCCCTCCCAAAGACGTTCCAACGCCATGGATAGGCCAACAAAAACCGGCTCTCACGCGTTGAACAAGCGGCTCACACTTTCGCGGCGATGGATCGACAGGATCGCGTCCGCGAAGAGGCCAGCGACGGTCACAACCTTGCAACAGGGGGCGAGGGGTTCGAATCGGTATCCGACGGTGTCCGTGAGGACGAGCTCCTTGATCGGGCTGCGGGCGAGCTTTTCCGACGAACCTTTCGAGAAGACGCCGTGAGACACACAGGCATAGATGTCCCTGGCCCCGCGCTCCTTGCAGGCGACCGCCATCTCGATCAAGGTGCCCCCGGAGATCGTGAAGTCGTCGACGATGAGGACGTTTTTCCCTTCGACTTGGCCGACAATGTCGAGCATCTCAGCGCGTTCATCATGGGCGCGGCGGATCTTGTTGCCGAAGACGACCTGGGTGCGCATCATCTCGGCGAACCGATACGCTTGCTTGCCGAAGCCGACGTCAGGTGAGGCGACGACGAGGTCGGGGATTTGCTTTTTGCGAAAGTAGTCGACCAGCACGGGCATCGCGTAAAGGTGGTCGACGGGGATTTTGAAGAATCCTTGAATCTGCGGGCTGTGCAGGTCGAGCGTCAAAACCCGGTCAGCGCCGGCGGCCTCGATTGCATCGGCGCAAACGCGGGCGCGGATTGAGACGCGGGGCTCGTCCTTTTTGTCCCCCTTCGCATAGGAGAAGAAAGGGATGACCGCGGTGACCTGAGTGGCGCTCGCGCGTTTGAAGGCGTCGATCCAGAAAAGGAGCTCCATGAAGTTGTCGTTCACAGGGTATTCTGTACCCTGGATGATGAACACGTCGCGACCGCGAACGTTCTCCAGCACGCGGACGAAGACGTTCCCTTCGCTGAACACCTGCGTTTCCGAGCGCGCCAGCTCGATGCCGAGCTTCTGGCAAATCGCGCGGCCCAGCTCGTGGCTGGCGCGACCCGCGAAGATCTTCAATTCGCCGAAGGGATCGGCGGACTTGGCGGAGCTGCACGAGACCAGTGATTGATCCATCACCCAGCGCTTTCGTCCGAAGGCCTACGGACCACAGCCTTCGAAATTGCCGGGGTCGCCGCACGTTGGACGTTTCGGCATTGCTCAGCGGCCACTCGAAAGCTGGTAGAACGCCCGCCGCGGCGTTTCAAGAATACACGACATCTTAACGATTGGGTTCCGTCGCTGCCAGTGAGGCGATGATGGGAGTGGCGCAGGGTCACTTGTCGGTCTTCGGTCGACTCCATTATAGTAAGAGTTGGTAAAGGGTTGGGGCGCGGAGCGCGCGGGGACTGCGCGCGAAAGCCCGGAACGGGTCGGCAAATGGAAACGGGCGGGGATGGTCGCAACCGAGGAGTCGCGCACGCGGATGACCCCAGGCACGGAATGCACGAATGTGGTGATCCTGGGCTCGACCGGTTCAATAGGGCGGAGTGCGCTCAGCGTGCTCGCGCACGACGGATTGGGCCACCTCAAGGCGCGGGGTTTGAGTGCCCATGCGCGCTGGGAACTGTTGCTCGAGCAGGCGCGCGAAGTGAAGCCGCGCTTTATCGCCTTGACGGATCCGGCGGCGGCGGCGTCCGTGAATGGGCAGTTGCGCGGAACCGGCGTCGAAGTCCTCTTGGGACGGGACGGCATCGTGCGCATGGTTCAAGATCCCGAGACCGATCGGGTCCTGAGCGCGATCGTCGGGGCCGCGGGTCTGGAGGGGACCTGGGCGGCCCTCGAGGCGGGCAAGCTCGTCGCACTGGCGAACAAGGAAACGTTGGTGGTTGCTGGGCCGCTCGTCATGGACCTCGCCCGGCGCCGCAAGACGACGATCTTGCCGGTGGACAGTGAGCATTCCGCGATTTTCCAGTGTTTGCGCGGGGGCGCTGCACGCGAGGTGAAACGCGTGATCCTGACGTCTTCGGGCGGCCCCTTTCGCGGCAAGACGAGGCGCGAGCTGGCACAAGTCAACCCGGAGCAGGCGCTCAAGCATCCGACCTGGAAGATGGGCCCGAAGATCTCGATCGACTCCGCAACGTTGATGAACAAGGCGCTCGAGGTCATCGAAGCTCGCTGGCTGTTCGACCTTCGGCCCGAGCAGATCGAGGTCGTTGTGCACCCCGAGAGCGTCGTGCACTCGATGGTCGAGTTCGTGGACGGGAGCGTCATCGCACAGCTTTCGCCGCCGGATATGCGGTTGCCCATTCAATACGCATTCACCTATCCCGACCGGGTCGACGGGCCTTCGCCCCGTCTCGACCTCTCGCGTAGTTGTTCCCTCACGTTTGAGCCTCCCGACTGCGAAACGTTCCCCTGTCTCGAGCTAGGCTTCGAAGTGATGCGGCGCGGCGGGACCGCCGGAGCGGCGCTCAACGCTGCCAACGAGGCCGCGGTCGCGCTCTTTCTGGAAGGCGCTATCGGTTTCCTCGACATTCCCCGAGCGTGCCGCGCGGCGCTCGATCACCACCCATTTGATCCTTGGCCCTCTCTCGACGCTCTCTGGAAGGTCGACGCCTGGGCACGCCTGGAGGTTGGACGTTGGAGACCTTGATGCAATACCTGACTCAGTTCTGGAATATCTTCCAGGTGGCCTTCGGCCTGGGTTTGGTCATATTTTTACACGAACTGGGTCACTTTCTGCTGGCGAAGTGGAACGACGTCAAGGTCGAGAAATTCTCGATCGGCTTCGGCCCCACGATCTTCGGGTTCAAACGGGGTGAGACCGAGTACGTGCTGGCCGCGGTACCGCTCGGCGGCTTCGTGAAGATGCTCGGCGAAGGAATCGAGGAGGGCGAGGCGAAGACGAGCGACCCGCGCGCGTATCCCAACAAGTCGGTTGGTGGGCGGATGGCCATCATCTCCGCGGGCGTTGTGATGAACCTGTTTCTCGGGCTGGCATGTTTCGTTTACGCGTATGGGCATGGCATGGAGGAGATGCCAGCACGGATCGGGCGGGTCGTGGGCGGTTCCCCCGCATATGAGGCTGGATTTCGCGTCGGCGACGAGGTCGTCGCGATTGACGGCCGCAAGGACATTAGCTTTCAAAACATTGTGATGAAAACCTCGCTCAGCACGGCTGGGCAGGTGATTCATTTTGAAGTCAAGCGTCCCGGTGAGTCGGGCACAGTCGCGGTGAACGCGATGCCCCGGCGCGAGACCAATCGGGACACGCCGAGCATTGGCGTGGGGCCGAGCGAGAGTCTTGAACTCGACGAACCGCCATTCGAAGCGCCTGCGGGTTTGCCCGCTGCGGAGACACCGTCGGAACGCGGATTCGAGCCCGAAGACAAAATCGTTGCGGTGTCTCCTGACGGCGAGAATCCCATCTCCGTCGACGATATCGGGGTGTTTCATCGCTTGGCCGCAAAGTATCGCGACCAGCCGCTGAACTTCATCGTCGAGCGCCGTGGTGATACGAAAAACGGGAAAAGGACGAGCAAGGAACTCACCAAGGCCTCGATTAAGCTGCCGCCGAATCACTTCGTCGATTTTGGCTTTCAGTTGACGATCGAGCCGGTCTCCAGCATCCAGGGGGGCTCGATTGCCGAGAGGGCGGGCTTCCGCAAAGGGGACTTGATCAAAAAGGTCAACGGCGAAGCCTTCGACCCCATGAAGCTTCCCGACATCTGCTACCGCAACGCCGGGAAAGCGACCACGTTCGAAATCGAGCGTTCGGAGCCAGGCAAGGCGACGCCGGTCACCACCGAGATCAAGGTCGTCCCGGACGATACGCCTCCGTGGACTGAGCATGTGCTCTCGCCGGCACTCGGCGAGCCCCTGGAGATCCCCGGGCTCGGCCTCGCGTACCCGGTCCGGACGAAGATCACCGCCATTACGCCGGACTCTCCGGCGGCCAAGGCCGGCTTGAAAGTGGGCGACGTGATCAACGCGATGACGCTACCACCGAAGCCGAGCTCAAACGGGAAGAAGACCGAGAAGCCTGAGCCGATCGAGTTCACGGACGCGCATCCGAACTGGGCGGCGACGTTCGCGGCGCTTCAGGTCTTGCCACTGCGGGAAGTGCAACTGACCGTGAACGGCTCGAATGTGCCGATCTCGCTGACGCCCGCGCCAGATCCGAACTGGTTTCACCCGATGCGCGGCTTGCAGTTCATGGGGTTGATTCGGAACGTTCCGCCGCTTGGTGCCATGGCCGCCCTGCGCCGGGGTGCGGACGACACGGTGGAAAATGTGCTGGGCATTTATGCGATGTTGCGCAGCCTGATCATGCAGCGCGTCAGTCCGAAAGGCCTGGCGGGGCCGCTGACGATCTTCCGGTTCGCATATCACTCGGCGGGTATGGGCCTAACCAAGCTCGTTCACTTCCTCGGCCTCTTGAGCATCAACCTGGCCGTGCTGAACTTTCTGCCGATCCCGCCGCTGGACGGCGGGCAGATGGTCTTTCTGCTGGCGGAAAAGGTGCGCGGAAAGCCGTTGCCCGAGTCCGCTCTGGCGGCGGGCACGTACGCGGGACTTGCGCTGGTACTGCTGTTGATGATTTACGTGCTGTGCCAGGATGTGCTTCGCATGTTCTTCTGACGAGGTGCGGCGATGGAGGATGTCTGGGAACGGGTGTCCGCCAGGACCGATCTTCCGGTCAACGCCGTACTCGATCGACTGAAGTCGGGCGAAGCGTTGGCGGGGATCGGCGAGGCGCTTAGGCTGCGTCCCGCGGAATTGGTTTCCGCCGTTGCGCAGGCCGCGCTGGGCGGTGACGAGGCGCCCTCGCTGGTTCAAACCGCGCCAACGAGGCCCTGGCTAGAGGAAACGCTCGACGAGAGCGCATGGGCGGAGTTGTTTCCGAGGTCCAGCCGTACCAGTCGTCTCGCTTTGGCGGCCGGCCTGCTCCAGATTCACGACTTCTGGAACGCCAGTCACGAAGCGGCTCAGGAAGCCGACGACCTGGGTGAGCGGCGCGTGTCGGCCTACTGGCACGGGATCGCCCATCGACGGGAGCCCGATCCGGGTAACGCGTCGTACTGGTTCCGGCGCGTCGGACGACATTCGCTGTTCGGCCCGCTGGCCGACGCGGCCCGGTCGCTCCTGGAGGACGGCGGGGACTCGAGGATTTCGGCACGATTGCTCGCGTCGGGGGCCTGGAACCCTATGGCGTTCATCGACTTTTGCGGGGAGGCGGGACGCAATGCGAGCCTCGAAGCACTTGCGAAAAAACTTCAGCGACTTGAGATGATCATGCTTCTAGGCGAGACGGTCGAGGCGTTGGGCGGCTGGGGGCTTATGCGTTAACTTAACGCTACGCCCAGTCTCGTGCGAGAGGCGAACATATTAACTCCCCCCCTTGGGAAGGGGGGGGTTAGGGGCAATACCGTTCAAATAGCCGTAAACCTTGCGAACACAGCAACATAAATACTCCCTCCCCCCTTGTGGGGGAGGGCCGGGGTGGGGGTGTCGCATTACCTATGGCCGTTCGAACCCCCCACCCCAACCCTCCCCCACAAGGGCTGGTGACCCGACACTTTTGCGGGTAGGGAAAGGCGGACGTTCATGAGCGTGCGTAGAAGGGATAGAAACACTCCCTTCGGAGCCAACCCATGAACG
>DAIDJG010000331.1 GCA_027451445.1 Singulisphaera sp.
GGTTTGCCACGCCCGTGCCACGCGTCACCAACCTTGATGAATTGAACACGTTATTCCGCAACCGCTGTGAGGCCGAGCGTGATCGCGTCGTACAATCGCTGTTGGGACCGTTTGTGATCAAGGACCGTCTTGCCGAGGACCTCGCGGCGGCGACGCCGCTGCCCGTGCATCGGTTTGATCCGTGCGTGATCAAACCCGCGGTCGCCGTCGATAAGTATCAGACGGTTGCTTTTGACTGCAACCGTTACAGCGTGCCGCGTCGGTACGCCTTCGAGATGGTGACCGTCAAGGGGTACGTCGATCGCGTCGAGATCGTGGCCAAAGGCCAGGTCGTCGCCATCCATGAACGGTCCTTGGCGAAACAAACGATGATCCTCGACCCCATTCACTTCCTCGCGGCGCTCGATCGCAAGCCCGGCGCTCTGGACCACGCGCCGGTCTTCCGCGACTGGAAGCTACCGGTGTCCTTCGGCAAATTTCGTGGAGAGTTGGAGGGACTCCACGGCGCCATGTCCGGCTCGCGCCGGTTCGCGCAGGTCTTGCAACTGCTGGGCGAGCATCCGATGTCTCGCGTGGCCGAAGCGATCGAAGCCTGTCGCCGCGATCACCTTCACAGTGCCGAGGCCGTGATCCAGCGGACGCATTCGCTGGCGGCCATTGAGGGCACCAAACGCCAAAAGGAGGTCGATTCCGAAACACCCGCCGCACCTCAAATCAATGTCCCGCTTCCTGATCTGAGCCGCTTCGACCAGTTCCTGAGCGACCCCTGCGACCAGAGTTCTGTGAGCGTCTTCTTCGCCTGAGCGAACCTGTTTCCATCAATCTCTGATGAGAAAGGAACGTGTTGATGGCCGATGTTACCCACGAGTTGCTCAAAACCCAGTTGCGGCAGTTGCGCCTGCCGACAATGGGGCGAGAGTTCGAGAAGCTGGCGCGGGACGCCGCCGCGACGAATCAAAACTACGCGCAGTTCCTGCTCCGGCTGACCGAACTAGAACTCGCCGCGCGTGCCACGAACGCGGTCGCCACGAGGATCAAAGACGCCGGGTTTCCGGTCGAAAAAGACTTCGACACGTATGATTTCACTGCGATGTCGAGCCTGTCAAAGCCGAAGATCCTTGAGTTGGCGCGTTGTGAGTGGATTACCCAGAAGTCGAACTGCTGCTTGATCGGGAGCCACGGAACTGGAAAGACACATATTTCAATTGGACTCGGCCTTGCCGCGTGTCGGTCGGGCCTGCGGGTGCGATTCTTCACGGCGGCCGAACTGGTCAATCGACTCGAGAAGGAGCAAAAGCAATACACACTTGATCGTTTCCTGACGCAACTCGACCGGGTCCACTTGTTGATCTGCGACGAACTGGGATACGTCACAATGAGCCGAGGCGGAGTCGAGCTCCTCTTCCGAGTCTTCGCCGACCGCTACGAGCGTGGCAGCATCCTGGTGACGAGCAACCTACCGTTCAGCGAGTGGAACCAGATCTTCCAAGGCGAGCGGATGACGGCCGCGTTGTTGGATCGCCTGACCCACCACTCGCACATTTTCGAGATGAACGGTGAGAGCTACCGTTTCCGAGAGTCGATGAAGACAAGGAAAGGACGAAAGGCCGAGTGAGACGGGATTGCCGCTCTTCCCCAGAGCGGCTATTTTGAAGACCGAGGTGGGTCAATTTTACGCGCTCAGGGTGGGTCAATTTTACGCGCTCATTTCCAGCCCAGGAACCCCAGCCGAAACACGAACATGGTGGGCACGGCGCGGCAGCGGATTATCCGCGCGACCACCCGAGCGCCGGCGGCCCGGTCGGTAGTCCCACCGATCGCGGCATACTCGTGCCGGGGCTCCGCCCCGCCGGCGCGCCTCCGGTCCCGATCACCGTACCCGACCTCCCCGAGAAACTTCCCTGGAAGATGGTCAATGGTGCCAAGGAGTTCCACATCCGCTGCACGCCAGTCCAGCGCGAGTTCCTCCCCGGGCTTTATATGGACGTGTGGGGCTACAATGGCTTGATGCCCGGTCCGACGATCGAGGCCGTCGAGGGCGACCGCGTGCGCCTTGTCGTCCACAACGATCTGCCCGAGTCCACGACCGTCCACTGGCATGGTCTGGAGATGCCTATTCGCTTCGACGGAATCCCGGGAGTGACCCAGCCCCCGATCCGTCCCGGAGCGACCTTCACCTCCGAGTTCGATCTGCACCAGAACGGCACATTCTTCTACCACTCGCACGACGCGATGCAGGAAGGGATTGGGATGGTGGGGCTTTTCATCATCTATCCCAAGCAGGCCCATGAGCCACGCGTTGATCGTGACTTCGTCTTGCTTAGCCAAGAGTGGGCCGTCCTTCCGGGGGCCACGATCCCCAACACGATGTCGATGGAGTTCAATCTCTTCACGTTCAACGGTCGCTCCGGTCCTTACGTCACGCCGTTGGTCTGTAAGCTGGGCGAACGCGTGCGAATCCGATTCGTCAATTTCAGCGCGATCGATCACCACCCGTTCCACCTGCACGGCCATACGTTCTGGGTCACCGGCACCGAGGCTGGGCGCATCCCGCCGTCCGCCTGGATTCCGGGTAACACGGTTCTCGTCGGGGTGGCGCAGGTGCGCGAGATCGAGTTCATCGCCAACAACGTGGGGGACTGGCCGCTGCACTGCCACATGTTCCACCACATGATGAACTTCATGAGCACGATGGTCGGGCCAATGGGCGGTCACACCGTCCAGGGGATGCGGGCCGGGCAGAGCTCGACCGGCGGCATGGGGATCGCGACCGGGGGGCCAGCCCTGTCGTCCGAGGCGTTCGGGCCGAGTCTGGGCCGCAGTATGGGGGAGCAGACCAGCATGGACCGCGCCGTGGGCAACATGACCGTGATGCCGCCCGGAGTCGGCGGGCATGGCATGCACGGCGCGACGCGTCGGCGCGTGCCGGGGTCTCCCGTGGGGATGCTGGACATGCCGGTGGACTTGGCGCCGGAGCAACTCCGCAAGCTCAACAAGGGCGAGACGCGCGGGATGCGGCGCGACTGGTACACCGGCGTTGAAGGGCTGTTCACCGTCGTCCGAGTCCTGCCTCCGGACCTCTTCGAGCAGGTCATGTCGGGCCGGGGTGACGTCCCGCCCGGGGCCAGCATCCCCGGCGGTGAGTCCGCCCCACCGACGCCGGGCGGACACCACCACCATTCGGGTTAGCGGCCCCGGTCCGAGTCCAGGGCGCGTCCTGGCGAACTACTCCAGCGCCCGCCAGGGAGGTCACGTCACCGCGGCGTCGGGACCGACTCGATGTGGCCCTGCGGGGTCGGGGAATCCGGCGGCGCCAGCCCGTCCATCAGGAGCATGCCGTTGATCGCCACCTCCGCGCGCCGCAGTTCGAGCAACGACTGAACGTACTCCTGGTTCAACTCGATGAGCGTTCGCTGGGTCACGAGCACCTGGGGCCAGGCCGCCCGCCGTTGGCGGAAGTTCGCGGACTGCACCTCGTAGGCTCGCCGCGCCAAGGGCAGGGTCTCCGTGCGAAAGTCCTCCACCGATTGCAGCGCATCATTGTAACGTGTGGCGACGTCGGCGAGGCGCTGCCGGAGCGAAAGCACCACCCGCTCGTGCTCCGCGTGGTCGCGCCTGAGGTCGGCTTCCGCCTCCCGGATGGTCCCTTGGTTCCGGTTGAAGATCGGGAGCGGAATGCTCGCCTGGACACCCGCGGTGGTGAGGCCGTTGAACTCGTAGTTGCTGCCGACGATGGCCTGGACGGTGACGTTCGGGATCGGCTGGACCCGCTCGCGCCGGACCATGATCTGGCTGCGGCGGATCTCGGACAGCGCCGCCTGGACCTCCGGGCTGCGCTGGAGCAGGTCGGCCAGGATGGCGTCGAAGTCGAGGGGGACGGCTACGGACTCGAACGGCTTGTCGTTAAGTAAAGTCGGGCGTAATTCCGGGGCGCCGGCGACGGCCGTCAACTCCTTCCAACTTCCTCGGTAGCGATTCTCCGCGTTCCGGAGCGCCACGCGGGCACGCCGGGACTCAACTTTGGCCTGGAGCAGGTCGGGCTCGTTGGCCTGGCCGACATTGACTAGCTCCGCCGTCGTTCGTGCGGCATCGTCGTTGATCCGGACGAGATCGCCGTGGATCTGGACCAGCCGTTGTGCCGCGAGTACCTCGAAGAAGCGGGCGCGGACCCCGTTAAGGACACGGAGCCTCTGCACCTCGGCCTGCCAGCGGGCGGCGTTGGCTTCCTCGGCGAACTTGGCGCGGCTGAGCCGGAGCTTGCCGGCGGTGATGAACTCCTGCTGGACGAAGCCCCCAACGAGCTCGCCGGGAGTTCCCCGGCCTCCTGTCGTGACTCCTGAGCGCGTGGGTTTCACTTCGCCCAGCGCACCGATCTGCTCTTGCACATAGCCAACGGTCGGATTGGGATAGAGGCCGGCCTGGAATGACCGACTCATGGTCGCATCGACCTGAGCGGCGGCCTGCCTGAGCGTCGGGTTGCGTTGCATCGCGATCTGCTCGAAGTCGGCCAACCCTAGTAGTGGGGCTGGAGCCACGGTCGGCGCTGCCGCCGGACGCGGCGTCTCAGGCATGGCCGCCGATCCCGCCACCGCTGGCGGTAATGGGGATGGCAGCGCTCCGGCCGCAGGTGAGTTGTGAGCCGATGGGTCATGCGACGGCCGAAGCTGGGTCGCCCTTGTGACTCGAGCGTCCTGGGCCCGAACTTTTCCTAAGACACCACATGCGAGCGCCAGTCCGACTAGCGCCGCATTGAGCGCGCAGGGCCACATTCTCATCGCCAAGTCCTCCTTGCTTGGCACGTTGAGCCCGACGCGCCCGCTACCGAAGGTATCGGCAATGATCATGGTCCGGGTTTCGCCGAATTGTACGGCTTGCCGGTTTGACAAGCACGGCTTGACGGTGTTGAACTTGGGAGACATGAAGGAAGGACTCGTCGCCGAGGTCCAGACCGTACTCTCCCGCTTCCTGCATTGAGGCACGGGCGTCGTGGTCTGTTGAATCGATTCTGGAGAGAGGAGCCCAAGGGGAGATGACGACCGATGCCACGACTCCGGTGAAGGACCCCGTCTGCGGGATGACGATCGACCCGCGTTCGGCCGCGGGCCACAGCGACTTCGCAGGGGTGACCTACCACTTCTGCTCGGACTCCTGCAAGCAGCGGTTCGAGCGCGAGCCGGCGACGTTCATCTCAGACAAGTTGGGTGCCGGTTTCGCGCCCGGCGGCCACCACCAAGCGCCGGCAACTTCCCCGGAGCAAGCCGCCCCTCCGGGCACGTGTTACACGTGCCCGATGCACCCGGAGATCGTGCGCGACGGCCCCGGCTTCTGTCCCATCTGCGGCATGGCGTTGGAGCCGATGGTGCCGACCGGCACCGACGAGCCGAACCCGGAACTGGATGCGATGACGCGACGGTTCTGGGTCAGCCTCGCCATCACGCTGCCCGTGCTCGCGCTGGCGATGGGTGCGATGATCCCGGCGCTGCGGGGACTGGCGACGAGCCGCGTCGCGACGTGGGCCGAGTTCTTCCTGGCCACGCCG
>DAIDJG010000332.1 GCA_027451445.1 Singulisphaera sp.
CCGTTCGAACGGCCCAAACGCCCGGGGGCATCGCCCTGCGGGCTCGACCCCAGCCACCCAAGGCTTCCTATTTTCGCGCCACAACTGCTGAGCGCTCACGAAATATCCGAAAAACCCCCTCCGGCACCGGTCATGGGACTGTCGGACTCGCGTCTTATTGGCATTAGTCGGGTCGTCTGATCCCGACTTAGCGGTCTCTCGTTGTGCCTGGGTGGATCCCGGAGGCGCCATGCGGATGCCGAAGCCGGGGTTTAAACTCAAAGAAATGGTTCCGAGATTTACGAAATATCCGAAAAACCCCCTCTGACACCGGTCATGGGGCTGACGGACTCGCGTCTTATTGGCATCGGTCGGGTCGTCTGATCCCCAATCGGCGGTCTCTCGTTGTGCCCGGGTGGCTTTCCGAGGCGCCACGCTTTCGTGGTGGAGGCATACGGTATGTTGGCAACCGGAGAGAATCTGGTTCGGCATTGCGACCACCTCGCCCGCTTTAGGCGCACCTTCCCCCTATCGCACGGTTCGATTGTACACTAGCTGCCGAAGGCAGTCAAGCGATTCGATCTCAAATTGCGGGCGATTTCAATCGGGCGCGGGAACCTGTTCGTACGAAGGAGTCGCGCGGAGTTCGATAACCGCGGTCAACCCAAGGAAACGGCCCTGATGTGATCCTGCAGCGGCGCGCCGAAATCGACCGTGACTGGGGTTTTCTTCCTACTGCAGACGATCGCGACCATTTGAGCGAAAGAAGGAGAGCATTGCCGAAAAGCGAGACTCGCTCGTAACATGAATCTGTTGGGATGACGCTTGCTTCGGCAAGGCGAGAGTGAGGACCGAGGACGACGATACGGCTGGTGTCTGGACTGAGCCCGCGAGGCCAGGCGAGCTGTCCCATGCTGCTCATCTTCGAACGCAACATGGGGCCGACTCGCGATCGCACTCGTCCCGATGCACGCCGCGCCGCCTCCTCCAGCGTCTTCGAGCGCTGGAACCGGCGTTGCTCGTCGGCCGGGCCTCCGTCATGCACCTCGGCGTGTCGAGACGTTGCAACCGTCCCCGAGCCATGTGCCGCGATGCGCACCGCAACAGGAGTCGCACCGTGAAACCGATTTACGGGGCCGTGGTTACAGGAGTCCTCGCGATCGCGCTGTTCGTCTTCGAATGGGATTTCGGTCGACGCGCGCAATCCGGTGAAGCCGTCGTCATCGACAGTGGCACGGCTTTGCGGAGCGGGCTGACGATTGCCAGTGTGTGGCTCAATAGCGACGGACGCCCGACCCGCGCGACGCTTCGGGCTTTCTATTGTCGGTTGATCCCCGATGAGCAGGTCAAGGTCCGTTACCTTGCGAACGACCCCGAGACCGTGTGGCTCGCCGGGTTCTGGCCGCAGCATTACCCTTCCCTCATCGCGGCCGTTTTCGCGATCGTCTTTGCCGTTGCCGAGGCTTTCCGACTCCGCGAACTCCACCGCCGTCCCGCCGTCGGTATGCTGCGCGACGACTACGTCGGACCTCGGCTGCGATCGAGCGGCGGCGTAACGATCCCCATCGACACGTCCCCGCGCCTGTGGGATCGCGACCTGGACGGCTAAGCGCAGACCGTCAGGCCGAGATCGGCGTTGCAAATTGAGACAGGAACATGGGTTGCGCGCGGGCTTTCGTCGCACTCGCGCTGGATCCCCGTTCGTCGGCCATGGAAGAGTCGCTGCGCGTGTGTCCAATCGAGGATAGTCGCGGGTTGGACTCAACGCGCGAAGCGAGGGGAATGCCCTCGGACTTGCCTTTGAGAGGCCAGCGAAGTTTATGTCCTCTGGCGGGTCTCAAATTGGTCTGTCGGGCTTCCCGATGCGTGTCCTCGGGTTTCTCTCAAGCCGCATCCGGTTACGTCGAGAGTTGTCCGACACTACAGCGGGAAGGCTGACTCCGATGGCGATGCCCGCGATGGCAAGCACGACGAGGATTTCGGGAACGCTCGCCTTTAAATAGAGCAGCAGGACAAACAACGCCGGTAGAACCAGACTCGCTGGCCCCAGATAGCCGCCGTGGGCCAGGGCCATGCCGGTTACGATGAGGATGAACGCCGCCAAAACCCCGAGAGACGAGCGTAGTTTTCGAGCCAGGTCATCGCGCATGGGATTTCACCGCACCTCACCGTACTGTAACTCAACGACGCTTCGAACTCTTCCCAATCCTGGTTTTCTTGTTGCGCCGTTCCCTGTCTTATATAATTATGCTTTTGTGAACGCATTATGGTCTCGCTGTCCCGAGTCCGGTGAGATCGGACGAAACGCGACTGGGGATTTCTGGGTGCATTCCTGTCGGGATACCGTGAAGGACGTAGGTGTGAGGTATACGTCGGAGGGAACGACCGAAGGGCGTGGGGAATCCTCGGGGATGATGATGCCTCTTGGAGTCTTCCAGGAGCTCAGCCGGTCAGACCGGATAATACCCCCTCGCCGCAGTAGTCCGGGTTGCCGAACCGTTTGATCTCATGACCGACGGCGTGCGCCAGGGACATCCAGAGGCGGTTGTGGGGGAGCGCCGGGTACTTGAGTGAGCGGCCCATGCGGAAGTTGAACCCGTTGCCCACGAGCACGAACGGGATGTTGTCGAGCGTGTGGGAGTTGCCCTTGCCCAACTCGTTCGTCCAAACAATCAGCGTGTGATCGAGCAGACTGCCATCGCCGCCCGGCTCGGGGGTGTCGGCCAGGCGCTTGGCGAGGTAGGCGACCTGCTCGCAATACCATTGATTGATCCGTGTCAGCTTCTTCTGGGCGTCCGCGTCGTCATCGGGCTTGTGCGATACGTCGTGGTGCCGCGCTTCGACACCGAGCCAGCGCATCGTTGCGTCGCCCGCCGAGTGCGAGTATTGCAGCGTCGCCACCCGGGCGAAGTCGGCCGCGAAGCTGTTCACCAGGAGGTCGATTTGCATCTTGCTCAACTTCGGCATGTTGTCGTCAGTCGACTTGACTCCCGCCTCGAGAACGGGGGGCGCGAGCGCGTTCTGTGCCGCATTCGATTCCCGCAGTTCTTGCTCCAATGCGCGGACAAACGTGGCGTGCTCCTCCAGGAGCTTTCGATCCTCCGCCCCGACGGCCTCGCTGACCTTGCGCAGGTCGTCCAGGAGCGGGTCGAGGACGCTCTTCATGTTTTCCTGGTTCTTCAACCGGCCGTAGAGCCGGCCGAGCATCTGGTAGGGGTCGCTGACCGGCGTCAGCGGTTTGTTTGGCCCGGAGAAGACCATGCGCGTCCATGTGTCGGCACGATCGGGCACGTTCACGCCGAACTCGAGCGAGCCGAAACGGGTGCGCGTGGCGGGTGACTGCTGAAGGAAGTTCTTGATCTCCTGATCGATCGAGATCCCCCGCGACCAACCCGCGAAGAACTCATCTCCCGACGCCACACTGCCACGGAACAACTCAATGCCCGTGAGCAGACAGCCCATGCCGCGCATGTGGTTGTCGCCCTCCCCGCGCACCTTGTCGCAGATGCCGTTGAGGATCAGCGTGCGATTGCGGAACGGCTCGAGCGGCTGAAGGCTCTCCTTGAGTGTGAACGTTTCACCGACCTCGTCAGGCCAGAACGTGCTCGGGATCACGCCGTTCGGGCTGAACATGATGACCAGACGCTGCTTGCGCCCCGCCGGATTGGCGAAGCCCACGCTCGAGAGGTTGAGCACGAACGGTAACACGGCGGCGCTCAGGCCGAGGTCGCGGATAAACTCGCGTCGAGAGCTGGCTCGGGTCACGTTGTATCCTCCGAGGGACGATCGTCCAGTGCGTCGATCCTAACCTTATTTCTGCTGCACGACCACGTCGCGTGGCCTCAGGGCCGATGCGGTCGCGATCTCGATCAGCAGTTTCCGCACGTCGAAGCCGGACTCAACAAACGTATGCGTGAGACGGGTCACGGTCTGGGGGCCATACGCGTGGATGGATTCCTTGGTCGTATGGTGGAAGAGCTGCTTCACGAAGGCGGTGTGTACGTCGTTACTGGCCGCCAGGAACTGCGCCAGTTCGCGTGCACCGTTGAACGTGACCGAGTCCCCTGAGCGATTCGCGTAGGTGCCCTTGGCGTCGACCGCGTGTCCCCGGTCTTGCTCGCGATATCGACCGATCGCGTCGAAGTGCTCCAGCGCAAATCCCAAGGGATTGATGACGCCGTGGCACGACTGGCACGTCTCGGCCTTGGTCTGAAGCTCCACGCGCTGACGGGTGGTCAGATCCGGGTGGAGCGACGGTGACAGCGGGGCGAAGGCGTCGGGCGGAGGCCGGAGCGAGCGGCCCAGGACGTTTCGAACGAGGAACACCCCGCGATGGATCGGCGACGTCGACTCCGCTCCGGCGAACACGGCTAACAGGTAGGGGTGCGTGAGCACCCCCGCGCGTCGGCCGTTGTCGAGGCTGATCTTTCGGAACGGAGCATCGCCCGGCAGATCCACCCCGTAGAGACGCGCCAGGCGGCCGTTGAGGTAGAGTTCGTCGGCGAGGAAGACGCGGCGGAAATCCGAGGTCTGTCCCTCAATCTGATCGTCGAGGAGCAACTCGAGCGACGCGCGCAAATCCGAGGCGGCCGCCGCGTCGAAGGCGGGGAACTCGGCCTTCGACTTCGATAGGTCTGGGGGATGCTCCACCTTCAACCATTGGAGGAAGAACGCTCGAAGCTTGCTGGCTGCCCGTGGGTCGGCGGCCATACGGCGGGCCTGGGCCGCCACGTGTTCGGCGCTGGTGAGCTGACCGGAAGCGGCCGCCTGGAGCAACCCGGCATCCGGCAGCGAGTCCCAGAGTGCGAACGAGAGCCGCGAGGCTACGGAGTAGGCGTCGTTGCCGACGAGGTCGTGATAAAGGAAGCGGGGTGACTTGAGAGTCAGGAGCACAACCCGCTGCACCGCAGCGCTGGGGTCGGGTGCGCTCTCGAACAACCGGTCAACGAAGAGCCGCGCTTGCTCGTCGCTCAGCGGGCGACGAAACGCGCGCTCGACGAATTGCCGGCAGAACGTATTGAGCTGCGGGGCGGTTTCACGGGTCGCTTCACCGATTCCGCCGGTAAGGTCGCCCAGGTGGGTCATCACGTAGTCGGTCGCCTCGACGGCCGCGTCGGTCGTCGCCTGGTCCCATGCCTTCGAGATCGAGGTTCCGCGCTCATATCCTGCACTCCGGTCGTCGGGCGGAAACGGCGTCGCAACGACCAGGCTCTCGGGTGCGCGGTGGGGCACGAGGTAACGCGTCGGCACCGGCTCGGACACACGGTGCGGGCGAGTCCACTCGAGCACGATCGAGGCCGTTGGGATCGCTTCCGGCGCGGTTTTCTTGCGCACGGCCGAAGGCATGAGCGACATCTTGGAGAACACGAGCTTGAGCGCGTAAGCTCGCCCGCCGAGCAGCCGGGCCGATGCGCGGTACTCGCCGTCCTGGCCCGACTTGACCCACGCATCGATGAGCGGTTGCTTCAGGTTGTTCAACCAGAACCGTACGGCGTGTTCGGTGCGGACGATGAACTCGTACTCGCCGCTCTCGGGGACCAGGAGCGACCCCTCCCAACTGATCGTGAACTCGTGCAGGTCGATCGTCTTGGGATCGGGGCTCGAGCGGCCGAAATCGAAGCGGAGCTCGGGATCGAGCCGCTGCATGACATGCTTGTTGTCGCGGTCGGGCTTCATGGTGTAGTAATCGCCGAGCACACCGCGCGTGTGATCGCGCGGGAGAGGCGTGCGGAAACTCGCCATGAGATCGGCCACGGCGCCGCGATACTGGCCAACGGTCAGCCGGGTTAACCCGAGATGCGCGGCGGTCGTTCTGGACGCGAAGGACTCGCGGATGTAGGCGGCGAGGCGTTCGGCCTCGTCGGCCCGGCAAGTGCCCGGGTCATCGGCGGGCATCGCGCGGGCGATGAATCGCGCAAGGTCCGTCAAGGGCCGGTCGGCCGACAGCGGCTGCGGGTATTCCTGGGGCGTCCCTTCGCCGTGCGCCCCGTGACAGGATGCGCACAGCCTCGCGAAGAGCTGCGCCCCCGTTTCGTCCGCCATGGCGGTCGCGAGATTGCAGACGAACACGCCCCACAGACCGGCGAGGCGCACGAAACGCGAAGCCCGGAGACTGCGGCAGGTGCAGTGAATACTCATCTGACATTTCCCAGATGAACGTCGAGTCCAAGCACTTTGGAGCCGCTTCGGACCACCTGAAAGGCAATTTGAGCAGACTGGAATGGCTCCATCAAGCCGCCGCGAGCTTCTGACTGATGGATCGAAGGAGAAACGCCAGAACATGCACTTCGCCAGGTTCCTGTCGCGATTTTGCGGCGACGAACCACCGACTCAATGCATGTCCTGTGGAAAGGGCATCTCTGGGTTTTCGTGAATCTTTGGTTTTTCATGTGGGTTTGACGAGATCACCTAATCTAAGAGAGGTGCAGTTTTGGAAATTCCGAATTCGATTAGGAGCAGGCGCGCTTTTGGCCGGACACTTCGCTGAGGTTGATGGGCATCTTATTTCTGCCATCGTCGCTTCCGCCTCGCTCGAGCGGTCGCCCATCGAAGGAACACTTTCCCATGGCTTCTCCGGCGTTGAAAAGAACTCGGGGACTCCCCCCTTACGTCGGCCTTCTTGTGGCGGCAGGGATGCTCGCCGTCGTCCTCATTGGTCCGATGGCATTGGGCTCCGGCGCGCGCGCCAAGGGGGCGACGCGTTTGTCCGGGCGTGCGGGAAATCGCGCTCCGAATCAAGGCCACGGCACGCGAATCTCAACGAAGAAGAAACGTCTGACCACGAAGACTGGGCCGGCGCCGACCGCGAAATCCGCTCCCGCCTCAATGGTGGTGCTGGGCTACAACGACCTGGGGATGCACTGCATCAACCAGGACTTCAGCCAGATCTGCATCTTGCCCCCCTACAACAATCTCCACGCCGAGATCATCGACCGCTCGGGCGAGGATCCCCGGATCGTCACACAGGGGGTCCAGGTCAAGTACTCGATTCCGGGCAACAGGTCGTCGGCCAACAAGACCAACTTCTGGAACTATGCCCAGGCCCTGTTCGGGTTGAAGGCGCCCTTGGCCCCGAATGTGGGCCTTACGGGGAACTCGCTTACCGGCGTGATGTCCCCCACCACGGAAGGCGACTGGGCGGCCACGGGTATCCCTGTGGTTCCCATCACGGACGCGGGGGTCTTCAACCCGTTCCAGCTTGCTCTGGTTCAGGTCTACAAAAACGGCAAGTTGGCCGGCCAGAACACGCCGGTGATCCCTGTCTCCTGGGAGATCAGTTGCAACCTCTGCCACAGTCCCAACGACCCCTCCAAGGTGGCGTCGGATATCCTGGCCAAGCACGATGCGGAGTTTTACTACGGCGTGAATCCGCCGCGCTATGCGCGCCCGCTGACTCAGTCCACCCCCGTCCTCTGCGCATCGTGTCACGCCGACCCCGCGCTCGGAACAGCCGGTGTATCGGGCGTCCCCACGATGTCGCACTCGATGCACGGCGCCCATGCGAACCGGTTTACCAACCCCGCCGTGATGAAGGCTGTCAATGGTAACACCTGTTACGCCTGCCACCCCGGTATGAACACGCAATGCCAACGCGATGTTCACGTGGCCAACAACATTCACTGCACCAACTGCCACGGCGACATGACCGCCGTCGCCAACCCAGCACGCAGGCCCTGGGTCGACCTCCCGCACTGCACCGACTGTCACAACACGCCCGGCCACCAGTACGAGGAACCCGGCAAGCTCTACAAGGATTCGCACGGTCATAACGGCGTCAAGTGCGCCGCGTGCCACGGCAGTCCGCACGCCATCACGCCGACCGTTACCGCCGCGGACAACCAGGAAGCGATCAACCTTCAGGGGTTCCCCGGCACGATCAGCAAATGCACCGTCTGCCATCGCCAAATGCCCGACGACTCGTTCAACCACACGCTCAATGACGATTGAGTAAACACAATCGGTGTCAAAGCGCCAGCAAAACCTTGCGAACGGAGGAACGGACTCGAACTCCGAAACGTTTCGCAGCAAACCCGCATGTGATCAATTCTGTGCGGCCAGGCCAGGCTAGGCCGAGCAGCCGGAAGCGGTTTTTACGTTTGCGTCGGACTACGACACGGAGGAAGCGGAAATCGCCAGTCCGGAGGCCGTGCGCATTAAGCGCATGGCCAGGCTCCGGCGCGGTTTCCATTGAGGGGAGGCCTCGTTTCCGCACTATCTCGGTCGGCGGCAGCGAAGTGCGCGTCCTCCGGGGGTTTTGTCATGGCCCCGATCGTCACTAACCGAACTAGGACAAAACCATCGGGAATACGGGGATTCCGTTCCTGGCGCAAGTCGCAGGCATGCCCTGATCGGGCTAAAGAATCGCGCTGTGAGTGGAAAAGTTTATTGGTTTCATAAAAAAGTTCATGCTTTAGAATCCAGAAAATTCCCAATGCAACGTTGGGAAAAATGGTGGTACAGCGTTAGGGTCAGGAGTTACGCAGTTGGAATCACCACGCCGCCGCGAACAGCGTGCCCTCGTTCTCACGCTCCTGCGTGGGAATGCAGTCTTGATCGCTCTGCGTTCGCCCCAGCGGTGCGTTTGCTGAGCCAAGTCAGGCGTTGCCGGTACCCGTCGGCGAAACCTAGCGCAGAAGACGACGCAGAGCGTCGAAGACTGCATTCCCACGCGGGAGAGCGTGTGATTTTTTGACGGAAACAGCCACACAAGCGACCTTTGATGATTTTAAGGTGCTCCCTGTAAACGACTTGCGACCATAAAACTTCGTGCATGTGGCGGTTTTCTGCAAAGAATCACAGCCTCGGGAGCGTGGGAACGAGGATTTCCGTGTGAGGCGCACCAAAACGTCAACTACGTAACTCCTAAGGATAAACCTGGTAAATCAAACGGTACGAGGCTCTGCCTCCACGTCGGACCGGTGCGCTGCGCCGCTACGTCGCGGTTTTGATCAGACGCGCGGCACCACACCATCGTGGTACCTCCGGTCGACAGAAGTTCCTCAACTCGGCTTTGTGAGCGGTAACGATAATCGACGGGTTCTCGGTCGAGCTCAGTGACGGGAAACTTCCCCGTCCGCCGGCGTGCGCGGGAAGTACCGGTGGCCTCTTCTCTGGGCCGCGTGACTCGTCCCCGGCCGTCCGACCAGCCCGACATGGCCCTCATGGACGTTGACCAGAAACCGCGAGTT